>CAYTRL010000341.1:0-6600 GCA_964439795.1 uncultured Thermodesulfobacteriota bacterium
AACACGCCGAGGGGCGGGAGAAGAATGGCCACCAGAATACGCAGCAGATCCATGGAACCACCTCCGATGTTCTGTAGTAGGCTGATCATATGAAAAAGCTACCTCTTTTAATGCCCATAGCTTTTTCATAGGTGTTGAAAAAAAGGGTTCAATGTTTTCCGTCATTCCGGGCTTGATCCGGAACCGGGATGACAACATATTTATTGCTTAATTATTCCAACACAAGCTCATAGTGCACGGTGTACCGGGCAAGGATCTGGGCGATCCGCTCCCGGAGCGCATCCTCGGTGACCCCGGCCGCCGGTTTCACCCGGATCCGGACCGCGGTGCCGTGGACCTTGTGCTCCTTCACGTCCACCTCCACCGAGAGCGCCAAATCCCCCAGGGCCTCCAGTTCCTTAGCGTACATCCGGCGCGTGGCGTCCCAGCGCAGGGCGGGCTTGAATATCTTGCCCACGGGCGTCAGGGGGATCTCGTCCAGGATCACCACCTCTTTGGGCACCGCGGCACGCTCCCCGATGTGCTCCCTGGCGTAGGTCATGACCTCATCGACCGTGGCCGAGACCCCTTCCTTCAGCTGCACGTAGGCCACCGGCACCTCGCCTGCGTGCGCATCCGGCCGTCCCACGGCGGCTACCACGCTCACGGCCCCCATCTGGTAGAGCGGTTCCTCGATGGCGGCAGGATCGATGTTGTGCCCGCCCCGGATGATCAGTTCCTTCTTCCGGCCGGTGAGCCACACGTAGCTGTCCTCGTCCATGCGCCCCAGATCCCCCGTGTTCAACCACTCCCCCTGGATCCACAACCCCTTGTTGTGCGCCTCCTCCACATACCCCTTGAACACGTTGGGCCCGCGGATGGCCACCACCCCGATCTCCCCCGGCCCGGCGTCGCGCTGGTATTCACCCTCCTCGTCCAGGATCACGATCTTTACGTCCTGGTAGGGCATGCGGATCCCGATGCTCCCGACCTTCCGCTCCCCGTCCTTGGGATTGATCACCGAGGCGCAGGCCCCCTCGGTGAGACCGTACCCCTCCAGGATCTTCATGCCGGAGTGTTCCTCGTACCGCCGGAACAGCTCCTGGCTCAGGGGAGCGGCCCCGCATACCACGTACCGGAGGGAAGAGATATCTTTCTCCCCGATGGGGATATCCAGCAGCACGGAGAGGACCGTGGGAACGCAGGAGAAGCTGGCGGCCCTGTACCGTTCCACGATGTGGAAGAAGTTCTTCATGATGGTGGGCTCCCGGTACCCCACCGGGGAGAGCAGCACCACGTGGGCCCCACAGGAGAAAGGGGCGAGTCCGGTCACCGTGGTGGCGTTCACGTGAAACAGGGGCAGGCCGCACAGCATGGTCTCTTTCCGTCCGATCCCGCCCATGAGGCGTATGGCCCAGGCCATGTAGACCTCGTTGTAGTGTGTCCTGCTGGCAAGCTTGGGCGTGCCGGTTGTGCCCCCGGTGTGGTAGAGGGACGAGATCTCGTCCGGACCGATCTTCCGGTCAAAGGCCAGGGCGTCCGCAGGCTCCTTCTGCATCTCTTCCTCCAGCCCGACGATCCCCTCCGCTTCGTCGCTGGGCCCCATGACCCGGACCACCTTCTCCAGCGTGGGGATCTCCTTGCGCACCGCGTCCACCTTCTTCCAGATCTCGCTGCCCGGCATGTCGGCCAGCGCCACCAGGACCTTGGTGCCCGCCGCGGTACAGATGTCCCGGATCGTGTGGGGCTCCAGCAACGGGTTGATCGGGTTCACGATTCCGGCCGCCTCGGCCCCCCACAGCACGTAGTGGGTCTGCGGCATGTTGGGCAGCAGATAGGTCACCACGTCGTTCGGCCCCACGCCCAACCGGTGGAACAGGTTGGCCGCCTGCCGGATCTTGCCCAGGAGGTCCCGGTACGAGATCTCCACCGGTTGATCGTACAGGTCACCGTTCATGAGGAAGCTCAAAGCGATCTTGTCCGGGTCGATCTCGCTGCCGCGGCACAGGAGTTCGTAGGTGTTCTTCTCCGTGATCCGTTCTTCCAGGGGCGTCTTCTCGATCTCCTCGATGTCCTTGATCGTGCGGATGGCGGTTTCCTGCAGCTCCATGTTTCCTCTCCTGTTCGTTTTCCGGATCGTAGGTTCGTCCTCAAACCGGTTTCAGCGGTTGCTGTCGTTGCCTCCTGCGTTCGGCCTCCTCACTCCAGGGCCTGAAGGCCCCAGGGCGGGGAGGCGTTGATCAGCCAGCCGGCCCGGCACTTCATCTTCACCCGGGTGAACTCCACCCCCTCCTTGTGGGCCGTCCAGACGTACTCGCCCGGCGGCACGTTCACAAAGAGCACGCCGCCGTCATCGCTGGTCTCGGTGAGAGAGCGGTCCGGCATGACGTCGGAGTTGAAGTAGATGGGGCCATGCTCAGACGGCAGGGAAGGCTCCAGGGTCACCGTGGCTCCTTCCTCCCCATGGGCACCCGGGTCGTACAGGGACTTGCCGACACGCGTCACGGTGGTCACCATCTGGCAGGCGTTTTCCTCGTCCGGGGCGATGCCCACCACGGCCGCCAGCAGGTAGTACATGATGTAGTTGACGGTCTGGAAGGTGACCCGCTCCACGTTTTCCGGGCCCAGCAGGATGGTGCCGGTCTGGATGAGGTGGATGCTCTTGTCCGGGTTGATGTCGGGCTTCTCCAGGGTGAGGGTGACCTCCGCGCCTTCCGGGAGGTCGTCGAACTGGAAATACCCCTCCGGGGCCTCGGTGGTCATGCGTTTGTCCGGAAACTCCAGCACGCTGACCCGGGCGCCGTCCAGGCGCGCGTCCACGCCCTCGTTGAACCGGAAGGCGTTGCCGCTCACGGAGACCATGGCCGGGAACCCGCTGCAGTCCTCCAGGCAGTACCCGGGCGTTCCGTTGTTGTGGCCGTTGTCGCACACCTCGGGCAACTCGATCACGCCGTTGCCGCAGTAGATCGGCGGCTCGTAGCAAGCCGGGGCGGCCAGGGCCAGGAGACCCGCCGCCACCGAAACGATCCACCCGCGCCCCCGCGTATGCATATCCTTCCCCTTTCGTCCAAAGGTTCCCACAAGGGGGTTTCGAGACATTACGCAACTCGTTTCGAGGATAATGGTTTCCTCCGGGATTTTCCAGCCCCGGTCCGCTCCCGATCCCGGGACGGTTGCCGTCTTCCGCAGCGAACTGCTATCCTGCCGGGCAGCCACCCAGAAGAGGAGAAGACATTGACCGAATACGTCATCCACCCCCTGATCGTGGGGGCCAACGAGACCGATCAGGGTGTTATGACCTACCTGAAGGGGTACGGCCGTCGGATCTGGATCCCCATCTACGTGTTCTACCTGGAGGGGGGAGACCGGAAGATCCTGGTGGACACCGGGCTGGAGCAGTTCGTGGTCCCACCGGAGGTGGGTCAGGAGCACGGCGTGGAGATCCTGGAGTTCGAGGACGCCCTGGCATCCAGGGGGCTGGAGCCGGAGGACATCGAGATCATCATCCACACCCATCTGCACAACGACCACTGTGAGAACGACTACAAGTGCACCAACGCCCGGGTGTACGTGCAGCAGGCGGAGCTGGATTTCTTCCGGCACCCCCACGCCATCGATCACCGGTACTACCCGGACGTTCTCGACGACGTGGACGTGGTCCCCGTGGAGGGGAACCAGGAGATTGCCGACGGGATCCAGGTGGTGCACACGCCGGGCCATACCCCGGGCGGCCAGTCCGTCCTGGTCCAGACAGCGGCCGGCAAGGCCCTGATCACCGGGTTCTGCTGCAACCAGGAGAACTTCCCGGAAAACGGCCCGTTCGTGACGCCGGGGGTCCACACCGACGCCATCGCGGCCTACGAATCCGCCAAGTGGGCGAAGGACGCGGCCGACATCCTGATCCCGCTGCACGACTTCGGGCCGGGCAGAAAGGGGCGCATCCCGTAGGGCATCCACCGGCACGGTGCATCTACCGGATTTCTTCTGCCAGCTTTCTTTCCGGCAGCGGGTCCCCATGGTAAAATACAGGATCGTGTAAAAACAGGATCCGGATGAAGGAACGGACCCGGGAAGAGACCCGGATCCCGCGGGTCGATACAGACAGGGGACCTCCCGATCATCAAAACCGGTACGGAGAAAGGAGACCTTCCGATGCATTTCAAAATCACCTACTGCGGCATGTGAAACTACAAACCGCGCGCCGCCGGTCTGGCGGAAGACCTCAAGAAAGCGTTTCAGGCGGAGACCGAGCTGGTCGAATCGGGAGGAGGCGTGTTCGAGATCGAACTCGACGGCAAGCTGATCTTCTCCAAGAAGAAGCTCCATCGCTTCCCGGATGAAGGGGAGATCCTCAAGCTGGTCTCAAAGAAGTAGCGGATTTTGAGGAAATAAAAAGCCTCCCGGCACCGGAGATGGAGGGGACGGTGCCATGAGGCAACGTGTTTCCCGTCATTCCGGACCTGATCCGGAATCCAGGGGAAGGGGCATGGAGGAGGCTCTTTGGCACCCCGCCCGGCACCCCTAGATCCACCTCCCGGCTTTCGAGGGTGTCGATTGATGTTTCTGCCGTCATGCCGGCTCCAGATCGGGGTCCGGGGCAAGCCCCAGCCGGCATTCAGAAATGCTTCTGAACTGTGGATCCCGGATCCAGTCCGGGATGACAAATAGGCAACTATGCCTCTTTTTTCGACACCCTCTGGAGCTTGTCCCCGTCCCCGCCTACGCGGGGACAAGCTGCAGCGGGGGCCGCGATGACGACAACAGGGTGTAATCCCGTGATTCCTAGAAAGCCACGGAAAAGGTGGCCCCGCCGTACAAGTGATCCGCCCTGTGGTCCACGCTGCCGTCCTTGAAGGCATCCTTGGCCGCCTCCGAGAGGTAAAAGGTATAGGCCAGCATGGGGGCCACGGAGAAATACTCTCCAAACGGGATGGTAAAGCCCACAGATACGTTGCCGTCGCTGAAATAGCCGATCCCACCGTCCGCGTCCGAGTACCCGAAGGAAGCGCCCAGGTCCAGGGAGAGGTGGTCCTCGATCAGGTCGAAGCTCTGGGAGAACCCCAGGTTCAGGTACCACCCCGGGTAGTATGCCATCTCCCGGTACGCGGTGAACGACGGTGACAGGATCGTGTCCACACTCACCCCCACGTAGATCTCCTGGGAATCGGGAACGCTGTCCAGAGCGTAGTAGAGATACCCCACGCCCACCCCCACCGGGCCGAAGCTGTGATCAAAGGCCACGGTCATGTCCGTCTCATTCCACGGCGCGTACGTCACTTCGGAGTCGGCGGGCGGAACGTTCGTGTCCAGGTTGCCCCACAGGTTGAAGCTGAAGCCCCAGTACTCCACCGTAAGGGACGGCTGGAACACGGCGCTTTCCTTGCTGAAGGCGTACCCGCGCCACACGTACTGGCTGAAGAAGCCCAGGTCGGCGGCAAAGGTGGGCCGGAGCGGCTCTTCGGCTTCGGCCTCGGGCGGTTCGGTGACGATGGCTCCCTCCTCGCCAGCCTGGGCGAGAACCCCGACAGGTGTTCCAATAAGGGCCGCCAGGGCCAGGGTCAGGATCCAGATTCCATGCCGATTCCGTTTCATCGTGTTTCTCCTTTCTGTGTTCTTGCTCAATGTGTGTTGATCGTATTTTCCGGGATAGATTTACAAATGCTGTGCCAACAGAGATCGGAGAGATTGTTTCTCCTTCTATTTCTATTGGTTATGTTGAAACTGGAGCAACCAGGGGGACCCGAATGAATAATCATCAATAATATTTACACACATTTTTGTTTTGTAGCAGCAAATATACTACAAATATGTCGTAACAAGCCAGCCCTTGGAGTTTCGAATCTCCAGAGGCGTCCCGGAACAGGCCCCTAACTTGTCAACAAAATAATTTTCCAACATATTTGTATCCTGTGGAGCAAAGCCGGGAAGATCCCCGAACTTCTTGTACCGTTTTCCTCCGAATTTCAGCCCTTTCACGGTCTGGCACGCTCGTTGCTAAAAAAGGAACCCTATACAGAACCGCGTGCGCAACGGCATACGGAGAGGCATGACAAGGTAGAGATGCAGGGAGCGGCCGGCTATGCATCAGAAGAGGCTCGAACGGATGGACTCGGAAAGGACTCCCATTCAATCCCTGCAGGCGAACAAGGAACAGCTGCTGTCCCTGTTTCTCGCCGGCAAGGAAGAAGACCGGTTTCTGGAAAGACACGCCGAACTGCTGGACGAATATTTCCGGGAAAGCTACTTCCGAAGCCAGGTGGGTCCGGGAATGCACATGGAGAAGAACCCCTGCGCGTTCCTTGCCCTGGGCGGATACGGGCGCAGGGAACAGTGTCTTCGCTCGGATGTGGATCTGCTGCTGCTGTTCCGGAAGAAGGTCCCGGAAGGGGCGGACGAACTCGTCCGGGAGATCGTATACCCCCTCTGGGACATCGGGCTGGAAGTGGGATACGCCACCCGTTCCCTCAAGGAATGCCGGCAGCTGGCGGGGGAGGACTTCGAGGTGCTCACGTCCCTGCTGGACGCCCGCTTTCTGTGCGGCTTCTCCTCGCTGTACACGGAACTCACCCAGGCGCTGCGCGACCGGCTTCTGCGCAAGCAGTCCCGTGCGTTTCTGCTCTG
>CAYTRL010000342.1:0-6597 GCA_964439795.1 uncultured Thermodesulfobacteriota bacterium
CCGGTGATCCCCATTACCAGATGATGTTCGGGCCCGTGCCCGGCGGACCTCCCGTCTATCAGGACCTCTTTCACGTGGACGTGCCGCGCCTCCTGCAGGGCAACGTGGCGTTGCAGGTTCTCTCGGTTTTCAACAAGGGATCCATTGACTCCTATGCCCGCGAGATTGATGCACTGGGTGTGCTGGTCAGGCCTCTGACGAGATGTGAGCTCACCGGGGTGGCCGAGCGAGACGGGGAGTGCCACCGTGCCGACTGGAACCGGGATCCGGAGCGGTTCGCCTATGACGACCCCGGAATCCCCTATGCCCGGAATTACGGGTTTCTGAACCTCGACCGGGATCCCCTCAACTACCTGGACTGGGTGCAGGGGTGGCCCTGCGAGTTCTGGTACGACCCAAGGGTGGGCCTGCTTTCCGACCCGGACGGGTGCCCGGACTTTGACGCCCGGGAGCTCTACATGAAAAGGCTGCTGTTGCGGGCAAGGCTCGTGCGGGAAGCCGTGGAGATCGACCCGCGAGTCATGCTTGTACGAACGGCCGAGGATCTTCACGAGCTCCGCCAGGCTCGTGAAGGGGGCGCGGAACTCGTGGGGGTTCTGATCGCAGCAGAGGGGATCCACTTCCCAAACCAGCTGAAAACCCCCTTCCATGAACTCGTTGATCCGGGAACCGGAAGGCTCCGGGCATCCGGGCATCTGAAAGATCCCGCTTACGCAAAGATCGTTTACGACTTTGAAAGGCTCTACGAAGCAGGCTACAGGATGATGGGGCTCACCCACTTCCTGGACAACGATTACGGTGGGTCATCCACTGGGATGGGGAAGTTCGGGAGCGGGTACGCGGAGCAGGACCCGGGGCATGTGGCTGCGCCCGATCCGGCGGACGACCGGCTGGGGCTCTCGGACACGGGTCGTGTATGGGTTCAACTCATGCTCGAACACGGGGTGGTGATCGACCTGGCCCATGCGGCCCCCCCGCTTATTTCTCATGTGACGCAGGCGGCCATGACAGCCGGTGTTCCCGTGATCAGTTCCCACGGCGGCATCTCGACGGTCCCCGGGGGGAGCACGGATATCTGCCGGAGGCCTCGTAACCTGGATGACGACCAGATCCTCCGTATCGCGGCCACCGGAGGGGTGGTGGGCGTCGGGTTCGACCCGGGGTTCACCTGCGGTGACACGCCTGCAGACGTGGCCCGCACCATGCGTCACGCCATGGATGTGATCGATGGCGCCGGGATACGGAAAGGGTTCGACACAGACTCCACCTTGCCGCTGCTTCGAGGCGCGGATCACGTGGCGCTTGGATCGGACTTTGACGGGGGCATCACATCACCCGTGGATGCCGCCCACCTGAACAAGATCACCGAGGCACTCATCTGCAGGGACGGCAACACGGATCCTGACGCACCGGCCGAGATCCGGTGCACGGGTCTCAGGCGCGCGCCCGGGGATCCGGTGGAGATCGTTGCCCTGGACCAGCCGCTGGATCCCATGGACGGGCCTGGGGCCGGGGTCTCCGGCAGCTCACTTTCCCGTGTCCTTGGCGAAAACACCTTTCGTGTCATCGAAGAGGTGCTCGCCTGCCGGGCGGATGTGTGCGGCAGGGCAGGGGAGGGAAACGTGAACCAACAGAGTGATGGGGGTTGCGGTTGTTCTGTTGCAGGCCGCAAAACCTATGGATCGGCTCCTGTGCTCCTCGGATTCTTTGCAGCCCTTTTCTGGCTGGCCTTTGTGCGCACCGTATTCGGAACGATCATTGTCTTTCCAGCCAGGCATCCTGGAAAGAAGAGAACGTAAAAATCAGTATTTTCCCTCATGCCTTGAGGGAGTGGGTTGTGCTATATTATATTAAGCCAAACAAACCAGACCGCCTGCACGACATCATCTGGTTCGTCCTGATGGAAATCAAGACATCAAGGAGATGAAAATGCACAGTTCGTCACGTTCGCGCGGTACCGTCACGATCGTTTTTCTTTTGACCCTTTCCCTTCTTCTTCCCGTATCCGGCTTTGCCCGGGCTCTTGCAAAGATGGATGCCACCCTCTCGCAGGCCATGAGGCTGCAGGCCAACCCCAAGGCACTCATGGAAGCGGTGCCAGGGGTTTCCCTGATTCAGGATGAGCCTCACATCAACGTCTTCGTCGAGGTGGCGGACCCTCTCCCTGAGCTGGAGGCGCACGGAGCGCAACTCCGAAGCAGGTCGGGCGACATCTGGATTGCACGCTTGCCCCTTGCAAAGCTTGCCGATGTGGCTTCCCTGCCCGGGGTCGTCAGGATGGAAGGGGATGCCAGGGTCGAGCCGTACCTGAATATAGCCGTGCCGGAGATCCGGGCGCCCGAGGTGTGGAACGCGGCTGGGTGGGGCTGGCCGAAAGGGGAAGGGGTGATCGCCGGGATGGTGGATACGAGTATCACCCTGGACCAGGAGAATTTCACGAATGCGGATGGCACGAGCCGGGTCCTGGCCGTTTGGAACTTTGTTGACGAATGCAATCCACAGACAGAGTCCTGCGGTTCGGCCTTCC
Organism: uncultured Thermodesulfobacteriota bacterium; assembly: GCA_964439795.1. Lineage (GTDB taxonomy): Bacteria > Desulfobacterota > DSWW01 > DSWW01 > DSWW01 > CAYTRL01. Next base: position 2,528 of record CAYTRL010000342.1, read on the forward strand.
AGGATGCTGCGGGAAGACACGGCACCAAGGTCATGGGGGCAATGGCCGGGAACGGACAGAAGAATTGTGCTAACGCGAATGCCTGCCCGGGCGCAGCGCCGAACGCGAACATTGTCATAGCAAAGTTCGATTTCTCATCCATGACCGCTTCCGATGTTGCCGAGGGCGTGGAGTGGATCTTCAACAAGGCCAAAGTCCTTGGACGGCCAGCCGTGGTGAACCTGAGCCTTGGGTGGAACGTGGGACCCCGGGACGGGACCTCGCTGCTGGAGAGGAAGATATCCGATCTGTCGGCACCGGGCCGCATCATCGTGGCTGCCGCGGGCAACGATTCCCTGGAGATGGGACATGCTCAGATGAAGATAGGGGGAGACTCGAGCATGGTCACCGTTACCCTGGAGTGTGCGGAGAGCCGTGACGGCGTACAGCACATGGTGCAGGGGTGGTACGAGGGAACCGTGGAGGTGCGGGCAATGGATGCCGGAGGGTCTGTGGTTACGGGGTGGGTGGCGTTTGAGGAGGGTGATGTTTCCAACGATTCCTTGATCGGGAAGATAGCGGTCTCCCACAAGGAGCGCGCAGACAGTGGAGCAAAGAGCTTCAGCGTCACCCTGGAGAAGGGGACATCAAATCTGAGTGTAGGGGACTGGGTTGTGGAGGTCCGGGAGGTGCTGGGTGCCATGACAACCGTAGATCTCTGGGTAAACCAGATCGTCGAGCTGTCTTGCGACAAACCCCTTCGATTTGCAGCAGAGGATGCGGTCCTGTCCACGTCCGTGGTTCCCCCCTGCACGGCGGATAACGTTATCTGTGTCGGAGCCTACAATACAAGGTGCAATGATTCCACGTGCAACCATCCGGATATCTTCTGTACAGGGTGCTCCGGCTATTTTGGGACAGAGAACTGCACCGACGACTTTCCCGAAACGGTGGGTGACATCGCCTCCTTCAGCAATCACGGGCCGCGAAGGGATGGTGGACAGAAACCCTGGATCACCGCACCGGGCCAGACCATTGTGACCCCGGGGGGGGCACCGGTGGGTATTTGTGCCACCGGAACCAGCCTCTCCAGCCCCCTTGTGGCAGGGGCCGTGGTGTTGATGCTTCAGGTGAACCCGACCCTGACGGTTGATCAGATACGGGAGCTCTTGAAGAAGTCGGCACGGAGGCCGCAGGGAGGTTCGGGTTGGGACTCCATATGGGGATGGGGGATGCTCGATGTGTTTGCCGCCTTTGGAAGTGCAGCCATCGGGATTTCTCCCAACAGGCTCCTGGGCAAGGACGACGACATCTGCTTCATTGCCACCGCCGCCTTTGGAGACACAAATGCCCCGCAGGTCGACCGGCTCCGGGATGTGAGGGACAGGTTTTTGCTGAACACATCCTGGGGAAGGGAATTCGTCCGTTTCTATTACCGATGGAGCCCGCCTGTGGCCGGCTGGCTGAAGGAACATCCCACGTGTGCCCTCTTGACGAGGACCCTTCTGATGCCTCTGGCAGGGGGAGCTGAAATGCTCTATCACCGAAAGGCATCCCACCTGGCCGGGGTCGTGCTTGTCCCCTTGCTGGTCTTCTGCGTGGTTGCCGGGGTCGCCACCAGGAGAAAACAGAGCCCCTGAACCCCACGCCCCGGGTGCTGTATTTGTCCTTTCAAAGCTCCATCCCGGTCCCCTACCCCCGGGGTTTCCAGCCGGTAAGACGGCCGCCATGCAATGGCCGTCCGGAACGGATCGGCCCCTCACTCCTGCAGAGAAGAACCTCAACTGAAAACAGGTTGATTCCCGGAGCCTGGCATGGGAAAAAAGGAGAGCTTCGATTGCACGCTCCTTGTCAAACCTTTGAGAGGATATCTGCATCAGATTCTAAAAGGTACAGATTCCGGAAAGCTTGAACCAGAAAACGGTTACGCTTCCCCAAATCTTGAATAACGAGAAAGGAAGAACCGGACATGAAAACAGGAAAATCTATCTTGAAAATATTTCCCATGGTTGTTGCGGGGATCCTCTTGCTGGTCGTGGCCGGTTGCAGCACCGGCGACAAGGAGCACCCGACAGGCGACCAACCGACCGGGGATCATCCCACAGGCGACCACCCCAAAGGGGATCATCCTTCAGGGGACCATCCCACAGGCGACCATCCGTCAGGGGATCACCCAACGGCAAAGGATCCAAAGGACAAACATCCTGAGCATCCCGGGTCGGATCATCCCACATCGGATCATCCGAGGTAATACCCGTGCCCGTATCGCCTGAAAAACATCCTGGTAGGGGATCCCTTTGTCATATGGCGACGGCAGCGGCAGGCAAACTTGCCGTCTGTGTCATGCTTTTGCTGGCTGCCTGCAATCCTGCCCGGGAGCCCCCCTCGGCCCAGGCTGACCCGGTGCCCAATGTCGTAACCGCTGACATACAGGCCGGCATCGAGAAGTACATCGAGGACCAGACCTCCATGAACAAGGGCCGGTTTCCCCTCGCATTCGGTGACAGGGAACTTCGGCTCGAACTGGTCCGCGTCCACACCGAGTACCTGGCGAACCTGGGTCCACGCCGTCACTTTGCCTGCGTGGACCTGGCCGACGTCAGCGGTGATGTGTACGATGTTGATTTCTTTCTCGCCGGCGACCCGGGCTCCATGACCGTGACGGAAACAACGGTCCACAAGATCAACGGGCAGCCGTATTATACGTGGAAGCAACAGCCCGACCGCACCTGGGTGCGTATCCCGGTGGAAAAGGCGTCGGAACACCAGTTCGGGGTCATCCGTGAGCGCGACAGGTTCGAGTTCCTCTACCGGGTAGAGCTTCCCGAAATCACGGATGCGGCAAGGATGTGGCTTCCCCTTCCTGCAACGGACGCCTTTCAGACCGTGGAGGTCAAGTCGATCCGAGCACCTGGAAAGCGCAGGATACTGAAGGAAAAGGAGTACGGCAACCAGGTGCTTTTCCTGGAGATCGAACCGGCTGACAGCGGAAAGCCTGTGGAGATCCGCTTCCAGGTGGATCGCGTGGAGAAGGCCGTTTATGCCGCAAATGAGCCTGTGCCGGATCGATACAGCAGCCCCGGGAACACCTCACCGGGCCAGGATGTGTTTCGCGAAATCGCTTTAAAGGCCGTTGAGGGCAAGAAGAGCAACCTCATGCGCGCCAGGGCCCTCTACGATCACGTCATCGACCAGATGCGCTACATGAAGTACGGGTCCGGCTGGGGGAAGGGCGACGCGGTTTACGCATGTCACGCGCTCACCGGGAACTGCACGGATTTTCACTCCTACTTCATAGCCCTGGCACGGTCCATCGGGATTCCCGCGCGGTTCGCCATCGGCACGTCCATCCCTTCAGCACGCAACGAAGGCGGCATAGACGGGTATCATTGCTGGGCGGAGTTTCTTGCCGACGGGAAGTGGTGGCCCGTGGATATCAGCGAAGGCGACAAGTACACGGCCCTTGCCACCTACTATTTCGGTCATCATCCGGCAAACCGCTTTGAACTCAGCAGGGGGCGTAACCTTGTGGTGGATCCCGGCCCTGCATCGGGCCCCATCAATTTTCTTGCCTACCCGGTGCTGGAGATCGGCGGTCAAACCGTGAAAGCCAAAGTCGAGTTCTCCTTCACAAGGAATCCTTCCACAGGGTAAGCAGGTCCGGGGATTCCTGCCTCGGGTGTGAAGCATGAGGCGCGCGACCGCCCCGTCCCTTCGTGTAACGTCCAAAAGATGACATCGACAGGACCCTGGCCGGGGAAGGATCCTTGTTTCGAAACTCAAGAAAGAATAGAAGATGAAGCGTACAAAACGCTTTCCATTCTTCCTGTTCATCGTGCTGCTCCTCACGGCATGGACACACGGGTGCTCCGGCAGTTCGGCCCGGGATGTCGCGGACGACTCTTCCCCGCACCCGTCCCCTCCCTATGACTGGGATGACCCCCGGCTCCCTTCGCGGCTCCAGGAGGCACTTCGACTCTGGGCCGAGGATTACGGGCTTTTCGGTGCAGCGGCTGCGGTGTTCACCCCTGGATGGTTGAACTGGTCGGGCAGCTACGGTGTGCAGAACATCGACACAAGGGAGCCCTATG
>CAYTRL010000343.1:0-6585 GCA_964439795.1 uncultured Thermodesulfobacteriota bacterium
TCCGTCCCCAAGGGAGTTGGACACGAGCAGGTTCGCCACGTTGAGATCCTCCGCCAGGACCATGCGCTTCACGTCCTCGGGGCTGTTCCGCAGGCGATCCACCGGGGCGGTGCCCACCACGAAATCGAGGCCGTAGTTCTGGTGAATGTGCACGTCCCCGGAATACCAGCCCGTATCCCACATGTGGATCCACCGCTCCATTTCAACTTCCCGCTGCACGGACTCCCCGGAGGGAACGTCCACCACTTCGGTGGCGGTCTTGTACTCCGTTCCTTTGTACACCATTATTTCCGCGGGCCCGGGCGGGAGGTCCGCGGTAAAGGTTCCCTCCGTGAAGAAAAACGTGTTGTGAAGGATATCGTCCCGGCTTCCGTAGCTGGCCCAGTCGCTCCCTCGCAGCTTGACCCGTGCGGCCACGGGTTTCCCCGTATCCGCATCCCGAATCGTGACGTGGATCGTCCCGAAGCCATCCCGGGATCCGGGCTCGATGACCGAGAGCATGACGTTCTGGATATCCACCAGGGGGGGGTATTCGGTATCCTGCACACCCACCGTGATAAAATAATCCCAAGGGTAGGTCACCGTGGGCGCCCAGGAAAGACGGCCGCTGACGCTGTCGAAGGTCGCCCCCTCCGGAAGACGCTCCGCAAAAAAGGTGAGGGGTTCCCCCTCCGGGTCGGTGGCGGTGGCCTGCAGGTCAACGCTCCCTCCCATCTCCACGGCCTGGTTCGGGATCGGGTCCAGGACCGGCGGCTGGTTGGTGCAGGCCGAGGCCGCGAGGCTGAGAAGAAGGACCCAGGCAAGGATCCCCCGGGAACCTGTGATGGGACCGAAAGAAAAATAAGTCGAGCGCAAGGCTGAACCTCCTTGTTGGTCTTGTCCCGGCTGCGAAACGGTCAGGGGGAAGCGATCTTTTCCACCCTCATTTCCATCCGCTCAAACCCCACATCTTCCACAAAGGAAACCGCGCCGGTCTCCTCGGAAAGGATCTCCTGGACGGTGGAGGAAGTGCTGATCCGGTAGAGGCTTTCCGGTTCTCCCATGACCGCCACGAACCCGGAGGGGCCCGGCGTATCCGGGGCGCTCACCGTGACCTCCAGACGGTCCGCTTCCGGATCGTAGGTTGTCCCGTGCAGGGACACGTCCCACCCGGTGGAGATCCGGCCCGGCGTAGTGTAGCTCGCGTAGAGGGTCAGGATGGGAGACCCCAGACCGGTGAAATCCTTGGCCCCGATGGTCAGGCCGGAGTCGCCGTCCCACATCTCGCTCAAGTAGGAGCGGTCCTGATGGTTCGCCCGGAAGTTTTCCAGGACCTGCCAGGCCAGTTCCCGGGCCAGATCCACCTCCCCGAAGGCCAGAAGCCCCTTCCAGATGAACCATTCGTAACAGATCCAGACGGCGCCCCCCCATCCGAAGTGGGCCGTGTAATAGGGCGCGGAACGGGAAACCGACCGGACGCCAAAACCGCTCCAGAGCGTATCCGGATCGGTCATGTACTCCAGGATCCGGTCTTTCTGGGATCCCGTGATGACATCGAGCCCCGCGAAGATCGGATAGATTCCGATGATCGTATCCTCGTAACCCTCCACGAAGCTCTTGTCGTCCTGCCAGATAGGAGCAAAGATCCCTTTGTCGCCGTGCCACATGTGGGCCTGAAGACCGGCGCGGATCCGGTCGACATGAAAGGAATACTCCCCCATGTCGTTCTCCAGGCCGCCGATCGCGCGGGCCATCATCCGAAGGATCTTCGCGGCACGCACGAAAAGGCTCTGGAGACCCGGGGGCTCCACGTGGCGAAGGGTGCCGTCGGGCCCCGCGGTCCTGGCATGCTCCCACACGGGGAGGTCGTCCATTCCGCTCCCCATGCCGTAGTAGGCGGGCTCTCCGTTGGGGCCTTCCCCGTGCCAGTCGAGAATCCAGTCCCCGTCACCCGAACGGGCGGCCATCAGGCAGTTGAGATACCAGTTGCGGGCGGCCGGGTAATACCGTTTCAAAAGGGCTACATCCTGCGTTCTCTGGTAGAGTTCCCACAGGGCGAAGATGGCGGTGGGCGGCACCGGCTGAATATCATACCAGCCCCACGGCCATTCGTCCGGAAGGGCGGCGTCCATGTTTTCCGTGGCCAGTTTCGTATCGTATTCCATGAGGCCGATGGAGATGCACCCCGCATCCCAGTGATGAAAACTGGAATAGAACCTGGACGGGGTGAAATACCGCTGGAGCGGGGGGGAGAGAAAAGCCGTCTCCTCTTTCCCATTGTAAACGGTGTTGATCAAAATCTGGCTCACGGCATGTTCCATGGAGGGCCGGTACAGGGGGTCGGCAACCACATAGCGCGTCCGATCGTACGCCCGGCGCCCCGACTCCACGATCGGCTCCACACGGTCCATCAGGGACGCGGCTCCGGAGACGGCCAGATCCCTGTCCAGAGCCTTCTTGATGACGAAATAGACCGACCGCTGTCCGCCCGGTTCCACGTCGATCTGAGCCAGGTTGTAGTCCATCCACCAGTTGTTTCCGCTCCCCTCGTAGGTCCCGTCATCGTGCATCCCTATGCCCTGGGTGTTGGAGACCGTTCCCGGGTAGAAATAGTCGTCCCGGATGTCGAACAGATGGGCTGTCGCACCGGAACCCCGAACGGCAAAGACCACATCGGCGCCCGGGTGTTCGATGGTCATCCATCCCTGGGACACGTCCTTGTGGATGACGGTTTCCTCCGGGGGCAGAGCCTGGAAATAGGTGTCATATCCTCCCAGCAGGTCCACGAAAAAGGTCATGACCTCTGCGGAATCGTCGTTCTTGAAGGTGACCACGATGATCATGTCCTCGAAGGTACGGATGCACTCCACCTTGGCCTCCCCGTTCTCCCATCCGGGAAGGTTTGGGACGGTCCAGTCCCGGGACTGGGTTTCCCGGAACAGGATCCGGTACGACCAGTAGGTGAGGTTGCGGTTGGCCTCCCATCCGAGCACCTTCCACGTGGTCTCCCGGCCCGGGCGGCTGTCCCACCACAGCTTGTGAAACCGCAGGTTTCGGGTCTCATCCGTGCCGTCCGCCTGCCCCACCACGATGGGGAAGCCCACGGCGTGTCCCTGCTCCTGTTTCAGAATATGCACGGGACCGATCTGGTCCAGCGAATAGGGACCCCATTTGGGCAGGGACAGGTCGCCGTCGTTGCAGGAACTGAGCGTTCCCATCAGAAAAAACAGGGGAAGGATCCACCAGACGGCCTGGAACGGAACCGGGGATCGGCTTTTTCTTCGGCTCATGGTTCAAACCCTCACGCCCGCAGGAGGTTGAGATCAGGGAGTCACAAGGACATCTTTGGAGTACCGGTAGATCTCGCCGCCGAACTCCCTCAGCAGGGAACCCTCCTGGTCATAGACCTGTATGGCTCCGCTGAAAAAATCCAGGAGGGTTATGTTCCCTTCATCGTCCACGTGTATGCTCGAAACGATGTGCGGTTCCCTCATGGGGATGTTCCCGATGAAGTTGCCGGAGAGATCGTACTTTTCGATGATTTCCAAAGCCGGCAGGTAGAGGACATCCATCTCGTCAAGGGCAAGGGTGCTCGTTGCGAAATCGATGGTTGCCGTCAGCTGCCCGACCGCGTCGAAGATGTGCACATGACCTCCCGCGCCGTCCGTTACGACGACCCGTCCGTCGCTGGAGACCTCAATGTCGCCCGCATCGAGAAGAAGATCTCCCCCAAAGGAGAACAAATAGTCGCCGGCTCCGGAGAAGACACGTACGTCTCCCTGGATCCGGTCCCCCACATACACCCGGCCGTCGGGTCCCACGGCCACGCTTACCGCGGCAGCCAGGTGTCCGTCCCCGATGGTTCCCACGAGCGACCCCGGCGGGGCGAAAATCTTCACATTCCCCTCGAAACTGTCCGTAACGAGCAGGTTACCTTCGTTGTCCAGCGTCATCCGGATGGGGTCCCGTACCAGATGGATCCCGAAGGTGAGCAGCCGCTCCCCGTTTTCGTTGAATTCCGTGACTCCGTTCAATCCGAAATAGGCGCCCGTCATAATGGTATGATCGGAAAACCACCCGAAGCATGGGGCGGTATTTCCGCAAAACCACAATAAAAGCAGGACCTGCGGAATTCTTGCGAGTTGCGCATGTTTTCGCAGAAAGGCCATCCGAAAATCCTCCCCATGGAACGGTGGTTTTTCTTCTTTATGAACGGCAGCGGTTTGCAGGGTGAACGGAACATTTCATTGCATGAAAAAGAGAATACGGCTCCCTATTGTATTCAAGTATGTCATTCAGGCGGAAAGTTGTCAAAAAATAACTGATATTTTATACCAGAAAACCGTAGTGAATCGGGTGCCTCGAGCCTGTGACCGGCCCCAGCCCCCCCGGCATTCGCTCACTATTTCTTTACAAAACTCCGATAATGATAAATAATAAAAAGAATTACAAAGAACGTCTTTTTCATGCAAAAATCATTTCAAATCAAAAAGATACGGCGCCCCCTTCCTGATTCCGGGAACCAGGCCGGAAGGGTCCCATGCCCTGAGTTACCACGGGGCAAGCCGCTTGGTTTCATATACGGAGGTAGCATCGCAAAGCGATGAAAAAACCCTATGCAGAACATATGTTCCTCAAAGCAGGAATGCTTCTCGGGACTCTTGTCCTTCTCGTGGCCTTCACCGCGGGGTGCGATCCCGAACTCCCCTGCCTGGGGCTCAGAGAAGCCCCCCAGTTCGAACTCGAACTGGGTGAGCCTGCGCTGGGGGACCTGACCGGGGGCCGGCAGCCCAATATCCTGCTGGTCATCACCGATCAGGAACAGGCGGAACGGTTCCTTCCCCCCACCCTCCATCGGCCGAACCTGGACCGCCTGCGGGACACGGGGATCCACTTTTCCAACACATTCTGCTCTTCCCCTTTGTGCTCGCCCAGCCGTTCTTCCATCTTTACAGGGACCTTTCCGCACCAGAACGGGATGCTGGGAAACATGATCTTTCGCTCCAGGGGGCACTCCCTGGATCCGGATCTTCCCCACCTGGGATCGGTGCTCAAATCAGCGGGGTACCGGATCGGATACAAGGGCAAGTGGGATCTGAGCAGGGGGTTCGGGTATTTTAATCTAGACTTTCACGATCGGGGGTGCGCCAGCGATTACGGGTTCGAAGGCCATTGCGGGACGAAGAGAGCGGACCAGGAAGTGGGCGTGTATGGAGATTTCGAGGCCGTCCGGGAGGCCACCCGGTGGATCGGAGAACAGGATGAGGAACAGCCCTGGTTCCTGGTCGTCTCCATCGTCAACCCGCACGACGTCCAGCACCTGGATCTCAACCCCACTCCAAGTGCCATCCGCCCGGACGCACAACTGCCGGAAAGTATCCATGACGACCTGTCCGGCAAACCCAGCGATCAACTCCGGAACGGGGCCCTGGCCCTGTTCCGGGAAGGCATGACGGAGACGGGCTGGCTCAAGTACATTTCCTACTACTACAACCTGATCGAGTCGACGGACGAACACCTGGAACGGTTGTACCGGGCCCTGGACAACATGGGGTTTCTCGATGACACCATAATCATCTACACCTCGGACCACGGCGACATGGCGGGCGCCCACGGCTTCCCGTTCAAGGGGTGGGGCTATGAAGAGGACCTTCGGGTCCCCCTGTACGTCTCCCACCCCGCCCTGGAACCCGGCACGAGCGATTCCCTGATCTCCAACGTGGACCTGGCGCCCACCATCGCCCGCCTGGCGGGTGTCCTGGAATGGCCGGCGGACATCCCGGGGAGGGACTTTACCGGGATCCTGAGAGGTGAAACAAGCTCCTGCCGGGATTCGATCTCCGCGGAGTTTTTCGCTGGCGAGTACATCCCGGGGGTGATCGACGTTCCGAAATGGTGCCTGCGGATCCTGCGCACACAGGACTGGAAGCTCACCTTCTCGCTGGACCTCAACGACGGGCAGCTCTACGACCTGGTCCAGGATCCGATCGAGATGAACAACCTGTATCACGACCCCGCCTATCTTGAAATCCGGACCGAACTCTTCGACCGGATGGCACAATGGCGGTGGGACACCCAGGATATTCTACCCTGCCCTTGAAACGGCTCCCGCCATGGCAGGCCGATGGGTATGTACCCTGTTTTCTTCGGGCAAGCGAAACAGGTTCGGACTTTCTCGGGACCGGATCCGACAGGCGTACAGTACGTACCGCCGCTTGCACCCTAACCATGGACCTTCGGACGGCAGGAACGCCTTAAAATATGCGAGTATCGCTGCTGTACATCAGTCACCTGCATTTTCAAGACCGATGCTTTGTTCTGAACAAGGTCCAGGTCGCCGACTCCGGGACACAACCCCCCTTTACCCTGATGACCGTGGCCGCCTGGGCCGAGAAATTCGGCCATGAAGTTCAGATCGTGGATGCAAACGCGGAGAAGTTGAGTGTTTCCCAGATCATGGAAAGCGTCCGGCAGTTCCAGCCGGACGTGATCGGTCTGTCGCTGGCAACCTATACGCTGCACTACTACCTGCAGCTGGCGCGGATGCTGAAAGAGTCGTTTCCCGTCCCCATTCTGGTAGGCGGAAGGCACCTTTCCTATTTTCCC
>CAYTRL010000344.1:0-6581 GCA_964439795.1 uncultured Thermodesulfobacteriota bacterium
CCAGCTGAACATTTTTGTCAGCAACATCCTGGCCTCCTTCCTGCCGGGGGGGAGCATCTCCTATCTCTGGTACGCAAGCCGGCTCCTGGAATTCCCCCTGGGGGTGTTCGGTGTGGCGCTGGTCACGGCCGCTTTTCCGCGCATGAGCCAGGAAACGTCCCGGAACCAGAGGCAAGAGTTCCGGGGGGTGCTGGATCAAACCCTGGGCATGGTGACGTTCGTCTGTCTGCCTGCCATGGTGGGTTTGATCATGCTTGGGACCCCCATTATCGAGGTCCTGTTCCAACGGGGGGCCTTTGATCCGGTCACCACCCAAAGGACGGCGGAGGCGCTGTTCTACTACTGCCTGGGGCTGTGGCCCATCGCTGCGGGTCGGATCCTGGTCACGGCTTTTTACGCTCTCCAGGACACGGCTACGCCGGTGAAAGTTTCTTTTCTGGCCTTCATCGGCAACGTGGTCCTCAGCCTGATCTTGATGGGGCCCATGCTCCATGCCGGCCTGGCGCTGGCGAACTCCCTGTCTGCGGTGATCAACCTGGGTCTTCTCCTGTTCCTGTTCCGAAAGAAAACGGGACCCTTTGGATGGGTGTGGGTCCGGAAAACCGCAGGAAAGGTTCTGGTGGCCTGCGTGCTCATGGGAGGCTTCATCCTGGTCCTGCTGCACGTTTTCCGGCCTCTTGCGGGAACGGGGTTCTGGGGGAGCCTGGGTCTGCTCACCGGATGCGTATTCGGGGGCGGCGTTCTGTACCTGGGCGCCTGTCATGTAATGGGTGTGGGCGAGTTGCGGGAGTTTATCAACATCCTGTCCCGGCGGAGGCGCGGGTAGGAAGAGCCCCGGAGTCGCTGCGAAAATTCAGCCCGGCCCCTTCTTTTTCTCTTCCTCCCACCAGCGGTCCCGCTCGTCGGGAGAGAGGGATTCCAGGCGCACACCGGCATCCCGTGCCCGCTGTTCCATACGATGGAAACGGTCCAGAAATTTGTTGTTGCTCCTCTGGAGGGCATCTTCCGGGTTCTGTTTCAGGTGCCGGGCCAGATTGGCCAGAGAGAAGAGCAGGTCCCCCAGTTCTTCCCGGATTCCCTCCCGGTCCTGCCGGGCCAGGACAGCTTCCAGTTCTCCCGTCTCTTCCCGGACTTTATCCAGGACCGGCCCGGGACCCGTCCAATCCAGGCCTGCGCGGGATGCACGCTGCCCCAGACGGAACGCCCGTTGCAGGGACGGCAGGTGGCGGGGAACGGAATCCAGCAGCGAGGAAGAGGTGGCCCCTTCGGAGCGCTTGATCTTCCACCAGTTCCTGCGCACGGTATCCGGGTCGTCGGCCCGGACGTCCGCAAATACGTGCGGATGCCTGCGAACCATTTTTTCATGGATATCGTGAAGCACATCGTCCAGGTCGAAAACTCCCTCCTCCTCGCCCAAACGAGCCAGGAAAACGATCTGGAAGAGCAGGTCGCCAAGTTCCTCCCGCAGCTTGCCGAGCCGGGACCGGTCGATGGCGTCCATGACCTCATAGCATTCCTCCAGCAGGTACTGCTTAAGATCGGGCAGCGTCTGCTCACGATCCCAGGGGCACCCCTCCGGTCCCCGCAACATCCGGACGAGTTCGCGGAGATCCGTCAGGGAGGTCCGTTTCGCCCGTTCTTCTTGCATCTGGGCTCTCCTGATCCATTTTCTTTGTAAATGAGGCGAATCTTTTTCCCGGTTTCAGCCGAATAGTAGGATAGTGGCCCGTAGATTGCAATTTACTGCGTTTGCCCCGGCAGGTTGTTACGATCTCCGGCGGATCCAACCTTCAAAGAACGAGGGTGGCTCTTGGTTCGGGTTTGTTTGACAGCACACCGTATGCTGCTCCTCCGCCTTCTCGTGGCGGGATGTGTTCTTCTGTGTATCGACCCCTTTGTCGTTATCCTCGGGGCCGACGCCGTCCAGGACGATACCCATCCCGCGAATCAAATGTTCCTTACGGAGATCCTTCCGGGTCCCCCGCAGAACGAGGTGCCCGGGAGACAGGTTCCCCCCCAGGCGAACGTCCCTGTCGTGCAGGAAGAGATACTGCCTCCGGAACACAGTGAACCGGATCCGGCGGCGGCGGAGCCTGAGGGGGTGGATGCCCCTTCCACAATTGAGGACGCCCCTTCCGTCATTGAAGTGCTTCCCGCCGCAATCGAGCTTTCTCCCGCCTTCTACGAAACAGAAAAGGAAGAACTCGTCCCGGAGCCGGACCCCATACTTGAACCGGCGGATCCCTCGATTTCTCACGGAACCGCTGACAAGGAAACACCTGTCCGAAAGCGGACCTGGAAAGTGATGGAATCCGGCAGGAGGGACAGTCCCAGGAGAACCGTGAAACCCACGGAGAGATCAGACGGCATGCAGACAGGGCCGTTCGGCATGAAGACTCCGGTCTACCGCTACCCGGAAGAACGGTTGCAGGATCCCTGGCGGGAGTGCAGGAGATCCCTGGAAAACAGTTCGTTTCCCGAGGTGAAGTCCTCCCTGAACCGTCTGTATGAAGCACGGCTTGACACGGGGTTCCCCAATGCATCGGGAGTGGCCGCCCTGCTGGGGCGGGAGGGGAATCGGGTCCTGGAAAGCGGGGACATGTCCACGGCCAAAGTTCTGGGTCAGTCTGCACACGATCTGGCCCCCGATTTTTTCCCGGTCTCTGTTTTTTTGTCCAGACTGGCGGAACAGGATTCCGGTCAGGGATGGCGCAAGGAGCTGATCAGTCGCTGGAAGTCTCTCAAACAACGGGGGAGCCTCTTTTCCTGGCAGTACGGTGTGGTGGGAAAACTGTATCTCTTGTTGTTTCTCGCATGCTGGACCGTCTTTTTTTTCCTGGCCCCCTACTTTCTTTTTCGTTATGGAACCCTGTTCATGCATGCCCTGCGGGAGAGGATGAAGCCCGGAGCACGTGGCAGGCTTCAGATCGTTGCCTTGTGTCTGCTCGGCGTGACCCTGCTGATCCTGCTGCCCGGCCTCCTGTGGGTGGTGGTCATCGCGGGGATCCTGATGGGGCGGTTCCTGCGAAGATGGGAGCAGGTCCTTTTTTTCTTCACCCTTCTCTTTCTGGCCCTGTCCCCTTTCACACTGGGGCAGGCCGCAAGGTTTCTCTCTCCCCTTCCGGCGGCCAGCCGCGTCCTGTGCGAATGTATCCAGGAGGATTGGGACGCATCCTGCGACCGCGACCTGGACACGGCCCAGGAGGCCCATCCGGACTCCGAGGCTCTTTTTCTCACCCGTGCGCTCGTGGAAAAACGCAGAGGAGAATACGCTCGGGCTTCGAAGATCCTCGAAGAGGCACTGGCCCGGTATCCCGAGCAGGGACCGCTCTGGAACAACATGGGAAACCTTTATGCGTTTCAGGGGGATCTGGCCTCTGCAAAAGCGGCGTATTCTCAGGCGATCCGCTTTAACACCGCCATCGCATCGCCCCATTACAACCTCAGTCAGCTGCTGCGGCGTGAGTTTTCCTTCATCGAGGGGGGGCGAGCGTTTCAGGAGGCGAGAAGAATCGACCCGGTCCGAGTCGATTATTTCGCCTACATCCATTCCCTGAACGCGAACCGGTTTTTCATGGACGAGAGTCCTTCCACGGCCTCTTGCTGGCGATATGCCCTGGAAGGAGACGGTGAAAAGGGATCGACCCCCGCTGCGCTCTGGGCCCTGGCGGGGTCCGGGGTTCCGCTGGGCTGGACACCATGGATCTTCGGAGCGCTGGCCGCGGCGTTCCTGCCTCTGGCCTGGAACCGGCGACGCCTGCCGGTACCCATGAGCTGTACCGGTTGCGGTATCATCGTATGCAACAAGTGCCATTCCGGAACCGCAATGACGAAAATGTGCACCCAGTGTTATCAGGCGCTCTACCAGGGCCAGAGCATCCCCAATGAGAGAAGAAACCTTCAGATCCGGAAGATGGCCCGGAGCAGGGCCTCACGTTTCCGCCGACTCCTCCTGCTCAACGCGTTGTTTCCGGGACTCGGGTTCAGCGTGTACGAGGATCGGGTTTCCGGGTTCCTGATGTTCTTCCTGTTTCTCTTTCTAGCTCTGGCCGGCCTGTTCTGGGATCGATTGTTGCCAGTGCCCGTGGTGGCTTGGGAAACTCCAACACCGACCTCCCACTTCATGATTTTCAGCGGGTTGCTGATTTTGTATGTGCTCGTACAGGCCCGATTTTTTCAAAAGCTTCGGTCCGGGAGATAGAAGGAATGCCCCTGCAGGGAGATTTGAAAGAGTTTGGCGTCCCGGAGATATTCCAACTCCTGGAACAGCAGGACAAGACAGGCTGCCTTCTGCTGACGCTGGAATCCACGCAGATCGAAGTCTATTTCCAGGATGGAAAGATTGCGGGTGCCATCCCGGAGAGGCGGACGCCCCATGAGCATCTTTTGGAAACCCTGGATAAATTGGGGTTTCTCACGGATATGGAAGAAGGAAAGATCCGGGAGATCTACGGAAAAGACCTGCGGGGCCTGCCGGAAATCCTGCACCAGCAGAACATCCTGGAGCACCGGGAAATGGACCTGCTGTTGAAGGACCAGATCAAGGAGACTCTCTTTCCCGTGTTCACGTGCAGGAAAGGGAAATTCCTGTTTGATCCGGACAGAACCCTTTCCTCGGAATGGTCGCTGCAGGATCCTATGGCCGTGGAGCCGATTATCCTGGAGGGGTTGAGACGGACCGATGAGTGGCCTCTGGTGAAGCAGAGGATCGGCCCGGTCCAGGCGGTCCCGAGACGACAGCTTTTCATGGAGGACGAAGGCAAACCTTCCTGGGAAAAGCGGTTCTCCCGACTCTTCCGGCGGAGACCGGGTCCCCCCGCGACGGACCTGCCGGACAAGGATCTGTTCCCGGATGAGAGCACAGCGCTTTCTTCTGCCGAGAAGATCGTTTATAACTTGATAGACGGGAAGCGGACCCTGGAGGAGGTTGTCTGGGCATCTTCCCTGGGAGAATACTCTTCGAGCAAGGCACTTCTGGACCTTCAGGATCGTGGGTGGATCCGGATCGATCCCATGGAAACTGTGCGGGGGGCAGCGGTTGCCGGGGCGGTGAAAAACGGCTTGGGGAGATGGGTGCTGGCGACGGCCGCTCTGATTGTTCTTTTCCTCGGGGTGTCGTTTTTCAGCCGGTCCGAAAGCATCACCTGGATTCAGAACTTGACCGGAAAAGGAGGGCAGCCGGTATGCCGGTTGCTGAACCATCATCAACGCGTGCGGGTGGTCCGCGCCCTGGACCTCTACCGGGAAGAAACCGGGAACGTGCCGTCCCGGCTATCGGACCTGGTACGTGCGCATCTTCTCCGGGAAGACGACCTTTCCCTGTGGGGAAACAACATCCTCTCCTACCGGGCCGAATCGCCGGACAGGTATCGTCTCCTCATCGTCCCCGCGCCCTGAGCAGGTCTTCGGATTCCCTCATTCGTCCCCGGCACAGAAGGCTGTGGAAAAAAGTTCTCCTGCGAGTTTCCGGCGTTCCGGGCTTGACCCGGAATCCTGTATTTACGCGCATTTCTGGATCCCGAACGGAGCCTGCCCCCAATTCCTGGCCGGGGCGGGGATGACAATAACCTGGGCTTTTTCCACCTGTTAGGGGAGGGTGAAAGCTGATGGGCAGCGGTGTGCTGGAAGTACGGTTTGAAGATATGGAGCACATCCAGAACCTCTTCGGGCCGCAGAACAGGAACCTGACACGGATCGAGAAAAAACTGCAGGTGCAGTTCTTCTGCCGAGGGGACACGGTGCGGATCCAGGGCGAACCGTCCGATGCGGCCGCAGCCCGCCGTCTGCTGGAGGAGCTCTATCGCCTGGTGCAGGAGGGGATGCCCCTGTATCCGTCCGACGTTGATTGCGCGGCGCGGATGCTCTCGAAGCATCCATCCGCCAACCTTCGCGAGGTTTTTTCGGACGTGGTCTATCTCTCCCCTCAAAAAAGACGGATCACTCCCAAGAGCCTGGCGCAGAAGAGATACATCGATGCCATGAGAAGCCATGACATCGTGTTCGGCATCGGTCCTGCAGGGACGGGGAAGACTTTTCTCGCCATGGCGATGGCCGTATCCGCGTTAATGCGCCGGGAGGTTGTGCGGATCGTCCTTGCCCGCCCGGCGGTGGAGGCGGGAGAAAAGCTCGGCTTCCTTCCGGGAACCTTGTACGAAAAAGTGAATCCGTACCTGCGTCCCCTGTACGACGCCCTTCATGATATGATGGATTATGAACAGGCGGCCAAGATGGTGGAAACCGGGGAGATTGAAGTGGCGCCGCTGGCTTTTATGCGGGGGCGGACGCTGAACGACAGCTTTGTGATCCTCGACGAGGCGCAGAACAGCACCACGGAACAGATGAAGATGTTTCTGACTCGTCTTGGTTTGCATTCCAAGGCCGTGATCACCGGGGATATCACGCAGGTGGATCTGCCCGCTGACAAGGTGTCGGGACTGGTTCATGTGCAACAGATCCTCAAGGGGGTGGACGGGATCGCCTTCCGGTATTTTTCCGAGGAGGATGTGGTACGACACCGGCTGGTCCAGGAAATCATCACTGCCTACGAACGGGGGGAACGGCTTGAAGGCGTCAAGAGCTAG
>CAYTRL010000345.1:0-6545 GCA_964439795.1 uncultured Thermodesulfobacteriota bacterium
GTCGTACTTCCAGCCCTCCACCGAATCCTTCAAGTCCGCGGGAAGGTTCTCGGTGCCCACCATGTCGAGGAACGTTGTGTGCGGGTCCAGGGTGGAGATCACGCAGTTGGTGTGAAGGGTGCGTCCCTCCCACAGTTCCACACCGGCAACCGCCCCGTTTTTCATGATGATGTTGTTCACCTGGGAGGAATCCAGAACCAGGCCGCCCTCGCGCACGTACTCCCGCACAAGGGAGTTGGCCAGTTTGTGAGACCCCCCCTGGCAGTAGCACTTGTTCATGAGACGGTCCAGGTACAGGGGGACAAAAAGACCGATGCCGGTCTCGCGAGGATCCAGGCCCCACATGCAGCAATGGTACAGAAGCAGGGCGCGCACCCGGTCGTTTTCGAAGTGGCTGGTGATGATCTCCAAGGGGCTTTGCTCGCTGAGCTCCAGCAGTTCCCTCCCGAGATCGGTCTTTTGCAGGGCCATGGTGATGTCGATGGGAGGCATGGGAGGCAGGTAGGTGGCCGGGCCGAGAATGTCTTTGACGATCTTCCGCCATCGTCCCATGGTCTTGCTGAAGGTCAACGCGTCTTTCGTCGAGTATTTCAGAAACGAATCCGTGGTATCCTCGATCATCCGTGTGAGAAGGATGGAATCGCCGTTTTCGAACACCATGGAGCTCTGCAGGTTCGGCTTGATCCACACCAGGCCGTGGCGCTCCAGGTTGAAGTCCTGGAGAACCGGCATGTAGTCCACCATCATGTGGTAGATGGCGTGCATGTTGGAGTAATATCCCGGAAACAGAACCTCTTCGGTGGCGAGTCCGCCACCCACCTCGTAGCGCCGCTCCACCAGGGCGACCTTGAGGCCGGCCTTGACCAGGTAGGCGGCGGCGATCAGCCCGTTGGGACCCGCGCCGATCACCACCACGTCCCATTCACTTTCCGGGGGAAACTCCGGGAAATAACTCTGGGGGTGCTGGTACCCTTTGAATTCACTTGTCATCGTCTCATCCCTCCTCGCAGGCCATGGAAAAGCGCCTTATCTCAACACGTACGGTTACACCCTGCCCTGACCGGCTACGGCCGAAATTTTTCCCTTCTCCGGTATGTACCACGGTGACGGGTACCACCAGTCGCCGGGTTCGGCAACCCCGTCCTCGATGAGAATGTGCATCAGGTTGTACCCCACGGCCATCAGGCAAAGGCCGCCGGGGTGGGCCGCCGACTGATGGGCAAGGTACAGGCCCTCCACTTGCGGAACCCGGTACCGGGCAAGCTCGGGCAGGGGGCGCTCGTTCCACCACTCGTCACGGTCACAACGGGTGCCGTACCAGGAACCGCCGAGCATGCCGGTGTTGCGGAACTCCTGTTCCCAGGGGCTGTCACTGAAGACCTGAACGAGGTTGTCATCGTCGATGTTTTCCACGACACAGGAGAGGGTCTTGCGCATGTACTCTTCCCACTTCTTTTTATCTTTCTGGTCCTTGTCCATGGCCAGAACACCGTCCACGTTGTACTGGGGCGTGGGCACCATCATCCACAAGGGCCCGTTGATATAATATCCCTCCCGCGTGCACTGCGGCTGCGTGTGATGGTAGAGGTTGGCCGCCACCATACCCCACATGGCCTCTTCCGGAGGGATGTCGAGATTCTCCTGGCGGCCTATTACGCACTCGAGGTTCTTGAAATAGATCTCCTTGGACTCCATGCAGTAGAACGCACCTGTGAACTCGTGGGGGTCTTCATCCCGCCACTTGAACTGGGGCCGGTAGCGGAGTTCCTCTTTGGTCAGGAAATGGGTCATGTAGAGGCTTCCGCCCTTGAGGCTCAAGTCTTTGATCCGTTGGAGAAATCCGGTGTCCAGGTGTCTCGGCCCGATCATTTTCAGGAAGGTCGGCTTGATGTGGGCCGCGCTGATCACCGCCTTGTCGGCATAGATCTTCTTGGCGCCATACGTTGCATCATCGCGCAGCCTGACGCCCACGGCGCGGCCGTGTTCGATGAGGATCTCTTCCACCGGACAGCAGGTGCGGATCACGACGCCGTGGGCGATGGCGCAGCGGAAAACGGCGTGATAGTAGCCGTGCATATTCCCACGGGCCGCAACGGGTTTCGCAACGGCCGGCGGCAGGACCGTGGCTACGCAGTTCAATGCCGGGACAGCCACTCCCGGGAAGTGCCCGAACGCCCCGGATACGTTGGCGATATATGCCTGGTGGACCTTGAACGCCTCGTCCTTGATGGTCTGGTCCATCAGGTCGAACATGGTCCACTCCAGCATCTCCCGGGTCCAGAGATCGGGGATGTGATCCCTGTAGACCTGCATATAGGGGATGGTGTTCTCGTCCAGCTCGATGTAGCTCGGGTGTGGCGGGCACCAGAACGTGGCCCGCATCAGGTCCTTGTGGCACATGGGATCCGAGAGCAGGCCGCATAGTTTGGCCCACCCCATCTTGTCCTCGTCGGATACACTCCGGATCCCGTCGCGGGCAAACGGGCCCCGGTGTTCGTCAAACGGCACTTCCCCCCGCGGGTCATAGTCCATACGGAACCCGTACTTCCACAACTCCAGCTGTTCCCAACCCGGTGCGGACCCTCCGTAGTTTCCGATGGCATGGGGCTGGATGCGCACGCCTGCAAGCGGCTCGCAGGTTTCCTGTGCACCCCCGCACTCCGGCCTTTCCTCCAGCACGCATACGCTCAGCCCGCATTTGGCCAGGTACGCGGCGGTGGTGGTGCCGTTGTGCCCCCCACCGATGATGACCACATCATACCTTTCTTCCTTACCCATGGGTGCCTCCTTTATGTGAAGATTGTTTTTGCGCTCAGCGGTTCGCGGCCAGCTTTCTGTCCGTATGAGAATAACCAAGGTTTCCAGCTTCCGCCGGAATGATGGACGAACGAACAATTCCTCAATGCTCGGCGCCATACCCCTTCAGTGAAGGGGTGAAATTGTATACACCGCGCGCCTTCCCGAACCCAGGCTTTGGGCACAGCCAAGGACATTGCGAGGAGTCAAAGACGACGCGGCAATCCACCGGCGCAGCTGGACTGAGGTGCCGGGGGGTTGCCACGGGTCCTGGCGGACCCTCGCAACGTTCGACAATGGGATCTTTTCTTTCGACCGTCGCAGCGGGCGCCGCAGACCCAAGAAAGCCCTTCACGGAAGGGTTACTCGGCACCCTCTCTCTTCTTAACAGGCTCCGCAGACGGGTACTTCTCATTCGCCGGATCAGGATGACACAGAATGGAGGATAGGGTGAACCTATTTTATTGCGGGGAAATTCCCTGCATGATCCCCGTATTTCTGGAGGGAGAGCAGGAAGGTTCTAAGGTTAACTTTCTGGTTTTTTATCCCAACTTTCTCTCGAATATTGTCCCGGTGGAATTCAATGGTCTTCCTGGAAAGGTTCAGCAGCTCCGCGATCTCCTTGGTGGCCCTTCCGTGCTTCACCAGGTGGGCCACCTGGATCTCTGTAGGGGTAAAATGCTTGTATTTCAATGACATCCCCCGGAGAAAGGGGGAAAGGATATCGTTCAGGTTGGATTCCACAATACCGATCTGGGTCCTCTGCATCTCGTCCAGCCTGCCGTTCTTCACCTTCTCCAGGTAGGGGAGGACAAGTTCCCTCACGTTGAACAGGATCTTCTCCTCCAGTTCGGACCGGTCCTCCTCCCGCTTCTTCAGCAGGACCCGCAGGGCGGTGTTGGCCTCTTCCAGGTTGGCGGTGCGCTCCCGCACCATCCGCTCCAGCGCTTCATGGGTCCTGCGCTGCTCCTCCTCGGCTTTTTTCCGTTCGGTGATGTCCCGGATGATCAGGATGCTCCCCTGGATCTCCCGGTCCTTCTTGATCACACGGGAGTTCACCTCCACGAAAGCCTCGGACCCGTCTTTTCGCCAGACCTGGAACTCCAGGATCTCCGACTGCCGGCCCTGGAGGGTGTTCCGAAGCCCCTCGGCCGCCCTTTCCATGTCCTCGGGCCCCAGCACACCCACATCCAGATAATGCTTCCCTATGAAATCCTCACGCCGATACCCGAAGATGTCCAGGAGTTTTCGGTTGATCTCGATAAACCGCCCGTCGCTGCTGATGTAGACGATCAGGTCGTTGGCGTTCTCGAAGATGATCTTGTGCTTCTCCTGGTTCAGTCCCGGATCCGGTTCCGCCCGGCCGGCCGATCCGTCCTCCTCCCGGCAAGTCCCGGGATCTGTGCCCTTCTCACTCCCGGCGGGACGGGGACGGGACGGGCCCCCTTCCCGCCGGAACCGATCGGCCTCTTCCGGCCGGATGCAAAGGTAATCGAACAACTGCCGGGGCGTGGAATGACGGAACGCCTTCAGGAGGTTCTGGAGGTCCGAGCCATGATTGACCAGCTGCTGGTACCCGAAGGTTTTTCGAAGGGTGTGGCCGCCGAAGTTTCCCGGAAGACGGGCGTGGGCGCACCATCGCTTCACCATGTTGTTGAGAGAGGGAACGCTGAGAGAGCCCCGCCGCCCCAGAAAGAGAAACCGTTCCGGGGAGAGAGCGTCCTCCCGACACCGGATGTCCGCCAGAAGGCCGCGGACCGCTTCCACGGCTTCCGGGTCCAGGCCCCGGAGGAAGAATGTGCCGCCGTTCTGCGGCGCCTTGCATTCCCCGGTCATGCCGGATTCCAGTTCCTGCACATCGGCCACACGTATCCCCAGCAGTTCGCGGGGCCTCAGCGTGGTGTGGATCCCCAGGTTGAACAGTGCCAGGTTGCGCGGGTGTCCCGTCAGCAGCCTCTGGATGGCCCGGATATCCGACAGGTCCCGGATCGGTTCCACCTTGATGCTGCAACCCTTGGGGGGGTGGTTGTCGTTCTTCCCTTTCTGCATCGCGTCGCGCCCGGATCCGGTCTTTTACTTGATGGCATATCTATACCCGACCCCATACACCGTTTTCAGGTAGCGAGGCCGGGCCGGGTCCTGTTCCACTTTCTTGCGGAGACGGGCCATGTGCTGATCCAGGGTGCGGGTCGTCCCGCTGTACTGAATTCCCCACACGGCGTTCAGGATCTGGTCCCGGCTCAACACTTCGTTGGGGTGCGCGTGGAAAAACTTGAGCAACTGCAGCTCGCGTATGGAAATGTCGAAGGTCTCCTCCGCCAGCCGGACCTTGTACTCGCGTACATCCACCTCCGCCATGCCGAACGGAAACCGGTCCGGCCCCTGGCTTTCTTCCTTGCTTTCCGGCACCGGACGCCGGGAGCGACGGAGGACCGCGGAGATGCGGGCGAGCAGTTCGTGGACCCCGAACGGCTTGGTGATGTAGTCGTCCGCGCCGATCTGCAGGCCGATGACCTTGTCGATCTCCTCTCCCTTGGCCGTGAGCATGATCACCGGCACCTCGGGTTTCATGGAACGGATGCTCCGGCACACATCATAGCCGCTGACCTCGGGCATCATGATATCCAGGAGGACCAGATCATAGGGTTCCAGGGGGAAGATCTTCAGGGCCTCTTTTCCATCCGCGGCCGGTGTGGCCCGGTACCCCTCGCTCTCCAGGGTATCCACGAGGCCGGTCCGGATGTTTTCGTCGTCTTCCACGACCAGGATATGCGCAGGGTTCATGCCAGCTCCGTTCCTTGGGGTGAGGTCTCCGCATCCCGTGCCGGCCGGTACGGGATCAGTACCACGAAACAGCTTCCGCCGCCGGTGCGGGGTTCGTAAAAAATGTCTCCCTCCAGTTCCCGCATGATACTCCTGGCGATGCTCAGCCCGAGCCCGGAACCCGGTTGCCGAGTGGTCAGGGAGTTGTCCACGCGGTGAAACTTGTGAAAGATCCTCTCCCGGTGCCTGACCGCGATGCCGGGCCCCCGGTCGAAGACCATCAACCGGAAGTGATCTTTCCGAAACTTCAGATCCACGATCAGCTCCTCGCCGTCGGAGGCGTACTTGATCGCGTTGTCCATGAGGTTCACGAGAACCTGCTCAACGGCGTCCGGGTCGATCCGGATCCGGTACGATCTGTCGGGGATCTCGTTCTCCAGCACCATGCCCGCCTTCTGCACCCGCAGCCGCTGGGTCTCCACCGCTCCCCGAAGAAACTCCCCAAGATCCAGGTCCCGGAAATGGTACTGCTTCTTGCCCTGCTCCAGGCGGCCGAAGTCGAGCACGTTGTTCACCAGACGGGTCAGCCGCTGGCTTTCGGAAACGATCACCTGGAGATAGTGGTTCTTTTTCGCCGGGTCCTTGACCCGCTCCTCCTTGAGCAGCTCCGCGTACATGCGGATGCTCGTGATGGGGGTTTTCAGCTCGTGGGAGACGTTGGAGACGAACGTGGCCTTCTGCTGGGCGAACATCATGTTCCGGTTCGCCAGCCACGAGAGCATCGCGCCTCCCACGATGATGGCCACGATGAAGATGGCGATGAGCAACCCGGCCAGGATCATGAACCCCTGGCCGGATTTTCCGGCCAGGGCCGGATCCATGACGGAGATGGCCAGCTGCCAGTGCGGCAGGCAGGGCGCCAGGGACAGGACGATGTCGGGCGCCGCCCCCGCCGGCATGGCCCCTTCCCCGCCGGTCTGATAGAG
>CAYTRL010000346.1:0-6528 GCA_964439795.1 uncultured Thermodesulfobacteriota bacterium
ATGGTTCTTGAATAAGGGAAGTTCCTCCAGGAACTCCCTGCTGTCGTTCACATCCTGCTCAATGTCGGCCGTCTCTTCCCGAAGATGGTGCCGGTCTTTGAAATGAACGGTGCGGATCGGAAAGGGGATCTCCACCCCGTAAAATTTGAAGGCATACCAGATCTGGGTCATCACCTCGTCGATGGTGCGCAAGAGGAGCGCGTAGTCCATGATCCAGAATTTCATCTCGTAGTTGACGGAAAAATCGTCGTACTTGATCGTGCGGATGTCCGGTGCGGGGTGCTTGAGGATATTGGAGTGCCGCATGAGGATGGTGCGCAGGATCTCCTTGACCTTGACCGGCGGGTCGTTGTAGGAGGTGCCCACCTGAATGGTGTGGGCAAACCCGGGGTTGGGCTTGTTGAAACAGAGGATCTTCTCCGAGCCTAGCATGCGGTTGGGGATGGTGATCGATTCATGGTTGAGCGTTACGATCCGGGTGGCGCGCCAGTTCTTCTCGTAGACCTTGCCGATGGTGTCGGTGTCCCCGACCTTGATCCAGTCCCCCCGATGAAAGGCCCCCTCCATGTCCAGGGTCATGCCGGTGAACAGGTTCTCGAGCATCTCCTTGAGGGCAAACCCCAGCACAAGGGAAGCGGCCCCCATGCCCAGCAGCAGGGGCCACGGCTTGATCTTCAGGAAGATGGCGCACCCCAACAGCACGATGACCCACTTGAGGAGGGCCTTGTGGATGGAGAGAAACTCCACCCCCTTCTTCCGGGCATAGTAAGATGACATGAGGGTAATGAGCAGGGTCACCCCGATGTAAAAAACCGACAGGACGATGCCCGTTGTGATCATGTTCAGGTGCCAGGGGACCCCTTTCTCGGGCACGACATGCAGCACCCACCAGTTTGATGTATCCAGGTTCATCTCCAGCCCGCGGTCAAAGACGTCCAGAAGGTTTTTTCCGCCGTATACGGAGAACGTCACAAGAAGCGCGGGAAGAAGAAACAGGGCCGCCACCATGAACACGGCCCGAACGTCGCCTCGAACACGCAGGCCCTGCCGGAACAGGATGATGCACAGGTACGCAGTGAGCAGTACGGCGCCTGCCATGGTCCAGGCGTTGGGCGAGAAGGAAAACAGGTTCATAAGTTGCCGCCTTGCGCTATTAGGTGGATGAGGAAACCGGCACCGGAAAACACGCTTTTTCAGGATACGTAAGAGTCGATTTCCGAGTCAACCTTTGGGGATGTCAATAAACGGTCTCTTTGCACCCCGAATCCGGGTGTGCCATAATGTCGCCCCATTGGCCGCGCTTTGCGGAACCCTTCCAGGCACTATCGAGGACAACACCGGAAACATGACAGGGAACATATTTCGCTATTTATGGGACGAACACGCTTTGCATACCCTGTGCGCCGATCTGCCCCTGGCCGCGCTCCTGCTCATGACGGTTCTTTGCATCGCCGTGCTTTCCAAGGGGGCGAACTGGCTGGTGGACGGGGTGGTTCATCTTGCCCGCCGGACCGGCATGCCGCGGATCGTGATCGGAGCGACGATCGTTTCCCTGGGCACCACCTCCCCGGAGGCGTTTGTCTCCGTGATGGCCGCCTGGATGGGAAACCCGGGCCTGGCGCTGGGGAACGGGGTGGGCTCGATCATCTGTGATACGGGCATGATCTTCGGCCTGACCTGCATTTTAACCACGGTTCCCATGGACCGGTATATCCTGAACCGCACAGGCTGGGTCCAGTTCGGCGCGGCCCTGCTCCTGGTCCTTCTTGCTGTTGGAATGTGGGTTCTCAACCCGGAGGACCCCGTTCTGAACCGCTGGGTGGGCGTCTTCCTCCTGGCCCTGCTGATCGCCTACCTCTATGCCGCCTACGTCTGGTCCCGGGGGAAATCGGGCGTGAAGGCCGTGGAGGAGACACCGGATGACGGAGAGGTCGCGGGCATTCCCAAAGCGATGCTCCTCCTGCTGGGGGGCCTGGTGTGCGTCATCCTCGGTGCCCGGGTGCTCATTCCGGTGGCGGCCGAGATGGCGGTCCGGATCGGCGTTCCGGACGATGTCATCGCCGCCACCATGGTCGCCTTCGGCACCTCCCTGCCGGAGCTGATCACCGCCATCGCATCGGTTCGGCGAGGCCACCCGGAAATTACCGTGGGAAACATCGTGGGTGCGGACGTCCTGAACTGCCTTTTCGTGATCGGCGCGGCCGCCGCGGCAAAGCCTCTGGAAATTCCGCCCAACTTTTATCTCTTCCATTTCCCGGCCATGATGATCATCCTCGTCTCGTTCCGGTTGTTCATCTCCCTGAACCGGACGGGAACGTTTTCACGATGGCAAGGGGTCTGGCTTCTCTCCCTCTACCTTGTCTACCTCCTGCTCCAGTACATCTGATCCCGAAAACAACCGTTGGGATGGGAACCGGCCGTTCGTGGCTGGAACCCCTGTGGTTTATTCATGTTTTTTGAGCAGCGGTAGACGATCCGAAGGGTTGATCCCGATTCTGTTGCCCATCAGCGTGGACGGTGTCGGAATCGCCGGCGCAGGAGGGCCAGGAACCCCAGGGCGGCGGCCATGCCCATGGCAACCGGTGCTGCCGTCCGCTCGCCCTCCTGGGGCGGCAACGAGGCGCAGGCGGGCGGGGTGCAACCGGGAATGCAGGGGTCCTCGGGTAGATCGAACGGTTCAGAGGCATCGAGTGCGATCTCGGTCCGCCCCGTCAACCCCACAGGCATCTCAAACGTAGAAACGACCGGGTAGTGGTCTGATGGCCAGCCGCAGGAGAACCCCGTCCGGTCGATGGCCGCGTCAACCGGGGTGAAGAACACCGTCGGGAGCACGAAATCGATCCGTGAGCCAGCGGTCGTCCCGTTGAAGCCGTGAAAGGTCGCCTCCTCGTCCTGACGGACCGGGAAGAGACTCCGATAGGCGTCCACCAGTGCGAAGCCGCCCGGGTCGGCGAAGCCGCCCGCGTCGTTCTCTCCAATCAAATCGAGGAAGGCCGCGCTCGTCTCGGTCGCGTTCAGGTCCCCCATCAGGATCACGGGAAGGCCGCCTGCCAGTTCGCCGATCTTCGTCCGGACCAGTGCCGCGGAACGCTCGCGAGAGTCCTGACACGCGTTGTCCCAGTGCGTATTGAGCACGAAAAAGCGCGCACCGGCCGCGGCATCGTCGAAGATCGTCCAGGATGCGATGCGGATCGAACCGGAGCAGGGGAAGACAGTCCCGGGAACGTCGGGCGTTTCGCTCAGCCAGAAGGTACCCGAGTCAACGAGGGTGAATCGGGTCGAGCGGAAGAAGATTCCGGAAAACTCGCCCAGGTTCCCCCCGTCGATCCTGCCGACTCCATAAAATCCGTAGCCGGGGAAGGCGTTCTTCAGGTCGTTGACCTGGTTCCACAGCGCCTCCTGGACGCCGAAGATGTCCGGGTCGGCGGCCCGGACCGTGTTCACGGCCCGGTCACGGCGCGGCCCGCAGGTGTAGAGCCATCCGTTGGGGTCGGACCAGGAGCCGAAGCCCGCGTCGTAGCGGATGTTGAACGTCATGACTGAAAGCGGGACAACGGCGGATTCGGCGCGGGCGTCCGCCTTGAATCCCGGGAAGAATGCCAGCCAGAAGGCCGCTATGAGCAGGATGCGATGCAAGCGTAAACGCGGATGCATGTGGATAACCCCTTACAGTGAATGGGCAAATTTAATAAAATTGTACACACACCCATGATGCCCGATCCACCGTGTGGAGGCAAGAATACCCGGGGAGGGCAGGCACCATCGGAAATATTCAACGAGTACATAGAAAGAGGGATATCCAGATTTGATGGATATGGCTAACATGCGCTGGTGAGCATGGTTTCGAACACTCCTTGCCCCTCCAACTCGATTGAACGGCCCTTCCAGCGCATGTCGACCTTTACCCGCATCAGATGCTGGGACCAGACCGGCTGCAAGGGCGCGGTGCCTGTAAAGGGCTGATACCGGAAACACTCCCGCTCATGGAAGAGATCCATTTCCACTTTGAGTCTGAGCCCAGGCCATCTGGCCAGGAAAGTGAGCTCCTGAGGGATGCTGCGTCCGGAGCCTGGATGATTCCTGTAACTGTGCACCCGGTGTTTTAAAAAAACCCCCGAAACATCAAAGATGTCGGCGACTGGCTCTTCTTTGTAATAAATTAGTAGGGCCCTCATCTTGGCGTGCAAGGTGCGTCGGGGAGATTCGGCTACCGGAAAGATGAACGTCCAGTCCCCCAGATAAAACCTCGTCCAGTACCAGTAAGTAAACATGTTTTGAAAAACAGTATTGGTGCGTCCCTGCTCATGATATCCCCGGCCTTCCACCTTCACCTCCCCCCCGGGGAGGGATATTTTTCCCTTTACACTTCCCCTGGGGACCAGTGAGGCATAGTGAAAGTATTTCCCCCTTGACCATGCCATATGGTTGAACCAGACAAGCGGTGAGGTCATGTAGCCTCCCCGGCCCGGCATGGGGGGCCATGGCGGCAGTCGGGGAATGAATTCCAGCTCGCACCCGATGCCTTTCTGATGAATCAGGAGCCTGTACCGTCCTTCATGGTACTCCATCCTGTTCTTCCCGAAGGTCACCAGCATCCTCTCGGGATCCCCGGTAAATTCTCCGGGATAGAAGTCGCGCGAATGATGGTTCCTGTAATCAGGGTCTGTGATGGTGAGGGTGATCCCCGGATCCGGCCCGTTCAAGTCGTCCTCAATCCGGCCGAAGGTACGGGGGAGCATGATGGCCATCATGTGGTAACCGTTTTCGAATTCGGCATCGAAATACCACCACTGCAGATAATCCGAAGAGCCGATATCCCGGTAGCGGGCGCTATGATGGGGAAACAGCTTGTATCGAGTGGCGCGCACGGGCTTTCTCCCTTGTCAGGCTTTTGGATGGCAATCCGAAAGATCAGAGAATCCTGCCCTTTGGAAACCTTGTGAACGACTTCTTGAAGGGGATTCCGTTCTCTTCAGGGTGGATCTTGGTGAACAGGATGTGAAGCGCATCCAATGTCGGGATCACCTGCGTCACTCCCCGTCTCGAGGTTTTTTGTTTCCTGTTTCAACGACCAGCGGATGGTTTCGGATATTCATGTACCGCTCCACGCCGTCCCGGGAAACGGGATAAAAATGATGCGGATGGTACCACTGCTGAAGAAACACGTAGGTCCCCGGCAGGATCTTCTTGATGGTGATGCATACCGTGGCGTGGCCGATCCTTCCAACCACGTCCTCGGGAGGATCCGGAGCGGAGAGATCATCCAGGTAGTGGATCGAGGTGTGGATCATGTCCTGGATCTCCGGGTTGTAAGCCCCCCGGCGCATCATGGCCCCCTGGGGACCGGCGATCACCTGCCAGTACTCCTGGCGCTCCGCTTCCGGCATACGCAGGTCCAGGCGTTTTTCCTGCTCCGACATCCTCCCGTCCACCAGGACGCCCTCGGGGTTGTACAGGTTGGACCATGTCATCCCCATGGCCTCCGGGGACAGGTCCGTGCCCAGGCGGATCTTCATCTCCTTGACCAGCCAGGAAGCACCCCGGGGGATCGATACCTCGATGGGGGTGTCGTTGGTGTCCCGGTACACGATGACGTCGTGTGCTCCCCCGAACGGAATGGAAAGGAACGGGACGCGCAGGTAGAGCTGGTTGCGACGGACGATGCGCACCGGACCGTCGATGTAGGCCACGGTGTCCACCTCGGTATCGTCCTCATCGAACCGGATCGTGACGGGAGGCACCCGGAGCCGGAATTCCGTGCGGATCTTCAGGCGATCCGTAATGTCCGCACCGGTACCGCCCGCGGCGGGCGGATAGATGTTCACATTGTAGTCCGCGCGATGAACACCGTCCCGCATGTACACGCCGGTATTGTACAGGGCCACGTACATGTCCTGCTCGGGAAAATAGTCGATATAGTCCATAGCGGACCTGGGCGGTGGATCCTGCTGCGCCGAAAGGGTGCACCATCCTCTCCCCCCGTCCACCGGGTCCCGCAGCCGGATCTCCTGTCTCGCCTCCCATTCCGCCGGCCTTTTTCCGGACGGTGCCCGGGCTCCGGTGTCGCTGGCCATGAACACCAGTTCATCGTTTTCGTCCAGGCGGCCGGCGTCCCGGTCTGATTCCGGCTTTTTTCCGTGGGGGCACACGAGGGTCCCGGACGGATTTCGCTCGTCGATCTGGAACGGAACCACCTCCCACCGGCCGTCCTGGAAGGCGTAGAGCCGCATCGTATCGATTTCCCTCCCCAAAAGGGTTGGGAGAGCGCTTCCGGGGACGATCACGTAGTCGGGGTCGCGTGTGAGTGTCTTGGGATGGCCCCGGTCTCCGGCATCCGGTTCCCGGGAACGCGCAGGACCGGGTGAGGCGAACAGGGGTAGAAGCAGGAAGACGAGGCTCCACACCAGGTTTATCGGGGTTGGACGCATACGGTACCCCTCGAGCATGGTTGGGACAGGATTTTCAGACTATCACGATCCCCCCTGCCTCCTCAATGAACGGCCGGACCCTCCCCATGGAGTCCGAACG
>CAYTRL010000347.1:0-6511 GCA_964439795.1 uncultured Thermodesulfobacteriota bacterium
GTGGAGGAGTCCACCGCCCACTTCGAACGGCACTACTTCAACTTCGCCGTGGCCTACGGGGGCAGGACCGAGATCGTGGACGCGGTGTCTTCCCTGGCCCTGGACGTGAAAGAGGAGCGCCTGAACCTCCAGCAGATCGACGAGAAGGTGATCGAGGGGTACCTCTATACGGCCCACCTTCCCAAGTCCAGCCCGGACCTGATCATCCGCACGTCCGGGGAGATCCGGCTGAGCAACTTCCTCACCTGGCAGGGCGCCTACAGCGAGCTGTTCTTCGTGGACGTGTTCTGGCCCGCGTTCCGCAAGCTCGACCTGTTCCGGGCCATCCGCATGTACCAGAAGCGCCAGCGCCGCTACGGGAAGTGAGCAGCCCGGGAGCATGTCGGAAAACCAGGCAATCCCGCGATTTCGTCATTCCGGACTTGATCCGGAATCCAGGTTTTTAGGGCACTTCTGGATCCCGGCGTTCGCCGGGATGACGGAAAGAATGGCGGTTACGACCGGCTTCTAGGTGAAAAGGCCGCGGGCCTTTTTCCAGAAGGACAACCCCATTCCCACGGCCCGGTTCAGCCGGGGGTGCTGTTCCAGGGCGTGAATCAACCGCACAACCTTCCGTTCCTGAAGCTCCCGCAACGACTGTTCCAGTCGCCGGGTTGATCCTTCGAGATGCTCGCAGGAAGCTTCCAGTTCCTTGATCCGCTTGTGCTTCTGAAGAAACGCCTCCCAGGTGACCTGTCGCTGGAGCGCCGCGTTGATCCTGGCACGGAATTCGTCTCCCAGGGGAGCAACGCCTCCTTCGCCCTCGTACACTCCGATGTCCCTTTGGATGGAGCATTCATAGATCAGTTGAGCAATCGCTTCCACGACCTCATCGGACTGCCGGTCATCATGAAAGTTGATCTCATAGACGACCCCGCGAATCCCGGCCTGTTCCACCCGGTCCAGGAAGGGAACGATTTCATCACAGTTTTCTTTCAGGACAATGAACTTCGCGGCAACCTCCCCGCCGGTTCGGGCATAGCTCCCCATGTTTTCAAAGACCCGGTCAAAGAAATCACGACCCTTTATCTTTCGATAGGTTTGGGCCGTTCCCGCGTCCACGCTGCATGTCAGGCTGGCGCGTCGCCGGAGGAGCGCTTCCCGGATGACAGGGGACAGAACCGTGGCGTTGGTGGCCAGCTGCTGGAACACCCCGTATTCCAGCAGCATGCCGAAGATCTTTTCGAAATCCTTGAACAGGGCCGGTTCTCCCCCTCCCCAGGACACCTGCGCTTGAGGCGACAATTTCTTTTCCCGGATCATTGTTTCCAGGATCGGGATGATGTCAAACGGCTCGGGCGGGTTCTCCCGGAGTCCGTCCCGCGTGACATAGCAGTAGCGGCATGACAGGTTGCATTCGGTGAAGTGGGCAATCGTCAGGTGGTGAAAGGGGTACTCCGGCCTTTCCCACCCCCTTTTCTCGAGGTATCCGCACCCGGCGCAGAGCGGGTGACGAGCCGGATTCTGATTGAGGGCCCTCACCTCCTCGCGGACGGCGATAATCTTTGCCTCGGGAAGCCGGCCCCCGTGAAAATCACAGATCTTCGGGTATCCCCGGCCATGGTTCGTAATACAGCACACGAGCAGTTCTTCCGGGACGAAGACCAGCCCGCCCTCAATAAACCGGCAACTGTAGTATTCCGTGTCCATTTGAATCGCCGTCATTTCATGGGGGAAAGAGGGTTCACTTTGCCGGCGGAGGGATCATCCTGTTTTCGACCAGGGCTTCATAAATCAGGGGAACGATTTTCCGGTAGCCGTATTGATTGGGATGCCAGTTGGGAGCGACCAGCCCCTTCCTGTCCGCCCGGCAGTTATAGTCGAGATCGCCAAAACCACGGACATCCACAAAAGGGATACCGAGTTCCTCCGCCGTCTCTGGAAAAACGGTATCCACGTATGATTGCCGGTGAAAATAGTTCATCAGAACCAGTTGAATGTTCCGGCGTTGAAGCCCCTGCCGGAGGTCTTCCAGATCCTTGCGAAGCCAGTCCTGGATCAACAGCCTCTCCGCCTCGTTCTCCTCCATGACATCCTGCCAGGTCAGCTCCAGCTGCAGCTCATCTTTATCCTCGTAGCCGGGATCGTCGTTTTTCCTGCTTTCGATGTCGGCGAGGATCCCCCGGATGCGGCCGATGGTAATCTGGCCCAGGCGATAGGCACGGCTTTCCGACAGCAGGTGGGAAAACCGGTGTCGGAGACTCATGCCGGCTATCTCGTCGGGCAGAAACCTGGCTTCGATAAAGTTGTGGTCGTTGTTTCCCCCGGCACAGAAGATGACCAGTTCGGGCTGGACGTCCCCCTTCTCCAGGTATTCCAGGACCCGGTTCACGGCCTGACTGCTGTTGAAGCCGGACTGCCCGATGTTGATGACCTGGTAGGTGCGGGACGGATCCGAGGTGTTCAGCAGGGCGGACAGCTGGTCCGGGTAGCTCAGGCCCCCGGGCGCTCCGATTCCCTGGGTATGGCTGTCACCGGCACAGAGGATAACGAGGTCCGCCTCCTGATCCGGCCGGTGCCCTGTAAACGGATCTTCGCGGACAAGCAGCCACCCGAGTCGCAGCCCCAGTTCGATGAGCAGGATGGCTCCGCCAAGGCCCAGGAAAACGGCGGCGATTATAAACAGGAGCCGTCGATGGATTTTCAGAAAACGGAGGGCCATATTTCATTTACCGTTGGGTGCAGGTCGATCCTCACCCGCTAGTCCCACTCGTCCACCAGGCCGTTGCAGTTGTTGTCCACGCCGTCGCCCGATATCTCGTTGGTCCCCCCGGGATAGGGGTCCCCGCAGTTGCAGTACGGGTTGGGAGCGCCCGGAAAGATATTGGCGTTGGCGTCGTCGCAGTCCTCTCCGCCGCAGATCCGGCTCGTGTGCCCGTCGGAATCGGCGTCCCAGCAGGGCCCGCCGTACTCGTCCGCCCCCATGTCGTAACCACCTTGCAGCGGCCGGGGGTCCCCGTCGATGTCCCGGTAGACCCCGGTGTCCGAACCGAAGTTGATGCACGGGGATCCCGGCAGCAGGTGATAGTCCTGTTCCCCGATGAACCGGGGGTCCCGGTCGATGTTCCCTTCACCCGGGTATCCGCCTTTCACGTCGCAATAGGTTACGGAGGGCGAGCTGTTGACGTTCCGGATCTCCGGGTACAGGATCCCGGCCGTGTCTTTCCAGAAGATGCAGTTCACCACCGTAGGATCCGACATCCAGTTGTAGAGCCCCCCTCCTTCCACGTCCGCGTGGTTTTCGGAGAAGGTGCAGTGGAGCAGCACCGGTTCGGTCGTTGACAGGGCCCCGTCCGAGTATAAGTAGACCGCGCCCCCGTAGTCCGCGGAGTTGCCGGAGAAGATGCAGTTCACGATCACGGGCCGGCAGGGACCGTACTCGCGCCAGGGAAGCAGGGCATCCACCAGGATATCGTCGCTGCAGTAGATGGCGCCGCCGTACCCGTCGATCCCCCCTTTCCGCTCGCCCTTGTTGTTGAGAAAAATGCACCGTGCGATGGTGGGAGAAGACTCTTCGATCCGGATACCGCCGCCGTACATGGCCTGGCCATTCATGATGGTAAACCCGTCCAGGACGGAGTCCGGCCCCTCGTTGCTGTCAAAGGAAAATGCGTTTCCGTCATGCTCGCAGTCGATGATGCACTGCCAGGGGCCGTCGGCCGAACGCACGGTGATGGCTTTTCCCTGAAAGTTCAGGTTCTTGTTGCCCGGTCCCCGGTAGATGCCGTCGGCCACGATCACGGTATCCCCGTCCCGGGCGGCTTCGATCCCCGCCTGGATGTGGGGAACATCCCCGGGAACGTGGAACACGGCCGCCCGGGCCTCCTCCGTTGATCCCAACAGGACCATCGAGCCGAAAACCAGAATCCACCAGAACGCGTGCCGGGTCCTCTTCTTCATCATGGAACTGACCTCTTTCCCTTTGAAACCCCCTGTTCAGGGCTGCTGATGTTCACGGTAATCAGCGGTCCCGGCGCGGACGGCCTGATCCACGCCCTTTTCCGGGTCCATCATGTACTGCCGGAGGATCGAAAGGACTTCCAGCGGTTCGGTCACCGGCTTGTTCCCCACCAGCATACGGAAAAATTTCTCCATGGCATACTTGCCTGTAAACAGCAGGGCCACCGTCACGCCGTACGGGGGAGACCGGATGTACGCCGCGGCGTTGTCGGTCTCAAGGATGAACTTCCCCACGCGGGTGTTCTCTTCCAGGATCACGATCCGCTGCTTGTCCCGGAAGACCAGCTGATGGTAGTTCTCCATGGTCCCCTCGTAGCCCGGCAGCGGCTTCATCCGGTAGTTTCTCCGGATCAGGAGGGTTTCCTCCTCCAGGGGGACCTCCCAGTAATGGGTCACCCGCCGGTTGGCCTTTGGCGGCGGAAACGCGTGCAGACGGTCCCGGGCCGTGCGGGGGTCCGGGACCCCCGGGACCAGGCATTTCAACAGGATGTAGCGGACCTTCTCACATCTCTTCCTGGACTTCCGGCATGGTTCCCCGTCCGGGGAAACGTACACCGTTCCCTCCCGGCGCTCGATGTACCCTTTCAGCATCTTCCGGGTGGGCTGCGCGGGAAGGGTCCGGGCCTCCCGGACCACCCACCGGGCCGCGGGACGCTCGAAGAACCGGTTCACCTGGTAGGCCTTGACATCGAGTTCCGTGAGTTGCTTTCTCCACTCGGCAACCCGCTGCGCGGTGCCGGCGGGAGGGTTCCCGGAAAGGTGCAGAAGGCATTGATACGAATCGACGAAATGAAAATGCTGCAGGATGTCCGGGTCCGTGATCTCGGCGGAAAGCAGTTCGCGGATCAGCTGGATGAGGTTTTCCAGCGCCGTGGGGTCCATTGCCGGCCCGCAGTCGGCGGGATCCGGACAGAGTTCTTGCAGCCGGCGGTTGTAGCACGTCACGGTTTCCTTCTGGATCTCTTCGTCGCCGGCAGCGCCCGCACGGGGGATGTGCGGGAAAAAAACCATCACCAAGACACCGAAAAGCAAGGGTCTTCTCAAGCGGGTTCTCCGGAGCGAGGAAGCTGACGTTTGTTTTGAACCGTAGACATATTATCTCTCAAACCGGATAAATGCAAAGGGAAAGCCCACGGAACAGGACCGAAAATACACGCGGGTCTCGTCCCCTTCCACGTGACCCTTGCCCGTTTACGTGGGGGGTACAAGGGCCCGGAACGCCCTGTCTTCCGCCGAAACAGTACCGGCGGACACGTTCCCCCACCGATTGCAGAAGCAACCGGATTCCAGTATCCTGTTTTACAGTTTCCCCAACCACCATCAACCTCCGTTCTCAACAAGGTCCGGGCACCCCGGTGTCCTGCGGGTATGCCGGGGAGTCATAACGTTCTGTTTGTTTCTGATCAACCCCATTGAGAAATCCGGGATATGAAAACGGCAGCACGGGACATGTTCAACACCTTGACCGGGACCTATGCGGGAGCCCTCAGCCGCCTGTCCCGGAACGGCTGGTCACCTTTTCCCCTCTTCGTGAACTGTATTCTTACCTACGCCTGCAACATGGACTGCCCGTTCTGTGTAGCCAGTCCGGGACGTCTTCACTTTCCTGACGTTTCCATGGACGCGGGGCGCTGGAAGAGGATTCTCGAACAGATACCCGGCTGGACCCTCCTGGGATTTTCCGGAGGCGAGATTTTCTGCCACCCGGACATGTACGAAATTCTGGAAAATGCAGCACGAAGGAATCGGATCGTTTTCGTGACGAACGGGATCTCCTTCAGCGATCGGTCCATTGACCGGTTCATCCGGATGGGCGCCAAAAACCTCTGGAACAGCGGGCTCGTTCAGATCGGGGTATCGGTCAACGAAGTGATCGACGGCACGGCACGATGCCGCGCCCTCCTGGAAAAAAAAATCGGGATCTTCGACCGGTTGGCAGCCGAGAGAAAACGACAGGGAAAAACCTTTCCCCGCCTGGAACTGAAAGTCCTCATCCGGGACGAGACCGCTCCGTATCTGGACCTGTTCGCCCAGGCGGTTCGTTCTCCTTCGGTGGACTTCGTGACGTTTCAGATCGAGACAACGCAACTGTTCTTCTGTTTCCTCGCCCTGGATCCAGACGACCGGGACCGTGTGGAAGCGTTGCGGAAGTACAGGGACAGAAAGGGGGTCCCGGTCCGGTTTGAACGCATGGAGGAATTGAAGGCATCCTTCTCCCGTCTGGCCGGGCTTCCGCGTTTCATCCGCGACCGGGTCAGTTTTATCCCCCCCATCCACCCCACGCACGTCATGGATCACTATTCGGGAAACCTCGACCTGTCCCGGTTCTATTGCTCCAACCCCTGGATGCACATCCTGATCGATCCCAACGGGGTAGCATTCCAATGTCTCAACCCCGAGGGGATCGACCTGAAGAAACACCGGTTTCGAACGGCCTGGAACGACCCACCACTTCGTGCCTTTCGCCTGGAGGTCCGGGAGAAGAAAACCTTTCCCCCCTGTGCGGGGTGCT
>CAYTRL010000348.1:0-6482 GCA_964439795.1 uncultured Thermodesulfobacteriota bacterium
CCATGCCCGCATGCGGTGGCCGTAGACATCGTCCACATCGAAGTCGGGCTGGTACGCGTCCACGAACTTCATCTCCAGCAGGGCCGCGTATTCCTCCGCCACCACGCTCCGGTCCTCCTCATCGGGCAGCGGCAGCAGGCTCTTGCCCTGCAGGGCGTTCCAGATATCCAGGTCCTGGATCCCCAGCAGGCCGACGGCCGTGGGCAGGATGTCCAGGGTCTGTACGTTGGACGCCACCCGGACGCCCCGGGGCACGATGTTGGGCCCCCGCAGGATCAGGGGCACATGGATCAGGGCGTTCCGTAGCGCGAAGTGGTGCCCCAGGTATCCGCCCTCACCCATCTGCTCGCCGTGGTCCGAGGTGACAATCACCAGGGTGTTGTCCAGCAGGCCCCCGGCCCGCATCTCGTCGAAGAACTTGCCCAGGTGGTGGTCCATGTAGCGCAGCTCCCCGTCGTACAGCGCATGGTATGCCTGGAACTCCTCCGGCTCCATGCTCGCCTTGCCCGCCCAGATGGAGTACGGGTTCTGGTTCACCGCTTTCAGGTCCTCCGGGCTCAGGCCCTCCGGGATGAACGGGTCGGTGAACTCCGGCCGATAGTCCAGCGGGGGATGAGGTTCCATCAGGTTGATGAAGACGAAATACGGTTTGTCCTCGTGTTCCTTCATCCAGTCGAGAACCTCTCCCGTGGTGGCCTCCACACTCCCCACGGGCGGGACGTACGTAAACAGGTTCTGGATCAGGCGGTAGAAGCCGTACGAGAGCAGCATGTTCTGCCCATACTGTTTGAGCCACATCTTGCGGAAGTGATGAAACCCCTGGTCCGTGGCCGTAAACTCCGACACCCAGGCGTTGTTGCAGAACCCCGCGGTCCTGTAGCCGCAGTTGGCCAGGACCTCCGCCAGGGTGATGAAGCCTTCGTCCAGGTAGATATTCTCCCCGTTCGCACCGTTCTTGGAGGGGGTCATGCCGGTGAAGATCGACGCGTGCCCGGCCAGGGTCCATATCGCAGCGGAGTAGGCGTTCTCGAAGAGCACCCCCTCCTCTGCGATCCGGTCGATATTCGGGGTGGTGGGCTTGGGATACCCGTAGCAGGAGAGATGGTCCGCGCGGGTGGTGTCCAGGACCAGCAGGAGGATGTTGGGCCGCTGCCCCGGCTCACTGCCGGAAGGGTCGCAGGTGAACGGCAGATCCGCACCCGGGTTCTTGACGGCCAGCATGGGGGGAACGTAGGAGATCAGACAGGTAAACAACGCGTAGCAGAGGGTCAGGATGACAATGCCTTTCGGCGTGATGGGAAACCGGAACAGGGAGACCCGGAAGAGCTGTCGCAGGATGAAGCGGCCGATCCGAAACAGGAGATAGCTCACCCCCAGGAGCACGGCCATGGAGACCGCCATCCGTCCGGTCTCCATGGAAACCGAGCCTTTGTCCAGCATGTACTTGCCCAGAATAAAGGATAAAATCGTCAGGAAGAAGAACGGAAACGCGAAAAAGGCCGAGATGTGAAACGCCATGCGGTCCACCCGGTCGACCGGAAAACGGCCTCGAAGCTTCATCACCCCGCCCACCAGTGCGCCCCACACCCCGCCGATCAGGATCCCCAGCAGTCCGTTGGACAGCGCTGAGATGGCGAAGATCGGCGTGAATTTGAGCAGGTAGTTCTTCGCCCCGGGCGGGATCCCCCCCCCTGGATGAACTGCTTGAACCAGGCGGCCGTGGACCCCATGACCCCCAGGGCGTTCAGGAGGCCGAAGAGAAGAAAGAAACCGAACCCCACGACCATGCCGGTCTTCACTTGATCCCAAAAACCCTCTTGACTGGAGACAGATACATTCATGCGGAAAACTCCTTGGAAATACCCGAATGCCGGAGCGGACCGTCCCGGCGGGGCGGGTGCCGAACAACGGAGGGAACGGGTCGGTTCTGGGACGGCCCCAGCGGGCCGTACGCTTGTCGGTTAGTTATACATTATGATTTCCGGTTTTCCGGGTGTCAATTGGGACGGGGTTCCCTCGGTTTCTCCTTTGATCTGGGTCAAGGATTCAATACAGTCCGTATGCCATGCTCATGTCACGGGTCGGGGACAGAACGACAGGGGAACCACCACGGCCGATCCGGCAGGGAACCGGAGCAAGATACCGTGGCACGGGAATACTTCCCCGGGGTTCCCGCATCCAATAAAGATCGGGGCAGCGGACAGGGGCGTAGGCCTTTCAGCCGGGCAAGGAGCGCCTTTCATCAATTAGGGACAACCACATGCAGGCGGCTCATATGCAGGAAGACAAAGGGTCCACAAGGTTCTTCACGTTGCCCGGCCGGGAAAGACCGTCCCTGCACCTGGAGACCGGAGAGAGGCTCGAACCCGTCACCCTGGCCTACGAAACCTACGGCCGCCTGTCACAGGACCGGGACAACGCCATCCTGCTCTTTCACGCCCTTTCCGGCAGCCAGCACGCCGCGGGGTTCAACCCGTCCGTTCCCGGCGTGGAGGCCCTGTGGACGGAGGAGTGCAGGACCGGGTGGTGGGACGGGTTCATCGGGCCGGGGAAGGCCCTGGACACGGACCGTTTCTTCGTTGTGTGCGCCAACTATCTGGGGGGATGCTACGGGTCCACTGGCCCCGCGTCCAGGCACCCGGTGTCGGGCAAACCGTACGGGAGCCTGTTTCCGAGCATCACAATATCGGACATCGTGGACTCCCAGATGCAGCTGATCGAATCCTTAGGCGTGAAGCGCCTGCTGGCGGCCGTGGGCGGATCGCTCGGGGGCATGCTCGCCCTGAACCTGGCCGTGCGGTATCCGCAGAAGGTGAAGACCGTGGTTCCCATCGCCTGCGGTCCCGAAGTGTCGATCCTGCAGCGTATCCACAACTTCGAACAGATCTATTCCATCGAGGAGGACCCTCATTTCAACGGGGGGGACTACTACGAGGGGCCGCGGCCCGGAAAAGGCCTGGCACTGGCCCGGATGATCGCCCACAAAACGTACGTGTCCCTTGAGACGATGCAAACCCGCGCCCGGCAGGAGGTGGCGGGCAAGGAAGAATACCTGCGGCACTACCGGATGACGCACTCCCTGGAGTCCTACATGCTCCACCAGGGACACAAGTTCGTGGACAGGTTCGATGCAAACACCTATCTGCGTATCATGGAAGCATGGCAGCGGTTCGACCTGGCGCAGGACACGGGCGCCGCGGACCTGCCGGGGGCCTTTTCCCGCTGCCGCGGGCAACGGTTCATGGTGTTCAGCATCGACTCGGACGTCTGCTCCTACCCCGAGGAGCAGGCCCACCTGGTGCAGGTTCTCAAACAATGCCAGGTCCCGGTCCAGCAGATCACCGTGCACAGCGAAAAGGGGCACGACGCCTTCCTGCTGGAACCCGAACTGTTCACCCCTTACCTCTCGTACACCCTGGCGGGAAAGTAAAAATGGGTACGAATATACGGAAGAGGAACTCCCGGGACAGGGCAACCCCTGACCCTGTCACGGTCGGAAATCCATCAGACGGTTCGGAACCACCGGGAACGTTCCTGTAAGCTGAATTTCCCGTCGGACCGGAAAACCCCCATGGATGGAGGGGACCGATGGCAGAAGAAAAACTCAACTGCTGGGAACATAGACGATGCGGGCGTGAGCCATCCGGCACCCATGTTTCCGAACTGGGAGTGTGCCCGGCAGCCCGAGACGCTTCCTTCCATGGAATCAACGGGGGCGTCAACGCCGGACGGCTCTGCTGGGCGGTTGCAGGAACCTTCTGCGGGGGAAAAATCCGGGGATCCTTTGCTGAAAAAAGAGGATCCTGTTTAAGCTGTGATTTTTTCAAGCATGTCCGGCATCAGGAAGGTTCGGAGAACCTGGATACGAAGTTCCTGACGTATATCACCCGGGAAGGGAACAGCCCGTTCTTCAAACACGAGACCTACCGGCACATCAAATCGGGAGAGCGGTTCATCACACAGGGAGAAGTGGGGGATACCGCATATATCATTCAGCGAGGTTCCTGCCTGGTGATCGTGGAGAAAGACGGAGAACTGTTTCCCGTGGATCACTATGGGGAGGGCGATATCGTGGGGGGGATGGGGCTGCTCACGGGAGAGGCCCATCTGGCTCACGTGGAGGCCGAGACCGACATAGAAGCCTGGGCTCTGACCCGGGAAGATTTTGACCGGAGTTCCGAGAAGGACCCTGACCTGCTGACCTTTCTCACGGAGTTTGTCGCCAACCGGCTCGATTCCAGGAGACCGACGGCCTACCGGACCATCGGCAAGTATGTGGCCACGGATATCATCGGTCGAGGTGGATACAGCGTGGTGTACAAGGGGGTCCATTCCACGCTGAGCATGCCCGTTGCCATCAAGATGCTCCGACACAATCTGGCCCTGAACGAACCGTTTCTGAACGGCTTTCTACAGGAAGCACGGACCATTGCGGGATTGAATCACGAGAACATCATCAAGATCTACGATATCGAGCAGCGCTTCAAAACCGTTTTCATCATTATGGAACTTCTCACAGGCGAGAGCCTGCTGAACCTGCTCGCCCGGCTGAAGGTTCTTTCCCTGCCGCTGGCAGTGGACATTATGCTGCAGGTCTCTCATGCGCTGGACTACGCGCACCGCCAGGGCATCATCCACCGGGATGTGACCACGGACAACATCTTCATTCTGCCCGGCAACCGCGTAAAAGTGATGGATTTCGGGCTCGCCTGCCCCGTGGGCACCGAGGATTTTAATCTGACGGGGACCGCCGCCTACATCTCCCCGGAACAGATCGAGGGAGATCCGGTGGATACCAGGACCGATATATACGGCCTCGGGGAGGTTGCCTACGAAATGGTGACCGGCAGGAAAGCCTTCGCAGGACCGGATACAAAAAGCGTTCTGGACGCACACCTCCACCGGGATATCCCTGATCCGGGTGAGGTCGTCGAAGACCTCCCCGAAGAACTGCGGACGTTCATCATGAAATCAGCCCGGCGGGACCCGGACCACCGCTATCAGAACATGGACCAGGTCCTGACAGCCCTCAAGCCCATGGGAAAAAAACTGGGCCTGACGGGAAAGCACGTGTTTCCGGAAGAACAAAAGCTCACAAACATCATCCTGCTGTACAAAGAGGAGCACCAGCAGTCCCTTGGCCTCTTGATGGAGGATTTCTGCACCCGGGCCCGGGAACTTGGCGTGGTCATGAAGATTTCCGATCTCCACACGCTCTGACAACGACACGGCGGTGGCCTGCAACAGCGGAACCGACCCGGACCCTCCCTGTCTTCCTTGTTTCCTTTGACACGTCTTTATCTGTCCTGCTATTCCTGTTTCCTATGAACCGATCACGCGCTGAAAAGGGGCTGTGGCTCTGCCTGCTGACCTTCCTGCTTCTCTGGGGCTGCGGGGGCGGGGAAGAAGACCCCCGGGACGGGGATCCGCCGGCGGAGGGTTCGGTTTCTCCAACGCCGGTCACCTACTTTTCCGGCCCGATTCCCAGGAACATCGCTCATCGGGGCGGCAAGGGGCTCTTTCCGGAAAACACGCTCTACGCCTTTGAACACGCGCTGGACATGAACGTACAGATCCTGGAGACCGATGCGTGGCGCACCCTGGACGGTCATGTGGTCCTGCACCACGACCTGGAGGTGGACCGGACCACCGACGGACACGGCCCGATCCTGGAGATGACCCTTGCAGAGGTCAAAAACCTGGATGCAGCGTACTGGTTCAGCAGCGACGGTGGAGAGACCTATCCGCTCCGGGGCCAGGGGATCACCATCCCGACCCTGGAGGAGGCGTTCAGCCGCTTTCCCGACGCCCGCTTCTGCATCGAGATCAAACAGGCATCACCGCCCATCGAACGTGACGTGCTCTCCCTGATCGAGGGCCACGGCATGACCGAAAAGGTCTGCGTGGGGAGTTTTCACGATCCGGTGATCCAGGAGGTCCGGAACCTGAATCCGGATATCTGCACCGGATCGGCGCTCGTGGAAATCCTGCTCTTCTCCTTCCTGCCGGAGGACCTCCTGGACCAGGTTTCCGTGGAGGCGACCGTGCACCAGATCCCGGAG
The DNA here is from genome assembly GCA_964439795.1 of uncultured Thermodesulfobacteriota bacterium. Classification (GTDB taxonomy): domain Bacteria; phylum Desulfobacterota; class DSWW01; order DSWW01; family DSWW01; genus CAYTRL01. Next base: position 6,063 of record CAYTRL010000348.1, read on the forward strand.
GAGGAACTCGATATCCCGGTCCTGACACCTGAGTTCCTGGCCAGGGCCCGGGAGCGGGACATGGAGGTTCATGTGTGGACCATCAACAATCCCGCGGACATGGAGAGGATTCTGGGCATGGGTGCCCAGGGGATCATCACCGATTACCCGGACCGGTTGAACGAGATCATCGAGTCGTCCCGCTCCCGCTGAGGGATCCCGCCGCTTGTCGCACTGAATCAGGGCGAGGCGTTTCTCAGAATTCTTGAGCTCCTAAAGAACGATTCCGGTACAATCCGCTGTATTCCGTATGTAGCTTATCACTTCCACGCCTCCCGTGAACTCCCCGGGGCTCACCCCTCAAGTTAGAAATGCAAAGAGTAGATCTTTCAGGTGTGATCGTTCGTCTACGTTTCAGGATGATGATGAAGGATAGTTAAG
>CAYTRL010000349.1:0-6459 GCA_964439795.1 uncultured Thermodesulfobacteriota bacterium
CCACCCGGGTCCACGATCCAGGTCGTCTGCGCGGATCCCACTGCGGGGAACAGGGCGATCAGAAAAAACAGAACAATGCTCAGAACCATCCCCTTCTCAACAAAGCCTTTTCGCTCCATGCTCGTTTCCCCCTTTCCGGTTTTCATTGAAATTGCCTTGGACACCCAATACAGGACGGAACCATCGACATAGACCCCTTTTTGAATAACAACGAAGCGAATCGCGGTTTGTATGCGCTTGAAGAAAAAAAATTCCCTGGGGAAAACGAAAACGGGCCTTGGGGAGCCCTGGGGTCGGACCTCACAAACATCATGTCCCACCTTTTTTGTAGCGAATTCAAAGGGAAATCATTACAATTAGGAGGGAAAAGCTCTTCCTTGTTCTGCGGTTCGGGATCAGGGGACCCTTTCAAATGAAAGACAGTTCAAGAAGGCAATTCATTGAATCCTGCCTGTTTCTCGCCCTCGCCGGGGTGGGCTCCTCCTTCCCTGTCATTGCCACGGGCTGCAAACAGAAGACCAAGAACATCCCCCGGCCGAGGGAGGCGGACAGCGACGACCCGAAACCCATCCGGCCCGGGAAAATCGCTCAGATCGACCCGAACTTCGAGCCCGCCTACCTGAAACTGCACAAAACCGGAGAGTTGAAGAGGAGGGGCCGGGATCTCTGGAGAACAATGAAGAGCTGTCAATTTTGCTACCGCGAGTGTGGCGTCAACCGGCTCGATGGAGAAGAGGGCTTCTGTCGATCTTCTGCCCAACTCGAGGTTTCCTCGTATCATCCACACTTCGGGGAAGAAAGGCCGCTGGTGGGTAAAAACGGTTCCGGGACGGTTTTCTTCACGAATTGCGGGTTGCGCTGCGCGTTCTGCATCAACTGGGAGATCAACCACGAAGGAAGAGGAAGCCCGAGGAGCCTGGAAGAACTGGCCGACATGATGCTCCATCTCCAGGAAATGGGGTGCCACAATATCAACCTCGTGACCCCGACCCATTACCCCGCGCATATCGTTCTTGCCGTAGATATTGCAGCAGGCAAGGGCCTGCGGCTTCCCCTTGTATACAATACATGCGGCTGGGAACGTTTGGATATCCTGAAGATCCTGGACGGCATCGTCGATATCTACCTGCCCGACTTCAAGTACTCGGACGGGAAGATGGCTGCAAAGTATTCTTCCGGTGCGGAAACCTATCCGGAGGGGACGAAGGCGTCCCTGTTGGAAATGCAGCGCCAGGTGGGCGTGGCCCGGCCTGCCCGGGACGGCTTGATGTACAGGGGGCTGATGATCCGTCATCTGGTCATGCCAAACAGGGTGGCGGGAACCCGAGGGGTGGTGGAATGGATCGCACAGAACCTTCCGAAAGACACCTATGTAAACATCATGTCCCAGTACAGGCCCGTGTACAAGGCGTTTTCTTATCCGGAGATATCCCGCAGAATCACCCGTGACGAATACAAAGAAGCCCTGAAGTGGGCCGACGAGGCCGGCCTTACCCGGCTGGACGTTCAGGGCGTGCCCATGTGGTCCCTTTAAGAGGCCTCCGGCTCCGGCTCCCCGGGGGCGGGCTCCTCAGGCTTGTTGCGGCCCCGCTCCCGGATCATCTCGATGATCACGTAGAGCACCGGCACCAGGAAGATGCTCAGGGCCGTGGCCGCGATCATACCCCCGAAGACAGCGGTGCCCAGCTGGTTGCGGCTGGAGGCGCCGGCGCCCGAGGCGGTGACCAGGGGGGTCACCCCCAGGATGAAGGCCAGGGCGGTCATGAGGATCGGGCGCAGGCGCAGGCGGCCGGCACTCACCGCGGCCTCCACAACACTCATCCCCTTCTCCCGCAACTCCTTGGCGAACTCCACGATGAGGATGGCGTTCTTGGCCGCCAGCGCGATCAACATGACCAGCCCGATCTGGCAGTACACACCATTCTCCAGCCCCCGGACATACTGGGCGGCCAGGGCCCCCATGATGGCCGTAGGTACGGCCAGCATGATCATGGTGGGCATGCTCCAGCTTTCGTACTGGGCCGCCAGGATCAGGTACACGAAGACCAGGGACAGGGCGAAGATGAACGGCGCCATCCCCCCCGCCTTGATCTCCTGGTAGGCCGTGGAGGTCCACTCGAACCCGTACCCCTTGGGCAGCATCTGGTCGGAGAGCTGCGCCATGGCCTGGATGGCCTGGCCGGAACTGTACCCGGGCTCAGGGCTTCCCGTGATCATGGCGGTGCGGTACCGGTTGTAGTGGTAGATGGTCTGCGCCCCGGTGATCGGCCGGACCTTCACCATGGCGGAAAGAGGAACCATCTCCCCGGTAGCGTTGCGTACGTACAGCTCCGAGATGTCCTTGATCTCGGACCGGTACTGCTTGTCGGCCTGAACGTACACCTGGTAGACCTGGCCGAACTTGTTGAACTGGTTCACGTAGTAGGAACCCAGGTAGGTCTGCAGGGTGTTCAGCACGTCGGAGACCTTCACCCCCATGGCCTTGGCCTTGGTCCGGTCGAAATCCACGTAGAGCTGCGGATAGTTCACCGAGAACGGGGAGTTCAGGTGCTCCAGGTCCTTGCGGGCGTTGCCCTGCCGGACCAAATCCGTGGTGATGTCGTACAGCGCCTGCAGGTCCGTGCCCTCGTAGTCCTCCAGCTGGTACTGAAACCCTCCGGTGGTGCTCAACCCCTGGATGGGCGGCGGGTTGAATGCCATGAGGTTGAACTCGTTGATGCCGGCGGTCTCCTCGTACACGCGCTCGATGACCCCGTCCAGGCTCAGCGCCTTTCCTTTGCGCTCGTCCCAGGGCTTCAAGACCACGATTGCCGTGGCGGAGCGCGTGTCCTGGATCCCGGCCACGATGTTGTACCCGCCGATGATCAGCACATCCGACACACCGGAGATACCTTTGATGATCTTTTCCACCCGGCCGGCCACCTTGCTGGTGCGCGCCAGGGCCGTGGATTCCGGACCCTCCATGACCACGAAGAAGTATCCCATGTCCTCGTTGGGCACGAACCCGGTGGGCACCGTCTTCATGAGCAGGTAGGCGGCGGCCACCACACCCGCGAACAGGAGCATCACGATCTTCCGCCGTTTGATGGCCAGGCGCATCCCCTTCTCGTGGAACCGGGCAAAGGCGTCGAACGCCTGGTTGAACTTCCGGAAGAACCACCCCTTTTTCTTCTCCCCCGCGGGCCGCAGGAACACGGCGCACATGGCCGGGCTCAGGGTCAGGGCGTTGATCCCGGACAGGGCCACCGAAAAGGCGATGGTCAGGGCGAACTGCTTGTAAAGCTGTCCCGTGAGCCCCGGCATGAAGGCCACGGGGATGAAGACCGACAGGAGGACCAGCGTGGAGGCGATCACCGGGCCCACCACCTCCTTCATGGCCGCCTTGGCCGCCTCCTGCCCCTTCATCCCCTTTTCTTCCATGTTCCGGGTGACGTTCTCCACCACGATGATGGCATCGTCCACCACCAGGCCGATGGCCAGCACCAGCCCCAGCAGGGACAGGGTGTTGATGGAGAACCCGAAGGCCTCCAGCAGGGCGAAGGTCCCGATCAGGGACACCGGGATGGTGATGGCCGGGATCAGGGTGGCGCGGAAGCTCTGCAGGAACACGTACACCACAAGGAACACCAGAACAATCGCCTCCAGCAGGGTGATGAGCACCTCCTCGATGGAGGTCTTGACGAAGATGGTGGTGTCGTAGGGGATCTTGTAATCCAGCCCCTCGGGGAAGCGCTTGGCCAGCGTCTTCATCGCCTTCCTGGCCTGCTTGGCGATGTCCAGCGCGTTGGCGCCGGGCAGCTGATAGATCCCGATGGAGGCGGCCTTCTGGCCGTTCAGGCTGGAATACCAGTTGTAGTACTGGGAGCCCATCTCCACCCGGGCCACGTCCTTCATCCGCACCGGCGTGCCGTCCGAGGCCACCCGGAGGATGATGTCCTCGAACTGTTCCACCTTTTCCAGGCGCCCCAGCGTGTTCACCGTGTAGGCAAAGATCTGGTCCGACGGGCTGGGGGAGCCGCCGATCGTCCCGGCGGCCACCTGGAGGTTCTGCTCCTGGATGGCGTCGATCACGTCATTGGTGGTGATCCCCATGCTGGTCATCTTGTTCGGGTCCAGCCAGTAGCGTATGGCGTAATCCTTCTCGCCCAGGATGGTGGCCTCGCCCACGCCCGGGATCCGGGCCAGCGTGTCCACGATATGGATCTTGGCATAGTTGCTGAGAAACAGGTCGTCAAGGGTGTTGTCCGGGGAGATCAGGTTGACCACCAGGACCATGTCCGAGCTCTGCTTTTTGGTGGTCACCCCCAGGCGCTGGACCACCTCCGGCAGCTGCGGCATGGCGATGGACACGTAGTTCTCGGTGTCCACCGCGGCGATGTCCAGGTCGTAGCCCACCTCGAAGGTGACGATGATCGTCGCCTGCCCGCTGCTGGAGCTGGTGGAGGACATGTAGATCATCCCCTCCACGCCGTTGACCTGCGCCTCGATGGGCGAGGTCACGGTCTCCTCCACCACCTCGGCGCTGGCACCGGTGTAGTTGGCCGTGATCTGGACCGTGGGGGGGACGATCTCGGGGAACTGTGCGATGGGAAGGAACGGGATACACACGGATCCGGCCAGCACGATGATGAGCGCGATCACCGTGGCGAAGATGGGCCGCTGGATGAAGAAGTTTACGAACATGAAGCCTCGTTTTCCGGGTACAGATTCTCGGACCGCGCAACATCAGGCATTCGGCAATTTGCTTTCAGCGATCAACGGTCAGCTTTCGGCTCCCCACCCTGCCCCGATATGGCCTCCCGCACCTTCATTCACATAACCGCAGGAAGAAGGAGCTCAAGAGCCTATTGAAAAACAAGCATTCCGTATTTTCCGTCATTCCGGACTCGATCCTTAGACCCCCCTGATCCGGAATCCAGGGGAGGGGAGAGGGGGGGGCCTGTGGCATCCCCTTCCTGGCCACCCCTGGATCCCGGCGTTCGCCGGGATGACGACAATGTACACTTTATCAGCCTGTTACGGGGACACCCCTTTCCCCCCGTCCGCCTTTGAGGATGCGTCCGAAGGAGCCGCTTTCCCGTCCGCCTTGGAAGCTGAGCCGGTTCCGTCCCCTGTTTTCCCATCCGTCTTGGAGCCGGAATCCGTACCGTCCCCGCCTTTTCCCTCCGCCTTGGCAGCCTGCTGTTTCTCCTGAGAGGCGGTTTCCGTCTTGACCGCCATGCCGGGGCGGACCTTCTGCTGCCCGTCGATGACCACCGGTTCGTCCGCCTTCAGCCCCTTTTGGATCACACGGTACTTCTTGTACTCGTGGGATACCTCCACGGCCCGGTACTCGATCTTGCCCTGCTTGTCCACCACGTACACGTAGGAGCCGCGCTGGTCTTCGGACACGGCCTGTTTGGGCACGAGGATCACATCCGGCACGTCGGCCACGAACAGCTGGGCGGTGACGAACTGTCCCGGGAGCAGGGTTTTTTCCGGGTTGGGCACCACGGCGCGCAGCATCACGGTGCTCGTGGCCTGGTCCGCCTGGTTGTTCACAAAATCGAGCGTGCCGGTATACGGATGTTCGGTTCCGTCGGGCAGCTGGATCTTCACCGTGGGATCCTTCTGCTGCTGGTGCTTCAAAATCGTCTGGAGGTTGCTCACACTGGGGCTGAAGTACACGTAGATCGGGTCCAGCTGCACGATCGTGGCCAGCTTGGTGTCCTCTCCCGCGCCCACCAGGTTCCCCACATGCACATACGTGATCCCGATGCGTCCGTCCAGTGGTGCCGTCATGGTGCACCAGCTCAGGTTCAGCCGGTCCTCCACGACCTGGGCCTCGTCCGCCGCCACGGCGGCCAGCGCCTGCTCGTACTGGGTGGCCCAGTCATCGTAGTTCTCCTTGGCCACGAAATCCTGTTCCGCCAGCCTCCGGTACCGCTCCATCTGCACCCGGGCGAAGTCCGCCTGCGCCCCGTCACGGGCCAGTTGTCCCATGCTTTTTCCCAGGGCCGCCTCGAAGGGCCGGCGGTCGATGACGTAGACCACCTCCCCCTGCTTGACGTCGTCGCCCTCCACAAAGTTCCGGGTGTCCAGAAACCCCTCCACCCGGGCCCGGATATCCACGGAACGCACGGATTCCGTGGAGCCGATGTAATCCAAATATACCGGCACCGTCTGCTGCAGGGCCTTGAACACGGTGACCGTTGGTTCCGGCGGCGGCGGTGCCTGCTTCTTCCCGCACCCGGCCCCCGGGACCGACGCCGTCAGAAGAAAGAGGCCCAGGAGGCCTGGAAACGACCGAAAAACCGCTTGCCAACGGGTTCCAGAGGTTCTCATGTGACACATACTCCACGGAGACAGGTTCGTCGGGGCCCGCACACACGGCCCTCGACCCCGGGGAATGGACCTTGTTGACCATACATCGGCCGATCGGGGGTTATCTTTAGAAAAGACAGGGCCCTCCCTTTCTCA
>CAYTRL010000350.1:0-6453 GCA_964439795.1 uncultured Thermodesulfobacteriota bacterium
CTTCGCCACCTGCGTGCAGAAGGCAAAGGCCGTCATGAGCTGTCCCATGAACCTGGACGTGATCAAGGCCAAGATGGAAGAAACCCTCAAGGTCCCCGTGACCATCGGAACGCACGATTTCTAATCGGAAACGCAACACATCCGTGATACGGTGCCCCCCGGCCCCGACCGAGCATCGGGCCGGGGGGGCTTTTTTTCTTGCCGGCACTTCCCTCGATTCCCTCCCCCAAAAAAAAGCCTTGTCATGCCTCTTCCCCGGGCCTACAATCGTATCAGAAGGGTGGGACCTGAATGCTTGCAGGGGTGCGGCACCATTCCATCTGATAAAAAAAGGAGAATGGGAATCCAACGGACGGCATAGTGATCAGGCACAGGAGGCTTTCTCAAGGGGTCCCGGTGCTCGTTTTCCGTTCTGATGGAACCACTTCGAATCTCCTCCGACCCTTTCCGTCCACAAACCGCGTGAACCTTCCTGCCGAACCGTTTTTTGAAGCCTCCTCCATGTACGCTTGATCAAAGCGATCGATCCACACCCACGTACTTCCCTGGACCTCGTTTTCGAGGAGGGGAAAGGAGGAAGCCATGAAAGGCGGCATCTTTTTCACCGGTTCCGGGCCCATCGTCCTGTTGACCTCGTACGATTCTCTCTCCGAACCCGGTTTCCTGGAAACCATGAACGCCAAGGGGTTGAAGAAGTTCATCGCCTACGAGGTGCCAGTGGACGGACTGAAGCAGAAGTACGGAAACCACTTTGACGTCATCATGAAAGACCTGAAGCAGTCCGACGATTTGAGGGTCCTGGACTACGACGGCCACCGCGTGTTCAAGCGCTTCGACCTGAGCACCCTCGGAGCCCCGATCTTTCACCAACCTTGAACGGACGGAACCTGGTCGCTGCCGCACCCCGGTCCGCCTTCCGCCTGCGGGAACCTCTCCCGCGGGAGAGGGCAGGTTTGTACGTGTCCCTCCCCGAACAGGCCGTTGAAACCGTCCCACAGGTTGCCAGCCCCGTGGACGCGGGTGTCGATAAACGGAGACTGTTGGATGTCTAAGAACGAATGTTGCGAGGAGCCGGAGGCAACGCGGCAACCCCCTGCGATTAAAATGCTCACGGGGCCGGGGGGTTGCTTCGCTTCGCTCGCAATCTCCTCCATTGGGCTCATCGCCGTAAACCCTGAAAAAACTGCAAAGGAACGATAATCGACACACCCGGACGCGGGGGGGTCCAGGGGCGGCCGGGCAGGGCGCCTGAGAGTCGCCTCCTTGCCCCTGCCCCTGGATTACGGGTCAGGGGGGTTAAAGGATCAGGGGGGTCAAAGGATCAGGGGGGTCAAAGGGTCAAGCCCGGAATGACGGAGAACACAGATTCCTTGGGTTTCAGCCTGCCGGCCGGCAGGTGGCACGGTGCCCTGAGAGGGTGTGAATTTTTCCTTAGTTGTGATGACATGCTACGGATCTTTCTTGCCGTGACCGTCATCGTGTTTCTTGCCGTGATCATGACCGTGGTGGTCTTTGTGCGGCAGGCCCCGTACGTGCTGCATGATATGTTCCCGGTCCTCCAGGTCGTCCGCCCAGCCGTGATTGGCATCCGTTTTTGAATCCAGACCCTGAAAATACGGCTTGATGTCCAGGATCGGCGTTCGGTCGAAGAAATCGATCGGCGAGATGATCACCTCGCTGCCCTCCACTCGAAGCACCTGCACGATGCTCAACCCGATCGGGTTTGGGCGGCCCGGCGAGCGGGAAGCGAACAGCCCCACTGTTTTTCCTTTCGCCCAGGGGGGGGACACGGTCATGTCCACGGGTTTTGGTTGCCGGTCCAGGTACGTCAGGACGTACACATATGTAAACCGTTCCAGGTCCCGGAGTCCCTCGGAGTATTCCCGGGACAGGACAAGACGGAACTTTCCCTCCTCCGCATCCCGCTCCACCGGCTGATGAGGCGCCCAGTCCCGGTAAGGTGTCCGGACCTCCCCGATCGGCTTCAAGTGGATATTCTGAATATCATTCATCGCCTGCCACCCCGTATGTTTGTCGAATCACAAACCGGACAGGTCGGGTCGAAACCCGGTTACCCGTAGATTTTTTTCCAGGGGTCTCTTCCTCTTTCCAGGGCGCTGTGAACCGCACTGCGGAGCGTCTTGACCGCCAGTTCCGCACAGTGTTCGTGCGAGGCCGGCAGCCCGCCCAGCGCCTCCCCGATCCGTTCCGGGCGGATGCGGAGAGCCTCGACCAACGGTTGTTTCTCCACCAGTTCCATGGCCATGTCACCGCAGGCAACGGTGTAGCCGCAGCCCAGCGTGTCGAACCGTGCCTGCCGGATGATCCGGTCCCTGACGGACAGAAAGACCTCCATGGAATCCCCGCACTCGCCCTGCTCCAGGGCGTACCCGTCCGGTGATGAGATCTCGCCCAGAAACGAAGGGTTTTCCGATCGCTGCATGAGCTCATGGGAAGGGGCGGGCTCCCGGTCCTGCTTTTCATCGGATATGGCGGGACGGGAGTCCGTGAGCATGCGGTAGATGTCGTCTTCCTTCATCCTCTTGGTCTCTTCTTTACTGCATGACCTCGCGGGCCCCCACCGACTGGGTCAGTTGGTCCACGACTTTGTTAAAGGCATCCTTCAGGGCGTTCTCCCCGTCCAGGAGCATGTGCGGCTGTCCTTCGTCACAATGCGTGGGCAGGTCCGGATCGATGGGCAGGGCTCCGAGAAAGGTGACATCCAGTTCTTCGGCCGCCTTCCGTCCCCCGCCCTGGCTGAAAAGGGGAATCAGTCCGTTACAGTGCGGGCAGTTCATCCCGCTCATGTTTTCGATGATGCCGAGCACGGGCAGCCTCAACTGCTTGGTGAAGTTCACACATTTTCGCGAGTCGAGAAGGGCCACCTCCTGAGGGGTGGTCACGATCACGGCCCCGTCCGCGTCCGGTATGAGTTGCGCTATGCTCAACGGTTCGTCCCCGGTGCCGGGAGGCGAATCCACAATGAGAAAATCCAGGGAACCCCAGTCAACGTCCGCCAGAAACTGTTTGATGGCCGCCATCTTCAAGGGGCCTCTCCAGATCACGGGGGCATCGTTGTCCGGCAGCAGTCCCGCCATGCTCACCACCTTGAGGCGGGGGAAAGGTTCGGCGGGCGCGATCTTTTCCTGCCCGCTTGCCGCGCCGAGACGTACCCCGTCCAGGCCCAGCATCTTGGCCACGTTGGGACCGTGGATGTCGATGTCCAGCAGACCGGTCACGTACCCTCTCGCCGCCAGGGACACCGCCAGGTTCACCGCCACCGTGCTTTTCCCCACGCCTCCCTTTCCTCCCAGGACGAAGATCTTGTGCCGGATCTGCGACAGGGTATCCAACAGAACCTTTTCTTCGTGTTCCTTCTTGATCTGCTCGCTGCACTGTTCCGCCGTGGCGCAGGAACCGCAGTTGGCGTCCTTTTCACAGGGATCTTTTTCCATGCCTTCATCCTTTCTTCTGAGAGGGGTCGCTGGTTCTGTCTTTCCCTCGGGGTTTTTCCTCCGATGGAACCGGTGAAGCCGGACAGTCCGTCCGGCGCCAAACAAACCGTTCCCTTCCGGAGATTTCTGTTCAAGCGTTTGCCGGAGAGATGTTCCTCGCCACCGGTCACGCAACCCTTCGCAGCGTGACGGTATTGCCGGAACATGCGGGCAGTGAAACCGACTGAAACCGGAAAATCAGGGACTTGTTTCTTTTTTCAGCAATCTCTGTGCCAGGATCCAGCCGACCTGCGGCCCAACTGGAAAGGGCTGAAAAATAGAGAAATTTTTCGCTGGTGGACCCAGCCCCTTTACAGAACACTGCCGGAAACACGTTGCATTATGCAACGTGTTTCCGTGCATGAATGCAAAATGCGTCAATGCTCCTTCGTAGCTTCCGGATCTGCTTCTCCTTTATTTATAACGAATTTCCTTGAAAAAAGGAATCCTTCGACATATACCGCCGGCCGTTGCCTCCCCCGGCACATACATTGCTCTTCGTATGTCGTCACCTTCGAATGATGGATCTCGAGCTGTTGCTCAATAAGGAAAGGCGGAACATGGAAGCTCATCTTTTCGGTCCGGTCCCCTCCCGGAGGCTGGGACGCTCCCTGGGGATCGACCTGGTCCCGTACAAGACCTGCACCTACGATTGCATTTATTGCCAACTGGGCCCCACCTCGGAACGGACGTGCGAGAGGAGGGAATGGGTCCCTTATGAAGAGGTCCTGGAGGAGATTCATGAGAAAATATCCCAGGACGGCGGGATTGATTTTCTGACCTTTTCCGGCTCGGGAGAGCCCACCCTGCATTCCCGGCTCGGTGAATTCATCCGCGCACTCAAGCAGAACAGTTCCGTGCCGGTGGCGGTGCTCACCAACGGCTCCCTCCTGTGGCAGAGGGAGGTGCAGGACGATCTTCTGGCAGCGGACCTGGTCATCCCATCGTTGGATGCGCCGGACGAACACCTGTTTCAGCGCGTGAACCGGCCGCACCCGGACCTTTCTTTCGAACAGATCCTGGAGGGGATGATCCGTTTCGGAGAACGGTTCACTGGAAGGATCTGGCTGGAGGTCTTTCTCCTGGCGGGGATCACCGGCATGGAGAGTGAAGTGAAGCGGCTCGCTCGGCTGGTCCGCATGATGAAAGCGGAATGTGTGCAACTGCTCACCGTGACACGACCCCCGCAGGCGGAGTTCGCCTCTCCGGTCTCCCGGGACCAACTGCTGCGGTTTGCGGGGCTCTTCGAGGGGGTCCCGGCAGTACTCCCCGACGCCGCCAGTGCGTTGGTGGACCCAAGGTTTGACGCCAGCCGGGAGCAGATCCTGCAACTCCTGCAACGAAGGCCCTGCACGGTTCTTGATGTTTCCCGGGGGCTGAGCATCCCACGCGCGGAGGCAGCCAAGTACATGGAAGACCTTTTCGGCCGGGGGTACCTGAAGAGCTCCACCTGCAACGGAGAACGGTTCTATTCCGCGGAATCCATCTGAGGATTCGGGACCCGTTCATCACACATTTTCCCGGCCCCTTCAGGGTCCCATGGGTGACCGGGGAGGCCGTTCCCTTCCTTTTCTTTTGACACATTTTCCCGACCGCGCAGCCTGAGCGGTTGGCGGTGCGTGCTTCACGCTTTCGGGGCCCGCGTGTGATCCTCTTCTTCCCGAGCGTGAGGACCCCGGTGCTTCGTCGTCATTGCGAATCAAGAGAACAGGGTTGAGCATCGGATATTCAAAGTTCTCACCCAAACACCTTCAATCAATGTACCTGGATCCTGCCCGTTCGAATCAAACGGTAATCAGAAAGAAGAACAAACGGAAAGGTAAAGGATCGTTTCGAACGCTCCGGATCCTGCGGCCGCCCCCGGGTCTTGTTTCAGGAAACGGGAATGGTGTAATGTAACCATCATTTACAAGCGTTTTTCCACAAATTTAAACAAGTTACGAGCCCGCTGGATTGTTCGCAGGATGAGGGAGAAACCGGGATGAGGAGAGCAGCAGCCATACGGTCCATCATCTTTCTGGCAACACCTTTCCTGTTGCTTGCAATGTTTTCCGGGAGGACGCATGCCCGGACGGTGACCATCGCCGTGGTGCAGGACGGACCCACGGAGGAAAGCGAAATCACCGGTTCCATCGAGCAGGAACTGGAGCGCCTCCTGAGTGAAAAGGACCACATCGTCTTCAAAACCTCCCCGGAATTCGACGCCCAGTGGAAAGATGCGCGTTACCGCCGGGTGATCCAGAACGCCATGAACGACCCCGGGGTGGATATTGTACTCGGGATCGGACCCCTGGTAACTCAGGCGGCGGCGGATTCCGACCTCGAGCTTTCCAAGCCCTTCGTGAGCGTTACGGCCCTGAACGGCGAGATCCCCCGGATGCCCTATTCCGAGGATAACCGCTCCCTCAAGAAGAACCTGAGCTTTGTGCTCATGCCGCTGAGCATCGAGGAGAAGCTCAAGGCGTTCCGGGACCTGGTCCACTTTCAATCTGTGTACGTGGGGATCGATGCCGAGGAGCTGGAGGACCTCAAGTCCCTTAAACCGGAGATAGAGGAATACTCCCGTAAACTGGATGTGGAGATCGTCCCGTTCGGGGTGACCCCCGATATCCCGGAGACCCTGGCCCGGCTGCCCGAAGACGCGGAGGGATTCTTCCTGGTCCGGATGCCCCGCATCCGCCTGCCGGAGCGGGAGCAGCTGATCCGGGGACTGAACGATCGAAAGATCCCCACCTTCAGCGACCTGGGCCCCCGGGACGTGGAGCGGGGCGTCCTGGCGACCCTGAGCCCGGACACGGAAAAGCAGCGGGTCCGCAGGATCGTGGTGAACCTGTACCACATCATCAACGGGGACGGTACCGGGAACCTGCCCGTGTTCCTGGAGGCGGAACCCAAGCCCATGATCAACGCGGAAACCGCGGTGGAGATCGGCTACACACCGGATTTCAAAACCCGGATG
>CAYTRL010000351.1:0-6447 GCA_964439795.1 uncultured Thermodesulfobacteriota bacterium
TCCGGACTTGATCCGGAATCCAGGGGCATGGGCAGGGATATCGACCTCTTGGACGATATCAACGGCTTGCTAACGTCACGCTGGCAGTAACCCGCCAGCGGCATGAAAAACCGCTTCCCCAATGCAGGAAACAGGCATGCCGACGCAATCGATATACAAGAAGCCGGAACTGTACGAACTGTTTTCCCATGACCAGGACTTCAAGAAAGAAGCGGAGTTCGTTGTACGCGTCATCAAACGGGCCAAACGCTCGAAAGGCTCTTCCCTGCTCAATGTGGGCTGCGGAACCGGAAGTCACGATCGGTTCCTGAAGAGACATTTTCACGTCACCGGCATGGACCTGAACCCGGATATGCTCAGGCTTGCGAGAAAGAAGAACCCGAAGATCCCCTATGTCACCGGGGACATGAAGAAGATGAAACTGAACCGGACCTTCGATGTGATTACCGCGCTCACGGGGGTGATGTGCTACAACTACACGTACGAGGATCTGTCCGCGACCTTGAAGAACTTCCACCAACATCTGGAGCCGGGAGGGGTTCTCGTCTATGACGTTCCGGCGGTCAAGGAAACGGCCTTTGGAAAGAAAAACCGGTTTCTGGCCCTGACCAGCACCAGTTCGGTCGGGGACACGGACGCGGTTGTGATCGACTATCCCTACGATCCGGACAAGCGGGATACGACCTTTGAAACACACCTCGTGTTTTTGCTTCGAAAGAACCGGGGCCCCCTGCAGATCATCTCCGACAGGCATCTACAGGGGCTTTTTCAAGGGAAAAAGGTGGAAGCGATGCTTCGGAAGACGGGGTTCGCGGTTCGGCTCTACGAGAACGACTTCTCCGGCAGGGCGTACAAGGACCGGGGGCCCATCTATGTTTGCGTGAAGGGGTGACCCTCACACGCTCATGGCGTCCAGGAGTTTTCCGCCTCCGGGAAGGTCTTCGGGGGACAGCCCGAACTCCGAGAGGAAGCGGCCGGTGACCCGCTCGTCGATGGGCCACTTCATGGTGTCCCGGCGGAAGTGTGTGGCCACCTGGTAATCCAGTACCGGGGAAAGGGTGCCCATGAAGAGCCGGTTGGGCTGCGCCGAACTTCCCGCGTGGGGCCCGTCCTTGCTGGCCCAGAGCGCATCCACGATGCAGAGCTGTTGTCGCGGGAGGTTGATCCTGCCGGTTGGCTCCGAGGAGGTCCCCAGGATCTGAGGCGTCTTGTTGATGGCGAGCAGGTAGTCCGTGGCCTGTTTACGGTGGCCCCACTTGGGATCGAACGTGCCGAAGTGGTTCTTCATGGTCATGGTGAACCCGCCGTATTTGTCCCCGTGTCCCTTGCACACGGCGATGTTCACCAGGATGTCCACCTTCCCCACGGCCAGGGCGTGGACGCACTCCGCCTCCCCGTTCCCCATGGTCCATGGGGCCGGCACCTTCACCGGCGTGGCGATCCCTCCCCACTTGTTTGCCACTTTCACGCCCGGGATCATCTTCTGGAACGGTGTCTTCCGGTTGATGTTCCTGCCGGACACCCCGTCGTAGATAAAGATGGAGGAGGGCCGGACCCCCATCTGTTCCGTGAGCACGCGGCAGATCTTCCGCATCACCGCGCCGTGGGTGTGCTGCTTGCCCAGGTTGTTGGTCTTGACGGCCACCACCACCTTTTTCCAGGGCTTGTCCGGCGGTTTCACGAAGATCCGGTCCCAGGCCCTGCCCGCATCCGCTTCGCCGGTGAGGGCCCGGGCCATCCGGTCGATGTTCCGCTCCACCCCCGGGTCCACTACCAGATCCTCCTGCTCGGTCCAGCCGCATTTCGGCCGGACGTCCCGGGTCATGGCCGGGTCGTGCACCACGGCCACCCGGAGGCTGTCCACCCGGGGTTGAAAGAGTGCCTGCTTCTCTGAGCCCAGGGCGGGGCGGGAACCAAGGAGCGGGGGGGCGAGCCCCAGAACGGCCACTCCGGCGGCCCCCCGGAGGAAGTGTCTGCGGGTAAGTTCATCGTACGGCTTGTGGACCATTCTTCTCTCTCTTGGCGGGGGCCTTTTCCCGGCCCTGTGTGCCCCGATGCCGGGCCGGTTCGGCCTGAACAGCCATGCCCCGCCTGGCCAGGGTGTAGGGTTTCTTTAAATTGTTTTCAGTAAAAAAATGCTATCAAATCCATGCCTTGAACACAACGGAAAACGGCTTGCAGGCACGGTCTCTTCCGAGGCCGTCCTTGACAGAGGATTTTTAAATAAAATACCATTCAAGAGTAAGCAACAAGACACTTCCACAAGGGAAAAGGGGGGACAAGCATGACAAGAAGGACGAGAGCCACGGGAACGAGTGTTGTCACAGTCCTTTTCGCCATCAGCATCGGTTTTCTGCTCCTGGCGGCCCCGGCCCCGGCGGTGGAACTGCCCGGAAAAGCCGCGGCGGGAGTTACCTATGTGCCCGACACGTTGATCGTGAAGTTCAAGGACGGGACCCCGGCCGGAGAGAAGGCGGATGCTCTCTCCAGCCTGTCCGTTGGAGAGGTGACGCACCTGAAACACGTGGGTCTGAGTGTGGTGAAGGTGGCCGGGGAAAGCCTGGAAAGCTTTCTGGCGGACCTGGGCCGGGACCCGGCGGTGGAGTTCGTGAACAAGGTCCCCATCTACCGGTATATGCTCACCCCGCCGGACCCCGACTTCGCTGAACAGTATGCCCTGGACAACAACGGACAGACCGGCGGTGTGGCGGATGCGGATATCGACGCAGTGGAGGCCTGGGACACCGAGGACGGGAGTTCCAACACGATTGTTGTGGCCGTGATCGACTCCGGTGTGGATTTCACGCACCCGGACCTGGACCCGAACATCTGGACGAACCCGGGTGAGGATGCCTGGAGCGACCCCATGGACCCCTCCACCGGCGATGGGATCGACAACGACGGCAACGGACTGGTGGACGACTGGAAGGGATGGGACTACGTGGGGACCAGCGTGCTGCTTCCCATCGGGGACAACGACCCCCGGGACGCGTTCGGTCACGGGACGCACGTGGCCGGCATCGTTGCCGCCGCGTCCAACACTGCCGGCGGTGTGGGTGTGAACTTCAACGCCAAGATGATCCCGATCAAGATCGGGGACGACGGCGAGGGCCTGAACACGCAGAAGGCCATCCAGGCGATCAACGACCTGATCGAGCTGAAGACCCGGCCCGTGAACGGAGAGCCGAACCTGCGTGTGATCAACGCGAGCTGGGGCGGGCCCATTGGCCTGCCGGCCATGGAGACCGCCATCGAGGCGGCCGGAACTGCGGGCATCATGTTCGTGGCCGCCGCGGGCAACGGCGGGCTCGACGGGATCGGGGACGACATCGACAACCCGGGATTTCTGGCGGGAAACTGGCCCGCGGCGTTCGACTCGGAAAGCATCGTGAGCGTGGCGGCCATGGATGATGACGACTTTATCACGGAATTCTCCAACTTCGGGCCGGTGAGCGTGGACCTGGGGGCCCCGGGCATGCGGTACTACAGCACCATGCCCACCTACGAGGTGGGGTTGACCCGTGACTACGGATACGACATGAACTACGACCACCTGTCCGGGACCTCCATGGCCTCCCCGTGCGTGGCCGGCGCGGCCAGCCTCCTGTGGGCCGCGGACCCCACGCTCACGGTGTGCGAGGTCAAGAGCAAGCTCATGGCGTACGTAGACGCCAACGGGGACCTGGCCGGTATCACCGTGACCGGGGGGCGGCTGAACCTGAACGATGCGCTGCTGGGTGCACCGGTGGACGCGGACGGGGACGGATACAGCAGCGGCTGCGACTGCGACGAGACCAACCCCGATGTGAATCCCGGCCAGACAGAGATCCCGGGCAACGGGCTCGACGATGACTGCGACCCCTCCACCGGGGATGGGCCGGTGTGCGGCACCATGGTCCGCACCGGCGGCACGGGGACGGACCTGAACCTGCTGCCCGTCCTGCTCCTCCCGCTTGGGATGGTGTTCCTGATGAAGGGGCTGCGCCGGCGCAGGGATTGATCCACCCCTGGAAAGACGAGAAATAGAAGCCCCTCACGACTCCCTCCGGCGGATCGACATCCGCCGCCGGGCGCCGTGAGGGGCTATTTTATGGGGTCGGACCCAGCTACGGGGTAACTGGGATCAGGGGAACCTGTTTCCCGCGGGGTCCGGGAGGACGGTCTTCAGGCTCCCGCTTTTCCAGTTCTCCAGGTCCGAGCAGTACCACCTGGAGAACCGCCGGTCCGAGGGGCCGCCGGCCAGGTTCGTGCGGGCTCCTTCCTGTGAGAAGTCGGTCACGATGCGGAAACCGGGGCAGAAGCTGGTGGTGCGTTCGCCGAGCCGGTAGATCTGGCCCTGGTGGATCGTTGCCCGGCTGCCGATGATCGTGATGGGGCCCCGGTCAAAGCCGAGCCACCGGGGAAACCGGCCCCCGAACAAGACGTGCCCCATCATGACCTGCCGGGTTTCCCCCCAGGGCTTCGGGGTCACGGTGAGGGCCCGCGCGGCCGCCCGCCGGTACAGCTCTTCCCGGTCCTCCCCGTTGAACCATGCCGATCGTTTCGAGAGCAGCACGCGGTCGAAGTTCTCATAGAAGTCGATGAACGTCCCGGTGTTCTCCCACAGGAAATCCAGGACCGGCTCCCCGAGATTTTGCTTCCCGAACACCTCCCGGTACAGGGCCCGGAAAAACTCCTCGAACAGGAACGCGCCCCGGGAGTCCTCCGAATAGCGGAGATCCCACGCCCGGAGGATCCTCCCCTGCTCCGTGTCCGGGAGCAGGGGGCGCAGGACCTCCATGTAGGCCCGGGCTTGAAGGGAGTACACATCGAAGTGCATATCCACCATGTCGGCCACGGTGAAATCCGTCCGCTTCTCCAGGATCGAATTGATCCGGTTCGCCCGGTGGGCTCCCATGGGCATGTTGATCGGGTGCACCTTCCCGTACCGGTTCAGGTCCTCGTTGGCCGTGGCGAAGAACCCCTGATCCGGGTTCAGGGCCCGGGGTAGCTCCTCGGGGCTCACGAACCCCTGCCAGTCGTTCCTTTTCTCCCACCCGGGCAGGGGGACGAAACCGTTCACCCCCTCGCGTCTGCGGGGCATGAGCCCGCACATCTGGTACCCGATGTTCCCCTGCACGTCCGCAAAGACCAGGTTGAACGACACCTCCACCTGTCCCATCCGGTCCATGCCCTGTTCCACGGTCTCCACGTCCCACATCCCCAGGATGCCGGAAAGGCTCGCCGCACCGGACTCCGCGGGCGCCCACCGCGTGGCCAGGTAATACCCTTCCTCGTGGGGGTTTCCATCCAGAACCCCGTGCCCGTTCTCGTAGAAAACCCTTTCCACGGGCTCCTTCTTCTTTCTCCGGATGACCTCCTTCCTTACGCGGAACGGGATCCACCCTTCTTCCTCACGGTAATACTTGCCGTCCCGGCACTGCTCCACCCAGGAGTCTTCCGCGTCCATGAAGGTATAGGTGGCACCCCAGGCCACGTCCCGGTTGCGCCCGGACAGGATACCCGGCGCCCCGGGCATGGAGCCGCCCATGGCGTACCGGTCCCCGATCCGCAGCACGATCTCGCACCACACGTTGGGCAGCCGGTTGACCTCCAGGTGGGGATCGTTGGACAGGATCGGCTTCCCGGTCCGTGTTCGGTTTCCGGAGATCACCCAGTTGTTGGAGGCCATCATCCGGGGCGCGCCCGTCTCCCACAGAAGGCCCTCGGGGACCATCCTCTGGCCGAGCTTCACCTTGCGCAGGAGGTCCAGGTCCACCCCGTCCAGGTTGCCGGGGAACAGCTCCTCGAGCCGTTCACGGGAGATCCCGGCCTGGACCATCTCCACGAAGAGCCGTTCCGACTCTCCCTGGGACTGGGCCAGGGTCAGGTAGCCGATCATCCTGGAAAGGAGCAGCAGATCCTCCACCTTCCAGGGTTCGGGCCGGTACCCCAGGAGGCGGAGTTCCCAGGGCGGCTTCCTGGAAAACGCCTCGTTCACCCCTTCGCAGTAGGCCCGGAGGATCTCCATCACCTCCTGCGAAAAACACTCCAGGGTTTCATCGGTGTTCCCGGACCAGTTCATCCGGCGGAAGAAGGTGTCGATCTCTAGGGACTCGTCGCTGGCGTCCAGGATTTCGGACACACGGCCCTGGCCCAGGATCCGCAGGAAGAGCATCTGCAACCCCCGGTCCGTGGCGTGCACGAAGCCCATGCCGTGGTAGAGGTCGGGCTTGTTCTCCGCCTCCACCTGGGGGATACCGTGTTCGTCGCGATGAATACGAATGGTTTCTTTCATGCAGTTATCCTTGCAGGGGAGTCGCGGCCCGGGGCGCAGACGGCGCCGGAAAAGTGACCCATTGATTTTCGGAGATTTTCCGAACGGAATCAAACGGACCGGCACCGTCCGAAGCGGATCCAGGGGCGGCCCGGTTGGGAAGGCAAAAGAGCCTCCTTCACCCCTCCCCT
>CAYTRL010000352.1:0-6430 GCA_964439795.1 uncultured Thermodesulfobacteriota bacterium
CATATCCCGGGCCTGCTCGTACTTGCCGCAACGGAATACGTCCTCCCCGACGGTGTCCCGGATCTTCTTGAGTTCCTCCGCGGTCCAGGCCTCCAGGAGCTCCAACGTGATGGGACGGCCGTCGGACAGGTGGGCGCCGTCACTGTGCACCCACTGCCACAGCTGTGACCGGGAGATCTCCGCCGTGGCGGTGTCTTCCATCAGGTTGTAGATGGCCACCGCCCCGTTCCCCCGGAGCCACGATTCCAGGTAGAGGATGCCCACGCTGATGTTGTTTCGAACGCCTCCTTCGCTGATTTCTCCCCCCGGCACCTGGAAATTCACCAGGTCTGTTGCGCTTACCCGGACCTCCTCCCGGAGACGCGATTTCTGGTGGGGGCGGTCCCCCAGTATGCGGTCGAAGATCTCCATGGCCACGGGGACCAGGTCCGGGTGCGCCACCCAGGTTCCGTCACAGCCGTCGGAGGCTTCCCGCTCCTTGTCTTCCCGGACCTTGCTCAGGGCGGTGTCGTTCACCTGTGCGTCCTTGCGGGAAGGGATGAAAGCGGCCATGCCCCCGATGGCGTGCGCACCCCGGCGGTGGCAGGTCCGGATCAGCAGTTCGGTGTAAGCCCGCATGAACGGAACGGTCATGGTGATCTGCGCCCGGTCCGGAAACACCAGACCCGGAAGGTTCCGGAACTTCTTGATGGCGCTGAAGATGTAGTCCCAGCGGCCTGCGTTCAGGGCCACGATATGGTCCCGCAGCTCATAGAGGATCTCGTCCATTTCAAAGGCTGCGAGGATGGTTTCGATAAGCACCGTTGCCTTGATGGTGCCGCGCGGGATGCCCAGTTCGTCCTGTGCCAGATTGAACACGTCGTTCCAGAGACGCGCCTCCAGGTGGCTTTCCATCTTGGGCAGGTAGAAGTAGGGGCCGCTGCCTCGATCCATGAGCTTCCGGGCGTTGTGAAAGAAGTAGAGGCCGAAATCGAACAGGGAGCCGGACATAGGGCGTCCGTCCACCTGCAGGTGCTTCTCTCCCAGGTGCCATCCCCGGGGACGCACAAGGAGGTTGGCGATGGTGGGGTTCAGGCGGTACTCCTTGCCCCCTTCGACGGAAAGGGAAACGGTTTTATCCACCGTGTCGATCAGGTTGATCTGACCCTGGACCATGTTGCTCCAGGAAGGGGCGTTGGCATCCTCGAAATCGGCCATGAACACCTTGGCGCCGGAGTTCAGCGCGTTGATCATCATCTTGCGGTCCGTGGGGCCTGTGATCTCCACGCGACGGTCCTGCAGGTCGTCCGGGACGGGGGCGACCTGCCAGTCCCCGTTGCGAATCTCCTCAGTCTCGGGCAGGAACGCGGGCATCTGTCCTGCATCAAAGGCCGCCTCCCTTTCCTTGCGGAGTTCGAGCAGTTCTCGCCGGCGCTCGTTGAACGCCCGTTCGAGCGTGGCCAGGAAGGCGATCGCTTCCTGGGTCAGGACGGCATCGAAGCCCGGTTCCATGCGTGCAGTGATTTCGGTTCCGGGCGGGTTCTTCTCTCCCATGAACAATCCTCCCTTGGGTTGAAACGGGTCGTGTTTATCGATGTAGATTCTGATCAATATCCGCTTTTCGGAGTAGGAATAACACCTATTGGATGCGGATTTTCCATGGAGGTTGCAGGGTTGCCTCCCTGCCCGGGGGAGTTCAGCCCGACAAGGATCCGGAGGGATTTCTGCGGGGGTCGCACTCGTACCGGCTGATCGAAACCAGTTTATACAGGGGAAGGTTCAATCCGTCTTCTTGCGGAGCCTGCGGGTAGCCTTCTGGTCGACAACGCCCTGGTCCGGGTCGATGATGACGCCGTACATTTCCCGGGCGCGGTTTACGCTGACCAGGCCCTGAGACACGTCCCGGAGGACCCGGTCTGCTTCCCGCTCTTCAGGGGTTCCGTGTCCGCCGCCCCCGGCGGTCTTCAGCACGAGCCGGGTTCCCGCTTCCAGGGTCCGGGTGACCTTGGGTGGCAGTTGTTCTTTCTGTCCCCCGGGGGTGACGATCCAGCTGTCAGACGTCCCGCCGGGGGCTCCGCCAGCGAGTCCCCAGGGCGGGATCGATCTCCTTTCGGTGCCCAGGGTGATGACCGCATCGTCTCCCAGAACCGTGATCTCCCGGATGATGCCCGCGCCTCCTCGGCGCTTCCCCGGGCCCCCGGAATCGGGTATCAGCCCGTATCGTTCCACTCTCAGCGGACAGGCGATCTCCATGACCTCCGCGGGGGCGTTTCGCGTGTTGGTCATGTTGGTGTGCACGCCGTCCATGCCGTCCAGATCCTTGAGCGCCCCCTGTCCGCCTCCGTAAGTCTCCACGTGGGAATAGTACTCGCCGGTCCGCGGGTCCATCCCCCCGATGGTGAAGTTGGTCATGCTCCCGGTGGACGCCGCCGGAACCCGGTCCGGAAGCGCCTGGGCCAGTGCGCCCAGGATGACATCCGTGATCCGCTGGGAGGTGTTGATGTTGGCGTTGGATACCGGTGCCGGAAAGAGAGGATTGACCAGAGTTCCGGGGGGTGTGATGACATGGATGGGGCGGCAGGATCCCTCGCTGGAAGGAAGTTCCGGATCGATCAGGGCACGCAGGGCAAAGTAGACGCAGGCCAGGGTCACCGGACGCGTGCTGTTCACGGAACCGCGGGCCTGGGGATCCGTTCCGGTAAAGTCCACGGAAATCCGGTCATCGGAAAAGGTCACACAGGCCCGGATACGCATTCTTTGATCGGAAAGACCGTCCCCTTCCAGATAGTCCTCAAAGGAGAAGGAGCCCCGCGGCAGGTCCCGGATCCGGTTCCGGGTCCTCCGTTCCCCGTAATCGATGATCTCACGCATGATGAGGGAAACCCGGTCCGCCCCGTGCCGGTCCACAAGTTCACGGAGCCTCCGCTCCCCCACGTTGTTGGCGGCCATCTGTGCCTGGAAGTCTCCGTAAGTTTCGTGCCGGGTTCTCACGTTGCTGGTAATGAGTGACAGGATCTGTTCGTCAACCTCTCCCCGGGAACGCAACTTCAGGGGGGGGATCCGGAGCCCTTCCTGAAAGATCTCGGTGGCAACCGTGGGCATGCTGCCCGGGACCATCCCCCCCACATCCACATGGTGGGCCAGGTTGGCCAGGAGGGCCAGGCAGCGGCCTTCAGCGAACAGGGGTGTGATCATACAGATGTCCGGGAGGTGCGAACCGCTGATGTAGGGGTCGTTGGTGATGACGGCGTCGCCCGGTTCCAGTCGCTCCAACGGGAAGGCGTCCAGTGTCTTCCGTACAACGGACACCATCAGTCCGAGGTGCAGCGGGATGTGCTCGGCCTGCGCCACCAGTTCCCCGCTGGGGGTGTACACGGCGGTCGAGCAATCCCGGCGGTCCTTGATGTTCGTGGAAAGCGCCGCTCGGATCAGGGCGGCGCCCATCTCCTCGGCCACGGACTGGAAGGCGTTTCGCATCACCTCCAGGGTGATGGGGTCCACGGTCGTTTTCATCTTTCCCCCTGCCTGGGCGTTGCGGGAATGAAAGAATAACCCGGATGGATCATGAACCGTCACCCGTTTGCAGTCGAATCCGGAGGTTTCCGTAGCGGTCTCGGGCGGCCCGGCAGTCGGGGGGAACGAGCACGGTGGAATCCAGCTGTTCCAGGACAGCGGGGCCGTGGATTTTGGTACCCGGGGCCAGTTGGTCCCGCTGGTACACCGGCGTGTTGACCTTGTGGCCGTCAAAAGTAACCTCCCGCCATGCGGTGGGGTCGGGGGGAGGGTTGTCAGCGGGCTTTTCTTCACGCTGTGGCAGGGGCGGGAGTTTTCCCATGGCTGTGAGCCGCAGGTTAACGAATTCCACCGGTTCGGATCGTCGGGCATACCCGTAGGTTTTTTCGTGCAGGGCATGAAACCGGGAGGCGGCCTCTGACAACGCCTCCGGTGGAAGGTCCCCGCCCTCCACGGGAACCGACAGCTCGTATGCCTGGCGGGGATAGCGCATGTCCGCGGAGCGGAGCATCACGATCGAATCACGAGAAAAGCCTTCCCGGAGGAGTTGTTCCCCTCCCTGGGACTCCATCCCTTGATACACCGACAGGATAGCATCCGGATGCGCCTGTTCGGTCCTTGTGATGTGCGTCTGTACGTAGTCATGACGCACGTCGGCGGAAAGCATTCCAAAGGCGGAGGCGATGCCGGGGTGGGGGGGTACGATCACTTCGCGGATATCCAGTGAACGGGCCAATTCCACGCCGTGGAGCGGGCCCGCACCGCCGAAAGCAACCAGGGAGAACAACCTCGGATCGTATCCCCGTTCCACGGAGACCCGTCGTATCCCGCGGAGCATGTTGGCGTTGACAACTTCGATGATCCCCTCGGCCGCTCTTTCCACATCCATGCCCAACGGTTGGGCAATCGTATCGTGGACGGTTTTTCTGGCCGCTTCGAGATGAACGGGCATGGCCCCGGCGAGAAGGGAGATGGGGCTGATCCTTCCCAGGACGGCGTTCGCATCGGTCACGGTTGGTTCCCGGCCCCCCCGGCCATAACAGACCGGACCCGGCTCCGCTCCGGCGCTCTCCGGACCCACACGCAAGGCACCGCCGGGATCGATCCGGGCGATGCTTCCCCCGCCGGCCCCGATGGTGTTGATATCGATCATGGGGAGTTTGATCGGGTACCCGCTGATTTCGCACTCGGTGGATATCCTGGGGGTGCCGGCTTCGATCAGACAGATGTCGGTGCTGGTGCCGCCCATGTCCAGAGTGATCACATCGGGGGAGTCCAGGGATCGTGAGAGGAGCGACCCGGTCAACGCGCCTCCCGCCGGACCGGAGAGCACGGTTCGAGCACTCACCGTGCGGGCCGTCTGTGCCGTAATGACCCCGCCGTTGGACTGCATAATATACAGGTCTGACGCGGTTCCCAGGGCCTGCATCCGTTTTTCCAGGTCGGCCACGTACTGCTGGACCCTGGGCATGACGTAGGCGTTGATGCATACCGTGCTGGTCCGTTCGTATTCCCGGAATTCCGGCAGTACATCCGAGGAAAGGGTCACACAGACATGGGGGGCGGTGCGGGCGATGATGGATCGGATCTCCCGTTCATGCACCGGGTTCGCATAGGCGTGGATCAGAGAGACAGCGACGGATGAGACGCCCATCGACAGGATCGTCCGGCCGATGGCTGCCACTTGTTCCTTGTCCAGGGAACGGAAGATCTCTCCGGTGTAAAGGACCCGTTCCCGGACCCCGAAGCGGCGGTGCCTGGGAACGATCGGTTCCGGCCGCCTGGCACGAAAGTCATACAGCGCGGGCCGGTTTTGTCTTCCGATGTGGAGGACATCTTCAAAACCCTCGGTGGTGATCAGGGCGGTGGGGGCTCCCTTCCGTTCCAGGAGAGCGTTCGTGGCCACAGTGGTCCCGTGGATCAGAAAGCGCAGCTCCCGGGGCCGGACCCCCTCGGTTTCCATCAGGGCCTGCATGCCGGCGAGCACAGCGTCTGCGGGGTTGGCGGGGGTGGAAGGCACCTTGGTTACCGCCATGCGGCCCGTGGCTTCGTCCAGAAGGCAGAGATCGGTGAACGTGCCGCCTGTGTCCACCCCCAGACGAACCCCTCGTGTCATGGCCTTTCTCCCTCCCCAGACTCACGCTTTGCTTCCGGAGAAGGTATTCTATGAGATCGGAAAGAGGGGTTCAACCTTTTTGGACCCGGATCCGCTTGGTTGAATCGTGCCGGAAACGTATTATGATCATGGGGGCCGGATGATGGGTTCCCGTACGGATGAACAGAGGACGGGCTTCGGAAAGAGCCGGGGAAAGGGGTCCAGGGGGAATCAGGCATGAAAACCATCTGCCTTCGCGACAGGGGAGGGCGGGCGAAGATCCTGCCCGAGTTCGGACTCAACTGTGTCGATCTGACCTTACGGGACGGATCGGAAACCGTGCCGGTCCTGTGGGCCCCGGAGGGCTTTGCCAAGGGAAAGCAGCAGGGATACCTCGGCGGGTTGCCTGTTCTCTTCCCCTTTCCAGGGCGGATTCGGGACGGGGCGTTTTGTTTCCGGGGGCGTACATACCGGTTGCCTGTCATCGACGGGATGGGCAACGCCCTGCACGGCCAGGTCGTGAACCGTCCGTGGAAAGTCACCGCCTGTTCGGAAACCCGGGTGGAGGCCAGGTTTCGGGCTTCCGAAGGGTTGGGTGAGGAAGGTGCGCTCCCGGAAGAGAACTGGCCTGCGGATTATGAGGTGGCTATTACCTACGAGATCCGAGGGTCCGCGCTGAAATGCACGTTCGAGGTGCGGAACCTGGATCAGAAGATGGATCTGCCGTGCGGGTTAGGGTTGCATCCCTATCTGCGAATCCCCGTGGGGAACGGGTCCGAAGGGGCCTGTACGGTCACGGTGCCGGCCGGCTCTGTATGGGAACTCGATTCCCGTCTCAACCCC
>CAYTRL010000353.1:0-6429 GCA_964439795.1 uncultured Thermodesulfobacteriota bacterium
GGCGTGGTCAAGCGGATGGGGTTGCCCGGCTACGACGGCATCTTCCTGAGCTTCCGGAAGGGGAACATGGGCATACAGCTCGTGGCCCAGGAACTGGCCGCCCTGTTCCGTCACACCCATTTTCTTTACGGGATCGACCTGTCCGCGTCGGCACTTCGTTGTGTGACCCGTGGCGCCCGGACAGAAGAAGACCGGAACATGCTGACCGCGTTCACGTCCGAGACCGTCGGCAAGAAAGAGGAGAACTACGCGGGCGTGATCGAACAGTTGAAGCGGACCACACAGAACGGCCGAAAAGCCTTTCTGTTCGGAGCGCCCTACCAGCTCAAGGAGCTGATCGAGCTCATGGAGGCCGGGAAGGAAAAGCTCTCCCTGAAAAAGCAGAGTGTGGTCCTGTTCGGAGGCGGCTGGAAATCGTTCGAGGGAGAGAGGATCGAACGGGAAACCCTGGCGGGCATGATCTCGGAATTTCTGGGTGTGCCCGAAGAGCTCATCGTGGAAGGCTACTCCATGACCGAGATCAACGGGCTGATGATCCGCTGTCCGCATGGCAGGTTTCATATGCCTCCCATTGTGGAACCGGTGATCCTGGATGAAGAACTGACTCCCCTGGAAGGCAACGACGTCACCGGGGCCTTCGGATTCCTGGACCCGTTTGCCCTGTCGTATCCCGGCTCGATCATCAGCGGGGACAACGTCCGCCTGGTGGACGAGGCCTGTGCCTGTGGATTCCGCGGGCCGGCCATCCTTCAGATCGAGCGGGCCCCGGGAAGGGAGGTCAAGGGGTGCGGGGGAGTGATGGCATCGGTAGATGCGTAACAGGCCGTTGACAATTCCACGCATGCTATTCTGTATTGCGGAATTGGACACGTCATCCGAAGGACTGACGCGCCCGCAGGGTGAGGGCCGGTGTCGGCCCGAATCCAAAAGCACCATCTGCTGCGTTCCACTTATCCCTCGTCAGTCAACGTACTTCCAAGGTACGCCTCCTTCCTCAGGATCGCGTGCGCCTTGCATCTGGCACTTTTTAAACGGCCTGTCCCAATGAACTTCTAATCCGCCAGAAAGAGGGGATTATGAAAGAAATCTGTGACCGGTTCGGTCTCCTCCGGGAAGGCCCCGACAGGATCGTCCGTGTTCCGTTTCTCGTTAAGGGTGAGATCCTCGCGCCTCCCGATGTGGGCAGAGACCGCATCGATGAGGCCTTCCAGGCCCTGGGAGAGGATGCCACCTGCGCGAGGCTGGACAACGCCCAGGTTCTGCGCGAACCGGTCATCGACCGGGAGAGCATGAAGCGGACCGGGGAGTATTTCTATCAGGTGCTGCCCCTGCCTGTGGCTTCCGACCTCATCGAACCGGACCTGGACATGCTGATGCAGGGGTTGTACGCCCTGCCCTTTTCCGAAGTCCTCTCCTATCTCCAGGCGCTCGTGGACGCATTGGACAGAAACCGGGAGCTGGTGCATCAGGTCCGGACCTTGTCCGGACAGACCGCGGAACACCCGGACCCGTATCACGACGCCGCGTTTGCGGCCCTTCCGTTGCTCCTGGATCCGGAGCTGGCAAGAGCCACGGTGGATGCGGAGCTGGCCGCCTGGGGCAGGCCGGGAAGCGAGTTTCTTGACGGGTGGGTGGAGACCCCGGCGCACATCTTTCCCGGCATGGCCTCGCTCATGGGCCGGGAACTTTTCAGGGAAGAGACACCCCGGGGTCTGCCCGTGGCAAAGGCCCAGATCCGGGCCATGCCCACACGGCAGCTTCACATCACGGCCGGGAACGCACCGGCCGTGCCGATCATTTCCCTGCTGCGCGCGATCCTGACCAAATCCGCGGCCGTGATCAAATCCCCCTACGGGGCGACCCTGCCCGCCGCACTGGTGGCGCTGGCCGCGGCATCCGCGGCTGCGGATCATCCTCTCACCCGGAACCTGTCGATCGTCTACTGGCCCGGAGGGGATGAGAGCACGGAAAACGCCCTGTTCATGCCCAACGCTTTCGACCGGATCGTGGTCTGGGGGGCGCCCGACGCCGTGGCGTCGGTACGTTCCCGCGCACGGTTTACCCGCGCCGTCTGCTTCAACCCCCGGTACGGGTTCAGCTTCATCGGCCGGGAGGCCTTTCAGGAGAACCTGGAGGAGGCCGCGGTCCTGGCCTCCTTCGATACCATGATCTGGAATCAGAAGGCCTGCATCGCCTCCCAGGTGCATTACGTGGAGGGAGAACAACAGCAGGCGGAGCAGTATGCCGGGATCCTGCGCGAGGTTCTGGCCCGGTGGGACGGATATGCGGGCAACCATGTCCCGCCCGCGACCCGGGGCATGATCAAACGCATGCGCCGGGGTAAGTACATGAACGCTTCGTGGCACCTGAACATGAACGAGGGGGACTTTTTGTCCGGTGTGGTCGTCATGCCCGATGCCTTCGACATCCTGGACCACCCCATGAGCCGCCTGGTGGTGGTGCGCCCGGTGAACGATTTACGGGCGGCGTTCCCGTACCTCCACCACGCCGTCTCCTCGGTGGGTGTGTATCCCGAGCACAGGCGGCTGGAGCTCCGGGACGCAATCCTGGCCCGCGGGGTCACCAATGTCCTGCCTCTCGGCCAGGTCGAACGGATGTTTGGCGGCATGCCGCACGACGGCATGATGGTTCTCAATGAACTCGTCGACTGGAAGAACGGATGAGGCAGGAATAGCCCTGAAGACGGTTTCTCACCCGGCTCCTCGCAATATCCGTACAGTGCATTTTCGTATTTTCGCTGACGGGTATTTAGCTTCCGGGGGACTGAATGCGTTGCGCCTAAACCTCGGACCTGCCGGCCGCCAGGGGACGCAGTTCCTCGTAGAAAAAGGCCGGGGCCAGCTCCCTGGGCCGCTCCGCCGGGGGAAGATGGTCGTACAACCAGAGGCGGATGTGCCCGCACAGGTGGCAGGCGGAGACGTACCCGTCCGGGTCCGGGCGGAAACCCTGCTTCTCCGCGTACTCGAGCAGATCCCCCAGGCATCCCTCGGTCAGGATCTCCAGCAGGGGATACTCCTCCAGCGAAATCCCCTCCCGGAACAGGGCCTCCAGGTTGAAACCCTCCCGGTCCCCGATCTGGATCCCGGAACAGAACCCGGTGAGATAGTGCCCCTGCGTGTCCACGTGGGCGTGGACCGGGGAGGACAGCTCCTCTTTACATGTCTTCCCGCGGTAGGCCCCGGCCGGCCGGCGGTCCACCAGGCGGGAAAGGGTCCATGCGGCCCGGCCGGCCGGGTGCAGGTAGTTGATCCCGGTAAGCTGGAACACCAGTTCCCGGCGGGAGAGGTGCCGGGCGTATTCCATAAAGGGAACAGGCCGTTCCGGATCCACCCGTTCCAGAAAGGCGTAGTGGTCCGGATGCCAGGGAAAGATCCCGCGGGGACCGAAGATGTCCACGATCATACGGTAAGCCCTCCGGTTGTCCCGGCAGGACAGGAACGCGTTGTGAAACGGGGAGATGGAAAGGAGCAGGCACGAACAGCCCGCCTCCCGGACCCGCTCCAGGCGTTGGCGGGCATCCTCGCGACGAACCCAGAACCCGTTGGTCTCCACGTATTCGAGCAGGAGCCCCCGCCCGTGAACCCCCTGCACGGCATGCACAAGCCGGTCCATATGCAGGAACGGTTCCCCCCCGCCCAGGTGCACGGCCGTGTCCGGCGCCCCCCGGGCGATGGAATCCAGGACCCGGTCCAGCGAATCTGTTTTCACATCTTCCCGGAGCCCCGGCCGGCACGCGTACAGACAGTGCTCGCACCGGAAGGTGCACTCATAGTGAATGATGAGGCCGATGGAATCGGCCTTCCAGGGACGGAACCGTTTCATTCCATGTACCCCAGCGACCGGAGAAGCCGGTGGGTCTCCTGCTCTTCCCGGGCCGCGGCCTGCCGGCGGTCCGGCCCCCGGGAACGGATCCGCTCCAGGTCCCTCCTGAGCCCCCCCGCCGTTTCCGGGTGCCGCGGCACCAGGTTCATCTGCTCCCCGGGATCGGTCGGCAGGTGGAACAGGCGTTCCTCCCCGCCGCGCAGCAGGTACTTCCATTCATCCGTCCGGATGCAGGACAGCCCCAGTGGTTCGTTCTCCGCGTAGGCCGCGTTTCCGCTGAAATGCACTTTCCCCCCTGTGGAGTCGGTCATTCCCGGCAGGGGGAGGGGCACGCCTGAAAACCGTTCCAAGGCCTCTTCGTCACGGAACCCCGCCCGGGCGGCCAGCGTGGGCACCAGGTCCACGGTCCTCACCAAAGACCCGACACGGACGCCCCGGACCGGAAGACACTCGCCGAACAGGATCAGGGGCACGCGGATGGCGTCGTCCGTGAGCTCGCCGTTGTGAAGGGGCGGCCTTCCCGGCCACAGGCCTTCCCCGTGATCCGAGAGAACCGCGATGAGGGCATCCTCGCAGCGCCCGTGCTTTTGAAGCAGTTCCAGCACCGCACCCACGCAGCGTTCGTCCGCGTAGGAGATCTTCCCCTCGTAGTACTGCCACTGCGGGTCTTGAGAGAAGCGGAAATACTCCGGAAGCCGGAGATCGGGCAGGTGGTGGGTGTCCAGGTAATGAAACCACAGAAAGACCGGTTCCTTTTCCCGGGAAAGCCATTGTCCGGCCGACGTCAGGACCTCTTCCCAATCGTTCCGGGTGTTGGCCGTTATCCGGCGGTCCTCCTCTCCATCCCGCGGGCCCGCATCCGGAAAGGAGACCCCCTGTTCCGGTTCCGGCGTCTCATCGGGACCGTACTCCTCGAAAAAAAGATCGAAACCCCGACCGAACCCCATCCGGCTCCCCACCAGGTCGTTGCCCGGGAACCCGGCCGTGGCGTACCCGCAGCCCTTCAGGATCTCGGCAAGGGTAGGCACCTCCTCCAGGATCCCGTCGTAGGCGCTCCGGAGCCCGTGCAGGGGAGGATAACAGCCGGTCAGGATGCCCGCGTGTGAGACCCACGTGTTGGGTGCCTGGGACACGGCCTGGTCAAAGACCACGCCCCGGGCCGCCATCCGGTCCAGATGGGGTGTCCGAACAGCCCCGCAGCCGTAGCAGCCCAGAAAATCCGGGCGAACGCAGTCCAGGGAGATCAGCACGATGTTGGGTTTATTATTAGCGATGTCCACGTCTTTTTTCGTATCCGCAGGGGGTGAGCCCTTTTTTTAGGGACACAATCTTCTGGCACCAGCTTCCTTTACTCATTATTCAACTCATCCCGTCTCGAATCAATGGTCCGTCGGCACACATCCCATCATCGACGGCTAGCCGGGGCTAGCCGGGGTCAGGTCTTCATTTTACATTATCTCGGGGGTGCCGCCCCAGACAACTCGTTCAAATAGACGAAAAATGTAAAATGAAGACCTGACCCCCCACCCTGTTGTATTCGGCCGGAACCAGCTATGATGGAGAAATAAGGAGAGGGTCGTGAAAGTCACAACAGCTCCTGCGGAAAAGCTCGAAAAGCTCGAAACCCTGCTGGCCCCCTACCGACGGGTGGCGGTGGCGTTCTCCGGGGGGGTGGATTCCACCTTCCTGCTGGCCGTGATCTGCCGGGACCCGGACCGGAAGGTGCTGGCGGTCACGGCAGTCTCTCCCACCCATCCTGAACGGGAGCAGGAGGAAGCCCGTGAAATGGCTCGGCGCTTCCCCGTGGAGCATCGCGAGATCGTCACGGACGAATTCCGCCTGGAGGTGTTCCGGAAGAACCCGCCGGACCGATGCTATCACTGCAAGAATTATCTCTTTTCACAGATGGACGAGATGCGGGTTCGGGAAGGGTACGAGATCCTCGTGGACGGCACCAACGCGGACGACCTGTCCGATTTCCGGCCCGGCATGCGGGCCCTGGAGGAGCTGGGCGTTCACAGTCCGCTCCTGGAGGCGGGCCTGACCAAGGCCGACATCCGGGAACTCTCCCGGGAGTGGGGCCTTCCCACCTGGGACAAGCCCTCCATCGCCTGCCTGGCCTCCCGTTTCCCGTACGGCACCGAGATCACCGAGGAGGGGCTGGGCCGCGTGGACCGGTGCGAGTCGTTCCTGCGGGAGCGGATCCAGGGCCCGGTCCGGGTGCGGTCCCACGGTACCGTGGCCCGCATCGAGGTCTCCCCGGAGGCGTTTTCCCTCCTGTTGAAGGACCGCGGGGAGATCGCGGCCCACTTCAAGAAACAGGGGTTTTCGTACGTGACCCTGGATATCACGGGCTTCCGCTCCGGAAGCCTGAACGAGGTCCTGGAACCGGACTAGCACGATCTCCCGGAAACCCTTGTGAAAAGGCTTTCCGGATCATGTGTTCCATGCCGGAATCCTTTACTTTATCCCATCGAAATGTTACACATCCTGGCATGATGAACCCGCCCATCCCCCTTCCCCCAGGTATCCACCGACCCACCCAGGCCATCATCGATCTGGACGCCCAGGCCCACAACCATCGCG
>CAYTRL010000354.1:0-6424 GCA_964439795.1 uncultured Thermodesulfobacteriota bacterium
ATGAACAAGGGGGAACAGTGGATCTGTCCTTCCTGCAAAGAAAAAACCCAAAAGAGCAAGAAGAAGTAGTCCCGCGAACCTTTCCTTCGAGGCCGGTTGGATTTCCTTTTCCTCTTTCCGGCCTTGAAAGCATCATACCCCCGCCTCTTCTTAGACATCTGTTTTGTTCGTGAGAATTTACGAGCCTTTCCGGTTCCCGCATGGGTTTCATCTCAGTTCCACCCAATCGAACCATATGGGATGGTTCCGTTTATACCACTCGAGGATTTCCCGCAGGACCACCTGCTTGTCTTTGGGAATCACATCCTGCGGTATCTTGTCGAAGTGAACCACAATCCTGTCGGATCCAAAGTGCTCCAGCGCATTGGAGCAAAGGGTCTGCAGTTCGTTCCGTATCCTGCCGGAGTCGGAAATCTTCACGGCACGTTCCCGGTAATTTTCGCCCCGCATGAACCGGTTGAGGAGCGGGTTGAACACCAGTTGGCTTTCCTCCAGGCTTTCCAGCATCCTCAGCATGAAGGTAATCCGCTTGTCGGCGCGGAGCGTGGTCAGTCTCACGGTGACCTCGTAGGTGTCCCCGGAAACCTGTTTCACCCCCGGGGCGCCCGAATACGGGTCATCCAGCATGTATCCGGAAATGGCCATCACGCTCCACTTCTTCTCGGGAATGAAGTCGTCGGCGCTGACGGTGCGTTTGCGAAGCGGAACGCCGGCGTTCTTCGCCAGGAGGATGTCCCGCCGGTACTGGGCCGCTTTCTGTTCGTCCTGTTCCTCTCCAAAGATGTCCGACAGCCTCTGCTGGAAATCGTCCGCAACCGGATCCAGACGCATGATCTTCGGCTCGAGGTCATAGCTGAGTTTGAAGGTGGATGTGAAAACCGCCAGGGAGATATCCAGCCCCAGGATCGGATAGAGGCTGGCGGCCTGGATGGCTTCCGCGGAGGCTGCGTATCCGTCCACGAGAAAAAGGTGCTCCTCGCCGTCCTCTCCTTTCCACGTTCCCACCGCGAACGTGGGGGCGTATGTTCCCGAGTCGGTGAACGCCTTGTACCCCGTGGGGAGTTCCCATTCGTCATCCACCAGGTGAACGCCCAGTTGGGTCCATTGTTCCCACAGGGTGCCGATCCGGGGTTCGCGCCCCTTGCCCCGCAGGGTCCAGACGTGAATGTTCGTCTCCCGTATCCCCGGATAGGTTTTCCGGATGGCGTCCAGGACCTTTTCCCGGGGAGTGAAAAAATCGATGAGCAGGGATTCTTCGTGGGCGGTGTCCACCACTGCCCGGGGCAGAACCAGGTTGCCGATATATCCCTCGTAGTGGTTGGTGATGGCCAGGGGCTGGTTGAACACGTGGAGAACCGTCATGGGGCCCGTGGGAGCCCCCTTGGCGAAACGCGAGGTGTTTTCCAGGGTGTCGATGGCGGTTCCCCACACCGTAATCCCCGCGTTCTTCACATCCTGGTGAAACGCTTCCCACCCGTACTCTTTCTGGTTGATCATCCGCTGAACATGCTCGTCCATGAATTTCGCCACTTGGGGACGGGCGTAGATCCTGCCGAACCCCAGCAGGGGGTTGGCGCCCATTTCCATGGTCTCGCCGGCCTTGGGCATAAGCCCCTCTCCCAGGCAGACCATGATCGCGTGGTTTTCCGGAAGGGAACGGGACAGGTACCAGAGGCTTTCGCTCATGGCATAGGCGGAAATGGCATCCGCATCCTTCTTGACCTGGTTCAGCCCTTTCTTGTCCTGGCCCGCGCCCTCGCCGTGCCGGCCGAAGAGCTTGGTTCCCAGTGCCGTGACCGCGGCCGTCATAATCAACTGCCGCTCGATGCCGTCGTTGACGAAGGAAGTGCTTCCGTTAAACTCCAGGTCCGTTTCGCCCCGGATCCATTCGATGCGGAGGTCTTCCAGCCAGAGATGGAACCTGCCGAGAATCGGACGGGTGTCGAACGCCCATTGAGCAACAAGATTTTTTCTCTCCCTGTCGTTTTTGCTCATCCTCGAATTCCTCCTTGCGTGTGGGAAAGCTGAAGGACTCCGTGCTTCTCCGTTTCGCGACGTTCTCCTATATTTACAAATCGAAAATATTTTGTAAAATTTACGACCAAACATCAAACCATCAAATCGGACCACCGGCGGTTCTCCCCTCTTACGCGGTGCAGCGCGAACCGCTGTGTGCTTCTCCCCTTCCTCATGGCCCGGGGTACTTTCCATGAATCCTCGTGGGCACCCAAACGGCGGACGGACCGGACCGGACCGGGAACGATCGATCCTTTCTCGAGAGGACCCAGATTGTGGAGGGCCCGGCCCGGCTCGGGAACGGTCCATCCTTTACGGACTTGCCTGCGAGTGGGAAACGGCCCTGGGGATCCTGGGCGAGGCGGAGCGCTCCCGGATGCGGAAGCCCCTGTTCAGCCTCCGGGACATGAAAAACCGGTGGGGAACCTGGACACGGGACAGACGCGAGATCTCGCTGAGCCGAGCGCTGGTTCTGCACCACTCCTGGGACTCGGTCCGGGAAGTCCTGCTGCATGAAACGGCCCACCAACTGGCCGATGAGGTTCTGGGCGGCGCCCGGGAACCCCCTCATGGTCCCGCTTTCCGGAAGGCCTGCTCCATGCTCCGGGCCAACCCCGCCGCCGCCGGCAGCCGTGTTCCGTTGGACGAACGTGTCGGCTCGGAGACCGGTGCAGCCGGTGACGGGACCCTGTCCCGGGTGAAAAAGCTCATGGCCCTGGCCGGAAGCCCGAACCGTCACGAGGCGGAGGCCGCCATGGCCAAGGCCCACGAACTGATGGGGAAGAACCATCTGGCCCTCCTGGAACGGGAGGAACCCCCTGCCTTCACGAGCCTGTTCGTGGGAAAGCCCGCCCTTCGCCAGACGCGCGAAGCATATTCACTTGCTCTTCTGCTGCAAGACTTCTATTTTGTTCAAGGGATCTGGGTTCCCGCCTTTGTTCTGGAAAAGGGCCGGATGGGGCGGGTCCTGGAGATCAGCGGTACCCTGCAGAACGTGCGTGTGGCTTCCTATGTGTATGATTTTGTCCGGAACTTCGTGGAGGCCCGCTGGACCGTCTACAACCGGGACCGGGGGTTGAACCGATACCGGAAGACCGATTACACCCTGGGGGTGCTGGAGGGGTTTCGAAGGAAGATGGAGTCGACCGACCCTTCATCGCGGGGGATCGGCGAACCCGTGGAGGCCCTGGTTCGGGTGCATGATCACCGGTTGGAAAAGTTCGTTGCCCACCGGTACCCCCGCGTAACCTCGCGCACCGTCCCGTGTGGAGCGGATGATCCCGGGGTGAGGGAGGACGGAGAACGAGAGGGAAGAAACCTGGTGATCCATAAAGGGATTCACACAAGCCGATCCCGGGGAAGACGGCTTTCCGGGAACAAAGGACAGGGATGATCGGAACACGACGGAGGGAGAAATGAAAGGATTGATCCTTCGATGGCTCATGCTTACCGTGGCTATCATCGTTGCTTCGTACCTGATCAGCGGGATTCGCGTAGACGGGTTTGTTGCCGCTTTTTTCGCGGCTGCGATCCTGGGGACGTTGAACATCTTTCTCCGGCCGGTCCTGCTGATCCTGACCCTTCCCATCAACATCCTCTCTTTCGGACTTTTCACCTTTGTGATCAACGCCATGATGCTGAAGATGGCATCGGGTGTGATCTCCGGGTTCCATGTGGACGGATTCTGGCCGGCGGTGTTCGGGTCCCTGGTCATCAGTCTGGTGAACTGGGGCCTGGTCTCGTTCATCAACGATCAGGGAAAGGTGGAGTACCGCAGCGTGGGTGTCATCGACCTGGAGAAAAAAGATCGGGGCGGTACCCACTGGGAATAGCCGTTCAGAACGTGGCCCAGCGGGAACAGGCGCCCCACCGGTTCTTTTCCCGGCCGAATGACATCCAAGCAGCATGCCCGTAAAGTCACAAGGGGTTTTCC
The DNA here is from genome assembly GCA_964439795.1 of uncultured Thermodesulfobacteriota bacterium. Taxonomy (GTDB): domain Bacteria; phylum Desulfobacterota; class DSWW01; order DSWW01; family DSWW01; genus CAYTRL01. The sequence goes on from CAYTRL010000354.1 coordinate 3,950, forward strand.
GGCGATGTAGCTTGGAAACCCTCTCCGGTTTCGGTTTTCGAAAAGGGGCCGCAGACGTGCGGTGTTCGGAAGCCGAGCGTACATGGCCGCCTCGAGAATCAGGCGGCGGGAGCAGGAATGCCATGGGGGTCGATTCATGACCAAGCCGAACGGGTCCGGCTACGGCGAGAGCCTGATTACGGACGATGACATCTACCTGTTCAAGCAGGGAAACCATTTCTGCCTGTACGACAAGCTGGGATCTCATCCCGGGGAGGTGCGGGGAGAGAAGGGGGCCCATTTTGCCGTCTGGGCACCCAACGCGGCCCGGGTGTCGGTCGTCGGGGATTTCAACGGCTGGCATCAGGAGACGCACCCGCTCACCCCGAGGAGGGACGAATCGGGTATCTGGGAGGGGTTTCTGCCAGGCGTGGGAAAAGGCGACTGCTACAAGTACCACATCGTGTCGAGTCAAGACGCATACGAGGTGGACAAGGGAGATCCGTTCAGCTTTTTCTGGGAGGAACCCCCGCGAACCGGATCCCGGGTCTGGGAGCCGGAGTACGAGTGGGGGGACGACGCCTGGATGCGGGAACGCAGGGAGCAGAACGCTCTCGACCGCCCCGTCTCGGTCTACGAGGTCCATCTGGGTTCGTGGCGTCGCGGGGAGGGCAACCGGTACCTCTCCTACCGGGAGATGGCCGATCTCCTGGTGGAATACGTGAAAGAGATGGGGTTCACCCACGTGGAGTTCCTGCCCGTGATGGAGCATCCCTTCTACGGGTCCTGGGGGTACCAGACCGTGGGGTACTTCGCCCCAACCAGCCGGTACGGATCCCCGGAAGAACTCATGTTCCTGATCGACTGTCTGCACCGGAACGGGATCGGCGTGATCCTGGACTGGGTTCCCTCCCACTTTCCCGCGGATCAGCACAGCCTGTCGTTTTTCGACGGCACCCACCTGTTCGAGCACGCCGACTCCCGGCAGGGGTTCCATCCGGAGTGGCACAGCGCCATCTTCAACTACGGGCGCAACGAGGTGCGGAGTTTTCTGATCAGTTCCGCCATGTTCTGGCTGGAACGGTATCACGCGGACGGGCTCCGGATCGATGCGGTGGCTTCCATGCTCTACCTGGACTACGGCAGGAAGAGCGGCGAGTGGATCCCGAACCGCTACGGCGGCAGGGAGAACATGGCCGCCATCGAGATGATCAAACGGCTCAACGAGGCGGCCTACTCAGCCTGTCCGGATATCCAGACCATGGCGGAAGAATCCACCGCCTGGCCCATGGTCACGCGGCCCACCTATGTGGGCGGGTTGGGCTTCGGGATGAAGTGGAACATGGGCTGGATGCACGACACCCTGGATTACTTCTCCCGGGACCCCGTCTTCCGGAAATACCACAGCAACCAGCTCACCTTCAGCATCTGGTACGCTTTCTCCGAAAACTTTCTTCTACCGTTTTCCCACGATGAAGTGGTGTACGGAAAGGGTTCCATGCTGGCCAAGATGCCCGGCGACGACTGGCAGAAATTCGCCAATCTTCGGTTGATGTACGGCTACATGTACGGACACCCGGGCAAGAAGCTGCTGTTCATGGGGGGGGAGTTCGGCCAGTGGAGCGAGTGGTACCACGAAAGGAGCCTGGACTGGAACCTGCTGGAGTTTCCCCTGCACCGGGGCGTACAGCGCTGGATGCAGGACCTGAACCGCCTGTACCGGGAGGAACCCGCGCTCTACGAGCGGGACTTCGAGCAGGAAGGCTTCCAGTGGATCGATTTCCGCGACGCGGACAGCAGTATCATCAGCTTTCAGCGAAAGGGGAAGGACCCGAATCGGACCATGGTGGTCGTGTGCAACCTCACCCCGATTCCCCGGTACGCCTACCGGATCGGGGTCCCGAACGCGGGATGGTGGCGGGAGGTCCTGAACAGCAACGCGGAGCTCTACGGGGGCACCGGGCAGGGGAACTACGGGGGGGTGGAGACCGAGCGGGTCCCGTTTCAGGGGCACCAGCACTCCCTGTCGCTCACGTTGCCTCCCCTGGGCGTACTCTTTCTCCGTGCGGATGAGAACGGACCGGAGAAGGGAACCGCCGCATGAGCCACCGGCGAGAAAGCGGGGTCCTGCTGCACATCACCTCCCTTCCCTCCAACTACGGGATCGGGGCCCTGGGGTTTCATGCCCGCCGTTTTGCGGACTTCCTGGCAGAGGCCGGGCAGCGCATCTGGCAGGTGCTTCCGCTGAACCCCACGGACACGGCCCTGGGCAACTCCCCGTACAGCAGCACCTCGGCCTTTGCCTGCAACCCCCTGATGATCAGTCCGGAGTGGATGATCCACGAGGGGGTTCTCGACCGGGAGGACGTACGGGATGCGCCCGGCTTCCCGGCGGGCCGCGTGGATTACTTGGCCGTGACCTCGTACAAGAACACCCTGCTGCGGAAGGCCCATACCCGGTTCCGGGGAGGGGAACGGGAGGATGCGTTTCAGGCG
>CAYTRL010000355.1:0-6409 GCA_964439795.1 uncultured Thermodesulfobacteriota bacterium
GCCGCGCTTGTTTCCCCGGGCTTCTTCCTCGTCCTTGCCGGTTGCGCCGTTCTTTCCTGGCTGTATTCGGCCAAGCCGTTCCACCTCAAGGGAAGGCCGGGGTTCGATGTCCTTGTGAACGCGGTGGGGGTGGGTGCACTGTGCACGATCTCCGGTTGGGCCGTCCTGCGGCCTCTCGGGTCGTTTCCCTGGCTGTTTCTTCTGCCGCTTGCGCTGGGATGGGCCAGTCTGTACATCCCCACCGCCATGGTGGACGAACAGGCCGACCGCCGGGCCGGTGTGAGAACCTGTGCGGTCCGATGGGGCAACCGAACGGCGTTCCGGTTGAGCCTGGCCGCCATGATCCTTTCGGTCCTCCTGATCTACGTCATGGCCCTTTGCCGGTACGTCCTGACCCCGGAGATCATCTTCTGGACGGCCCCTGTGGCCGTGTTGCAGGTGGCCGTGTTCTGGGTCCTCGCCGGAGAATGGGACCGTTCGGAGAAGATCTATCGGGGAGTCGTTTCTGCAGCCGTTCTCGGGGTCCTCCTGGAGATCCTGGTCGTTCTCAATCTGGCGGGTTGGATCGGGAGAGCCTCCTGATCCTGTATTCCGTTTGGGACTTTCTACCACACCCTTCCCAGCACATCCGCGTCCTTGCGGATGTAGAACGGGATGCGGTCCAGCGGGGCGTCGGCCGTTATCGTGGACGGTCCGGTGATGACGGCGTCCGGGTTCCAGTAGTCCACGAACTGCCCTTGCGGGATGTAGACCTCACGCTGCCTGTCGCCGGATCGCCACACAGGCGCCACCAGGATGTCGTGCCCGAAGAAGTACTGGTCCCACGTGGAGCGGACGTTCGCATCGCCCGGGTAGTCGAAGACCATCGGGCGCACCACCGGCCGTCCGGTGGTGCTCTGTTCTGAGGCGTAGCTGTAGATGTAGTCGACCAGGTCGTGGTGGAGCTGCGTGTAGGTGCGGTAGATGTCGATCATTTCTTCGTCATAATTCGGTTCGGTGGGCATGTCCCAGGGCGCATGGTTGCCGTTGCCGCCGATCTCCATGATTGCTGAGAACGCGGAGAACTGGAGCCAGCGCGCAAAGAGTTCGCGATCTTCAAACTCCTTGTAGCCGCCCGTATCGGAGGTCCAGAACGGAAAGCCCATAAACGCGCAGTGCAGCTGCGAGAGGATCGCGCTGCGCAGGCCCAGGTCCGTTCCGCGGGTGTCGCCTCCCCAGAGGAAACCGTACTGCTGTGAGCCGGCCCAGCCCGTGCGGAGCATCAGGACGAAGTCGCCGTCCCACGCTTCGTTCATCGCTTCGAAGTAACACTTGTGGTAGAGCAGCGGGTAGGCGTTGCGAACCTCCGCCCCGGTGCGGCCGTCGTGGTAGACATCCCACCAGAGGGAGGGTTGGGTTTCGTCGCCCCGGTCGAGCTTCCAGGCGCGTACATCGTTCGCCTGGGCAAAGTCGCGCACCTTGCCTTTCCACCAGGCAAAGGCGTCGGGGTTGGTGAAATCGATGTGCTGTTTCTGGTGGGGCGCGAAGTAGCCGGCCTGCTCGGCCTCCCAGCCGTTCTGCCCCGGCTCGAAGCCGATCGCCCACGGGGCGCCCCACATCATCAGGCGGTACCCGCGATCGAACAGGGACTGCCGCATGGTATCGGCATTGGGAAAGCGTACCGGGTCCCAGGCAAACTCGGCAAAGCCCAACTGTCCCGGGGTCCAGGGACGGTCGATCAGGTAGTTGCCAACGGGAATGCCGAGGGTGTCGTACTGGAGCACGTCCTCTGCCAGCTGGTAGTTGACCATGTGTCCGTCCAGTTCGGCCTCTCCGATTTCGTGATCGTTCCGCCAGCGCCAGTGTTTGAAGGCCCATCGGGGCGGGATGAACGGGCGCCCCGTGAGCGCGGTGTACTCGTCGAGGATCTTGTCGTGATCGGGGCCGTAGAGGAGATAGTAGGTGAGGACCGGGTCCCGCCCCTCGGCGGTCTGGAAATGGAACCGCAGGCGGTCGTCCTGGGACGAGCCGAAGTCGAAGAAGCCGTAAAAGGTCGTGTCCACGTACAGGCCGTAGCCTGCGCTCGTATGGAAAAACGGGACATAGGCGCCCACCGTGGCCAGGACGATCATGGGAAACCACTGGCCGCGGCGGTCAAGAGTACCGATCTCCCGCAGGTTGGATTCACTCCAGTCGTACCTCCAGTGGATCCGTTCCACCGCGCCGTAGACCGCCTCGCCATCCCGGAGCTGCATGTCCTGACCGGCCCAGAGCCAGCCGTGGGTCTCATCCAGGCCCAGGGAGACCTTTACACCGTTCTCGGAACAGAAGGCGACCCGCACCGTGGCGGGGATCCCCTCGGTGGTGAGATAGTGCAGTACGTACCCGTTCCCGGTGGACTCGTGCGATACGAAACGATCCAGCGTGTAGCGGATTCCCCCGCGCGTGTACCAGAGAGAATCCCCCTTGCCGTAATCGAGCGTCTTGGTGACAAGGCCCTTTCCCTCGGCATCCAGGCGGATCCCGAACGGCTCCAGACGGATTTTCACGGTAACGACATCGTTGTTCAAGACCAGTGTTCGGCCGCAGGAAGCAACCCCCTGCAACAGGAGGATGCAGAAAAACAGGAGCAAAAGATGCCCGGCTTTCAAAGGAAACTCCTTGTTGGGTTCGAGAGCGCCCACGTCCCGGGCAAAGGGGACGGTTTCCGGCCAGCCGCCGGCCTCAGCGGATCCAGCGCCCGTACCAGTAGGCCCATCGGAAATCCACGCCGGGGGATATCACGCTCCCGTCCCCCCCGCTGTTGGGCTCGTAGGGGCAGGACCGCCAGCGGTAGTTGCTCCAGGGGCGGACCGCCTGAGGGATCGGCTCCTCGGTGAGCAACGTGCCCTTCCGGCCCACGTACCCCAGAACGGTGACCTCGGTACCGTCCTCGAGGACGCAGGCGCCCGAGGCGATCTCCTCTTCGTCACAGTTCTCGACCAAGGAGTTCCAGTGCGGCGGTTCCCCGAAATCCATGAGCGCCTGCGAGCCCCGTCCGATGGCGTCGAAATCCGGGGCCTCCCGCATGGGATTGAAGGCCGAGGCCCGGGAACTGGCGGTGGCGTAGACGAAGTCATACAGGCTGTAGGCGTACTCCTCGGGCTGGCGCTGTTGAAAAAGCCCGTCCCCGGTCTCGTAAAGGTGAACCTTGGTGGCTTCCCGCACGCGATAGCGCGCCATGTTGTCACGGATATACCGCATCGCCAGTAATGCGCCTTCCATGGCCATATTGGTGGCGCTGTAGTTGGTGACCAATCCCAGGTTGACCCCGAGAACCTGATTGTAGGCGATCCGATCCAGATGACGCTCCCCGATCAGATGACCGTAGAAATAATCGTCCAGGGCTTCGTCCTCGGCGCAGTAGGTCAACGCGCCCAGGATGCCCAGCGTCATCATGGAGTAGAACCCGTCCTTGAGCGGAAGCCAGGGCAGGTAGAACCGGTCCCAGGCGTTCTCGTTGAGGTAGCCGTGGAAGGTGGTGCGCCCGTCCGCGTCGAAGATCTCCAGGTCGAAGGCGTTCCCGTTGCTGCCCGGCCCGCCGAACCGTTCCACCATCAGGCTGTACCCGAGCTCCCGGGCGTATTGCTGGAGCTTGTCCTTTGTGTTCTGCTCAAAAGCCGGGTCGTCTTTAATGACCTCCCATACGGCGCCGAAGGCGGTGGCCCATCCAATGTACATGTCGCGGCTGCAGGAGTCCTCCCATTTATAATTCGGGTACCTGCCGTCGGGCGAGTTGTCTTCCCGCCAGGTGCCGTTGTTCTTCTCCGGCGGCAGCGGGTTGCCCCCTTCGTCGAAGAGCGGCGTGGTCTCATGATCGGCGTACCCGGTGGGGATGTCCGTCCTCGAGAATCCACGCGCGACCACCCCGGGCTCGCCGGTGATCTCCACGGCCACGAACAGGCCCTGGATGCCCCGGAGCAGGAAGTCCCGGGCCCGTTCCACGTCCTCACCCGGGTAGCCGCGGTCGCGCATCACGCCGTACCGGTAGGCGTCCGCGGCGATGCCGACGCCTCCATAGAGGCCTGCGACTTTGTCGTAATTCGTTATGACGTCAAAGACGCTCCTGCCCGCATAGGCTTCAAAATCCCACAAATCGGTTGTCTGCAGGAAGTCCTCGATCCATTGACGGTCTTCCACGTTTCCCGCCGGCACGGTCAATGAGCTGGCGTTCACTCCCTGGCCCACGGTGTTGAAGATCAGGTGGAACCGGTCGTACCGGTCCGCTTTGGCCTCCAGGGCCGGGTCGTACCCAGCCTCACCCGGCCCGGGCAGGAGGGCCGGGCCGTCGTAAGGCGGGCAGCCGGCCAGGAGCAACCCGGCGACAAGCAGGCAGGAAACCGTCAGGGCCAGGGATAAGGATCCGGAATGCAGGCGCTTCATGGCTGGTGACTCCTCTTCGCCAGGTGAACCCTCGTTCAAACCGCCAAGACATCCTTGGTTTGCATCATGTCCGAACCCTGCGAAAGATACGAAGAATGAAAAGGGTCCAGGCGGGCATGTCGATTCATCAAATAGAGTTTTCTACCATAAAGAAGTGTAGCATTTATTGAGCGGCCTGTTCAAGAAGAACCGGTGAAACCGGAAGAGGGGAGGCTTTGTGGGGGGTGCTGTGGGGAACGATCCGATATCGTTAGCGGGAGTCCCCGGCGGAAAACTTCACCGGCCTTCAACGCTCGTTCTCGAAGAAGGACACGTGCTCATCCGACCACCGGCTCGAGACCTTGTGTATGGCCCATACGGCCCCGAGCTGGTTTGCCAGTTCCTGCCAGTACGGTTGCAGTTCCGGGGGAAGGGGCAGGTCCAGCACCGCCTCAACCGCTTCTTCCAGGGGCAGGATGCGAAGCCCATATGCGTCAACGATGCCCGCCAGGGCCGCCAGGTCGAACAGCTCAAAACTCTGCGCTTCGGAAATGCCCGGTATTCGAGTGAAGCGATAGGGGCTCAGGCCGCACTCAAGGGTTTCGTGGATCTCGGTGGTCACACCCGCGGCTGCCATGGCTTCCTGCTGGCTCCGGATATCTACGTTGGGCACGGTCGTATCGTTTTCAGCGATGATGAAAGAGGTGGGTACCACCAATCCCCCGTCATCCCGCACCTGCTGGGACACCTGCCCGTTGTACATGGCCAGGGCGCGTATGGGGAGGCCTTCCTTCTCGGACACGTGCCCGAAGGCGCTCGTGAACACAGCGCCGTTGGACATGCCGAAGGCGAACAGGGGGGTTTCTCCGGTCACACCGGTCGAATCGATGAGATGCTGATACAGACGGTAGAGCCTGGCCAGGTCCGGGTTCGAGACCGGGTCTAGGTCGTGCGGGTCCCATCGCTTCGGGTCCGTTCGCTGCGTGCTCTCGGTGGCCACAAACCCGTAGCCCAGCTCGATCAGCGGGTTGAGGACGTTGATCACCTCCAGCTTTCGCGCGAACTGCGCGCTTCCGTGGCTGCCGTGGAAGAGAAAGACCAGCCCCACCGGATCCCCCGGGATATACTGGATGACGTCGAAACCCTCGAAGGTCGTCTCCGTGAACTCCTCAACCGGAAGGACGGGATAAAAACCAGTGCCGGGGTTCACTCCCGGATCCGCGTCGTCACAGTCCCACTGGGGATACGGGCAGGCGGGTGTTGCCGGGGCTCCATACCCGTCGCCGTCGCCGTCATGGCAGGTGCAGCCCGGATCGGAAAGGTCGACCTCTTCGTCGCAATCGTCATCCGTTCCGTTGAAGCAGTTCTCCCAGTGGCCGGGATGGACGTTGCCGTCTGAGTCGTCGCAGTCCAAACCGGAAAATGTGCAGGCAGGGGAGGCCGGATCGCCGTATCCGTCCCCGTCACTGTCGTTGCATGTTTCCCCCCACTGCGGCTGAGAACCCTCCACGCCTGCCAGCAACGTCCAGGCACAAAGGATGGCCAGCACCAGGATTGCCCTGGAAGAACAAGGATTCATGGATCCTCTCATATCGTCCCCTTTTCACGGATGGCCGGATAGATCGATTTCGTTCGGTCATACGGATCACGTCGATCGTTCCATTCCAATAACACAGAGGAAAAGAAAAGGTTTCGGTATTCCGGGTATGTGGAGTGGCGGCTAAGGAGAACTTGCCTTTGGGGGAAATGAAATTGACCGGATCGAGAATTCTGGCTACAATCCAACAATCCGGCCAGAAGAAGGATGAAAACCTATTGGCCCTGAAATCCAACCAGAATTTCAAACGGTTGACTGTCCGAGAAAGAGAAGAACTGCCACGATAACGATAAAGTATCGAGGGAAAAAGCGACCATCCAACTGTTCAAGTAAATGATTTCGAATATATCGTAAATTATTGATTAGAAACAATAAACATTACGCCGGAGTGGTGGAACTGGTAGACGCAGGGGACTCAAAATCCCCCGGGCC
>CAYTRL010000356.1:0-6401 GCA_964439795.1 uncultured Thermodesulfobacteriota bacterium
GTGACCATCCGGCACATGGCCCTGGCCTGCTTCATGACGAGCATCACCACCGCGGTGGGCTTCTTCTCCCTGACCACGGCCACCATCCACATCATCAAGACCTTCGGTCTGTTCGCGGGCATGGGGATCATCATCGCCTACCTGGTTACGATCCTCCTGCTGCCGATCCTGCTTTCCCTGCACCCCAAACCCAAGCGCAAGGGAAAAATCTGGAAGGGGGAAGGACTCCTGGAACAGATCCTGGCGTTCATGGGCCGGCTGAACGAACACCATCCCAAGAAGCTGCTCGCTTCGGGTATGATCCTGTTCGCCCTGTCCGCGTACTTCTGCACCCGGGTCAACATCGAATCGTACATCCTGGAAGAACTCACCGAGGACAACCCCATCGTCCTGTCCAACCACGTCATGGAGAAGGAGATGATGGGCGTGTTCCCCTACCAGATACAGGTGAGCGCCGGAGAGGAAGGCGGGGCCCTGGACCCGGATTTTCTCCGGCGGGTGGACGAACTGGAACGGTTCATCGCCTCCCAGCCCTGGATCCTGAAAACCCTCTCCGTGGTGGATATCCTGAAGGAGATGAACCAGGCCATGCACGACGGGAACCCCGCGTTCTACCGGGTGCCCTCATCCCGGGAACTGGTGGCGCAGTACCTACTCCTGTACGGGATGTCCGGGAACCAGGAAGACCTGGACGTGCTGCTGACGCCGGACAACACCTTCCTGCAGATCTCCTGTTCGGGCACGGACATGGGAACGCACAACTACTTCACCCTGAAACGGCGCACCGAGGAAAAGGCCGCGGCCCTGTTCTCGCCCCCCCGGGACGTGCACGTGACGGGCAGAAGCCTGCTGGCCCAGAACGCCCTGAGCAACGTGATCCGGGACATGCTCGTGAGCATTTTCACCGCGTTCGGCATCATCTGCATCACCGTGTCGATCCTGTACCGCTCGATCAGGGTGGGGCTCATCAGCATGCTGCCTAACATCATCCCGCTGGTCTTCACCATGGGGTTCATGGGGTTGTTCGGCATGACCCTGCGTACCTCCACGGTGATCATCTTTGCCATCTCCCTGGGGATCGCCGTGGACGATACCATTCACTACATCACCCGCTTCCGGGAGGAACTGGTCCGCACGGGCGACTATGTGGAGTCCATGTACCACACACTGCGGAGCGCAGGCCGGGCCATCGTGCTGACCACGTTCATCATGATCGCCGGATTTCTCGTGCTCCTGGTCTCCCAGTTCCGGGCCACCCAGGATTTCGGTCTGCTGGCCAGCATCACCATCGCCGCGGCGCTGGTGGGCTCCCTGCTCTTCCTGCCGGCGGCGCTGAACCTGATTCAACCCTGGAAGGTGGAGGCCGGGCCGGGGCAGTCTGAAGGACACGGTGCCCGGAGGATTCAAAGCCCCGGAGACCGAACAGATTCGTAAAAAACCTGTGTGCGAGGGAAGGCTACTTCCCCGGTTCCGGCGGCGACCACCCGGTGACAGGCGTGAGCAAACCGTTTTTCAGGTGGAACATGCTACGGGTGGTCTTCACGAGAAAGCGCCGGTCGTGGGAAACGATCAGATACGACAGAGACGACCGGTTCAGGATCTCCGCGATGCGGGCGGTGGTTTCCACGTCCACGCTGGCCGTGGGCTCGTCCAGAAGCAGAACGTCCGGTTCCATGGCGAGCAGCGTGCCCAGGCACACCAGCTTCTTCTCCCCGCCGGACAGCCGGTAGGTCACCCGGTCCTCGAACCCTTCCAGGCCAAGGAGGGAGCAGACCCGCTCCACGATCCGGTCCGCCTCAACGTGGGTCTTCCCCAGGTTCAGAGGTCCGAAGGCGATATCTTCCCGGACCGTCGGACAAAAAAGCTGATCGTCGGCATCCTGGAAGAGGAGACCGATCCGCCTGCGCACCTCCCGAAAATCCTTTTCCGATCTTCGGGGCTTCCCGCAGAAGCGGACCTCCCCTGCCCCGGGTTTGAGCAGCCCCATCATGATCTTCAACAGCGTGGTCTTTCCGCTCCCGTTGGGGCCGATCAGACCGATCCGCTGCCCCGCGTCCAGGGAGAAGTGAACATCCTGGAAAATCCGCTTTCCCGGATATCCGAAGGTAATTCCGGAAAGTTCCATCAGGGGAGCCACGGGTTCCACTCCATCACGATCAGGCACAGTAGAAAACAGGTGAAGCACAGGGCGAACACTCCGTCGGTCTTCCGAAACCGGAAGTTCACGAAGGTGGGAAACTCGCCGGTGAATCCCCGGCAGAGCATCGCCCGGTGGATCCGCTCGGACCGGTCCACGCTCCTCACCAGCAGCATCCCCACAAGATAAGCGTAACTCTTGTAGGTGTGGAGGTCGGTCCGGGGCTGAAACCCTCGTATCTTCATGGCGGTACGGAGCCTCTGGGTCTCGTTCATGAACAGGTGCAGATAGCGTCCGCAGAAAAAGAAAAGCTGCACGATCTTGTTCGGCACGTGCAGGTGGGCCAGGGCGTGAAACAGGGTAAAGGGTGACTCGGTGGCGAACAGGGCCAGAAAGGCCACCAGGATCGTGTTGCATTTCCATGTAATCAGGGCTGCGAGACGGACCCCTTCCCCGGACACCTTCAGGGGACCTGCCGTGACCAGGACCGTCCCGGACACCGTCCAGGGCAGGACCAGCCAGAGAAAGACGATGAATCCGTTCACCACGGCGATCCGCTTGATCACCTCCCGCAGGGGCAGCCGGGCCGACAGCAGAAGACACAGGGCCAGCGCCGCGGCCGGAACCAGGGTCATGGGTTGGTCGCTCAGGGCCACGAGAAAGGAGAAGGCGGTCCCCGTGACGATTTTGACCCGCGGGTCCAGACGATGGAGTGGACTCGTTCCCCTGGAAAACGTCTCGGAAACGTGGTTCATGTCCAGGCGCCCCTTTCCCCTTCCCCGGCCCCGGACCGCTGCAGCAGTTCCGGTTTGACCTGCCGTAAAAAGCCGCAGATCATGGCCGTGACCAGCCCTTCCACCCCCATGATCGGCAGGTGGACCCACAGGATGACCTTGGCAACCGGCAGGAAATTTTCACCGCTGATGACCAGACAGGCCGCCACACAAACTCCGCTCAGGGCCACAGACAGCGCTCCGCACAGAAAAGCGGCCGTTAAAAACATGCGGGATGAACCCCTCCGAATCCAGGGGGAGAAGAGCAGGGAGCAGAGGACCGCCGGAAAGGCCATGTTCCAGGTGTTCACACCCAGGGTTGTAATCCCTCCGTACTGGAACAGCAGGGCCTGCAGGACGAGACCCACGAAGATGGCGGGGAACGCCACCCAGCCCAGGAGGAACCCCATCAACCCGTTCAGGATCAGGTGAGCGTTGGCCGGCCCGATAGGGAGATGGATGAGGGAGGCGATAAAAAAGGCCGCGGCCAGGAGCGCCACCCGGGGCACGTTCTCGGTCTCCATCTTCTTCAACCCCACGGCGATACCCGCCGCGCTCAACCCGGCACCCGCAAGAAGCACGGGGGCGGACAAGACCCCTTCGGAAATATGCATGACTCGCCTCAGTCGGTATCATGGGTCCCGGTTCCCCCTCGAGCAGCGATTTTCCGGGGAACCTTCCTTTGGATGCATCCACGCAACGTTTGGCGCTTGATCCGTTTCCATTCTTACACGAGCAGTGCTCATAATCAAGATTCCGTGCCACGATACGAACAAATTGCAGAAAAGCGTAAGACGAATGACAAGAACCCGATTTGGTTTCGTTCAACCGGGAAAGATATCAACGTGGCCCTGCGTGTCCGAGGAGTGGGAGGGCAGGCAGGGCGCCCCCATCAGGGATCGCCGGTGTCCATGCTGGAGGAAAGCGCCTCAGGGCTCAGCAGGATCTGGCGGGCAAAGGCCCGGATCTCATCCCTGCAGGATTCGAAGTCGGCGGCCCGCGTTCTGCAGATTTCCACGAACTGGTTCTGGATGTTCCAGAGGTTCAGGGGCACCTCCATGATATCGGCGATCTGCAGGACGTATCCGGCCTCCTGAAGCAGGGAAGGCCCCTCGCCATCGTTTTCCAGGGCCTGCATCTTTTTTTCGAGCAGCAGCAGGAAATAGCGCTCCCACCTTTCCACCGGCGGCCGGTACCCCCACTGCGTAGCCTCTTCGTAGAATTCCGACAGGACTTGCATGCTTTCACTGTCCCGGACCTGGTTCACGAGCCGGCGCATCCTGCGGTCCGCGGCCGCAGTGGCGGCCATCCTCATCGGTTCCGGAATCGGGTACTTCAACCGGGCCAAACGCTTGATGAGGACGCTGTCCCGCTGAAAAAACCGTTCGAACTGCACGTTGTACTTATTGACACGATCCTGCAGGGTCCGATCGATGATCAGGCGCTGTTCGTCCAGGAACAGGTCGTCCAGCGTGTGCGTGGATTGGCCGAAATACCGGAGCAGCGTCTGGTACAGGTCCCCCACGGAGGCCTCCCGGTACGTTGTATCCCAGCGTGCCTTGAGGGCCTGATAGGCCTCCTCCCCAGGGTCCGGCAGCCAGAAGAACTGTACATCCAGTCCGCCGAATTGGATCACGGCATAGATTTTCGTGGAGCGCTGAAGCGTGATGTGAGAGATGACCTCAGCCCGCCCCAGGGACAGGTGCACCAGCCCCGTCTCGTGGATCTCCTCGTCCAGGTTGATCCGGGAATAGGCATAGCTCTCCCGGGAGGCCGCATCCCGTCGGAAGACCGCCAGGATGGCAAAGTGGGCCAGCACCCGCTCCAGGTCGATGACCTCCGGCCGGACCTCCTCTTCCCAGAGCCGCTTCCCGTCGCCGAACCGGGGATCGTTGCTGGGCGCCTCCTTCAGGATCTCCAGGAACCCCTCTTCCAGCCGGGCGGAAAAGTTGTGCTCGGCCAGTTGGATCGCCCGGGCAGCAAACTTCAGGACCTGTAACGATTCGATCCCGGAGATCTCGTCGAAGAACCAGGCACAACTCGTGAACATGAGCTGTGCGTGCCGCTGCATCTCCAGGAGCTTGAGGGCCGTGCTGCACTCCTCCTCCGTGGCGTCACGGCCCAGCACCCGCTGGAAAAAAGCGTGGATCCCCTCCTCGTCCCGGTTCAGCAGGATCTGCACATAGGAGAACAGAACCTCCCAGGGGTCGGAAAAAAGCTTGTTTCCTTCCTCCTCGAAAACCCGGTCCAGCCCCTCTTTCAGGTGGTCCAGAGCTTCCCGGAGGGGGGCCCTCCACCGCTGATGCTGATCGGCTCCGCCCAGACGGCACCCGCAATCGGACCGCCACCGTTCCACGCCGTGCGCGCAGCTCCACGAACTCTTCTCTACGATCTGAACTTCACGGTCCGGGGCAAACCGGGAAAGATACTCCCCGTAGTTGATCATCCGGGTCTCCCCGTTTTCCCGGAGCTGCTGGATGAAATAGGCCAACGCCATCTCCCCGAACCGGTGATGATGTCCGAAGGTTTCACCATCGGTGGCCACGTGCACGATCTGGGGGCCGGTCTCGTCGGGATCGAACCGGGACAGGAGGCGCTGCATAAACTGCTCCCCGCTGTTCAGCAGACGCTGGAACGCGACCTGCTGTGCAACCTCGCCGTCGTAAAAGAAGAGGTTCATCTCCCGGCCCGAGGGGAGTGTGCAGCAGTACGGCACCCGGGTGTTCAGGACCTGTTCACCGATTTCCAGCCACGACGGGGATCCCGGCCGGCGGAAACGGGCCGCCTGGTCCGGGGAAAGCACCGTGAACCGGATGTCGTGGTCGGCCAGGACCTCCAGCGTTTCCAGGTCCACTGCCGCCTCGGGGAGCCACATGCCCTCGGGCGGTCGCTGGAAATAGTGATGAAAGGCCTCGATACCCCACCGGACCTGGATCTGCTTGTCCCGCAGGCCGGCCAGGGGAAGAATGGTGTGGTTGTACGCCTGGGCTATGGCGTTGCCGTGTCCCCGGCAACGTTTCACACTGGCCCGGTCGGCATCCTGGATCGCGCGGAGGAGGTGTGGGGCGGCCCGTTCCAGCCAGACCAGCAGCGTGGGCCCGACATTGAAGCTGATCCATTCATAGTTGTTGATCATCCGCTCAACGCGGCCCTCGCTGTTCTGGATCCTCGCGTGTGCATTGGGTCCGTAACATTCAGCGCAGATCCTCTCGTTCCAGTCATGAAACGGAGCCGCAGAATCCTGGACCTCGATCTGCTCCAGCCAGGGGTTCTCCCTGGGGGGCTGGTAAAAGTGCCCGTGGATGCAAACGAAACGGAGGCATGTCTCTTCATCCGGTCCGTTTTCCTGCTCCGGGTTCCCCATGGTTCAAGACCCTCCTGCGCGAGACCAAAAAGCATCCTGACGGCAACGGAACGGAACCGGTTCACGGTAGCATGGAGGTCCGGGTGAGTAAACGACCGGACCGGGAATTATTTCTCTCTTGCATTAA
>CAYTRL010000357.1:0-6387 GCA_964439795.1 uncultured Thermodesulfobacteriota bacterium
GATATTCAGCCCATCCTCCACGAACCACTGCGGCGGGATTCCTGTGGTGTTGCTGGAGGAGGTGCAGGAACATCTCGGCGCCACGCGCATCGAAGAGGCGGTGGTCGAATGTCATGCTCAGGAAGGAGTTCTCGTCGGGCAAGGTGATGAGGTGAAAGGCGAGATGCTGCCGTCCGTTCCTGAACGGCGAGTTCACACCCTTCTCGAGGCTGGAAAGGACATCCTCGATCCGGCTCCCGCCATCGTGGTGGACGGTTTTCAGGAGCACCCGGGATTCGTCCACCGGTCTCATGCGCCAGTAAGGGGCGAGATTGAGCATGTCTCTGGCCGGGCGGCCCCAGACGGGCGGGTACTTCACCAGGAACGCCCGCAGGCGGCGCCTCAGGTCATCCTCGGAAATCCGCCCAGCGAGGTGAAGCACGATCTGCGACAGGTTGCCCACACCGGTCATCCACCGCGTCATGTGATCCAGCCCATTGATGATCCAGTCGTTCCCCGTCAGATATCGTTTCTTCCTGGAGTAGTAGAGGCTGATGCGCATGATCACCGTCGCAGTTCATTTGCGATCCGGCCGGCGAGTGTCTGGACGGTCTGGAAGTCTTCCTGTGACACTCCCGATTCCATGAGGTTCAGGGAATAGGTCTTCTCGATGAAGACCAGGATCTCCACCAGACTCAGCGAATCCATCCCCAGCGTGTGCAGCGGGTCACCCGGCTGCATGGTGCCGGGATCGATTCCGAGAACCATCGAGATCTCGGCCAGGAGCTTTACTTCGATCTCCGGGGAAGTCGGGGTCGCCATTGATTCTCCTCTGACAGGGGGGTGGACCGGGCCAACATCACAGGTCATGTTTCTTACTCCCTCAACACCTCGATCATCGCCCTGCGACCGCTGCAATCATACCGGATACAGTGAATCCGGTCCAGGGACGCAGCCCGGTGGCTGGAGGAGATCCGGATTCCATGGGGATTGTCAGGGACCGGGCTTGCATGAAGGACCTGGTTCCGGAGCATGAGCGCGGCCGATGCACAGCTGAACGCGCTGCCGGTCATCATGCTCCCGAAGAGGGGTGAAAAACCGGCTGCGGGGATGTCCGGGGACATCGATTCCAGGTAGTGCGACTCGTCCCCGGCCATGCCGTCTGCATCCACCAGGATCAGATCCGCATCCCCCCGGTCTCCGGTCTCCGAGCCGAAGGGTGTCACGGCAACGCGGCAGTATCCCCCTGCATCACCCTGGTTGGTGACCAGAAAGAAAACACTGCCCTCTCCCGGAACCGCGACCGGAGACTTCGAGAAGGCAAAGGGCCTGATCCTGCCGTCCCGGGTAATGTTCAGCATCCGGCTGCAGATGTACTCCATGGCCTCTCCGCATTCATCCGCCGCACCCACCAGCACGTAACGGCACCGCTGCTCGTCGAGCCACATCCGGGCCAGGCCGAACGCCTGATGCATGGAAAAATGGAACTGCGTGAGGGTCTGGGTCGGACCTCGAACGTCGAGGATCTTTGCGATGTAGGACGCGGCGGCATTGTGGACCGAGTGGGAGAACAGGGTCGGGGAGACGCCCACGTCGCCGTACTGGATGATGTTGTCCAGAAACTTGAATGTGGTCACCTGCGGACCGAAGGCGGAAGCCAGGATGATGCCGACCCGCCTCCTGTCATCGAAGACAGCGTTTCCATCCTGGACCGCATCCCGGGCGGCGAGGGACGCGAGTCGGCTGAACCGGTCCGCGCGCCTCATCCGCCGGAAGAGGGCCCTGTCGCCCACGGCGGCCAGGTCGACCCGAAACGCCGAGGCATCCGGGGCGGTCCAGCCCTCCTCGAGCGCCTGTTCCAGGGCGGCCATGCCCCTCCCCCTGGAAAAGACGATCCCGATCCCCTGGA
The DNA here is from genome assembly GCA_964439795.1 of uncultured Thermodesulfobacteriota bacterium. Lineage (GTDB taxonomy): Bacteria > Desulfobacterota > DSWW01 > DSWW01 > DSWW01 > CAYTRL01. The sequence continues at coordinate 1,889 of CAYTRL010000357.1, forward strand.
TGCGCATCCCGCTGCTCATGCCCGTCCCTCCCCCTGCCCCCAGGCATTGGTTTGCATCCTGAACACGAGGGTGGAGTTGTTCCCGCCGAAGGCGAGGGATGTGGAAACGGCGCAGGAACCCGCGATGTCCTTCTTCCGGGTGACGGGCCGGATGGGGATCTCCTCATCCGGACGCTCAAAACCGGCGCTCGCAGGAATCCAGCCCTCCTCCAGGGCCACGGCCGTGAACACGGCCTCGATCCCCCCGGCCGCACCGAGGGTGTGGCCGGTGTATCCCTTCGTCGAGATCACGTCAATGTCCGGTCCGAACACGCGGGCCAGGACCTCTCCCTCGACCTTGTCATTGTCCCGCGTCGCAGTGCCGTGCGCATTCACGAAGCAGACATCGCCGGGATCAACGGACGCTCTTGCGAGCGCATCCCGGATGGACTTTTCCAGTCCGGACCCGTCCGGCCGCGGTGCTGTCAGGTGGTAGGCGTCGGCGAAGGTGGAATAACCGGCGAGGAGCAGTCCGGACATTCGAGCCAGGTCTCGACCGTTGCGGTCTGATTCCAGGAGAAGAATGCCGGCACCTTCGCCCAGATTCAGCCCTTGCCGTTCCCTGTCAAAAGGCCTGCACGGCTCCGGGCTCATGATTCCGAGCGAATTGAACCCGCAGAAAGGAATGCGGTTCAGCTCGTCGGCTCCGCCGGCGATGGCGATATCGCAGACACCGTTCCGGAGCCAGGAAAGTGCTACACCGATGGCGTCGGCACCGGAGGAACAGGCATTCGCAACGGTCAGGCAAGGCCCGTCCGCCCCAACAGCTGCCGCCACGGTCTCGGCGAGATTTCCCCTCAGGAAGCGCTTGACCGAGGTCATGGGGGCCGAGCCGTGCTTCTTGAACCCGGCGTAGAAGTCCACGTCATTGAGCTGGCAGGCCACCGAGGTGCCGAGGCAGACGCCGACCCGCCTCGAAGCGAGCGGCGGCCGGAGGCCAGCCAGCTCGAGTGCTTCATTCACGGCGACGAGGGCGAGTTGAACCGTCCGCATTGGCGTCGACGGAGACTCGGGGACGGCGATCTCGGTGACCTCGAACACCGGGCTCCCCAGGGTCGTTTCGAACAGGGAGACACGACCCGGGCTCCGGGATCCGGCCTGGAAGGTACGCAGCGTGGAGGGAACATCGAGCCCGGCTGCTGACACGACTCCCACTCCAGTGATTTGTACGGAGACCATGTCAAAGCTCACGAGTTCTCTGTGTTCTCACAGATGAACCGGCTGAGAGTGTTGATGGATTGATAGACCTTTTTCCCGCGATCCATGTCCTTGATCTCGAGCCCGTAATTGCGCTGCAGCTGGACGACGATTTCAACCGCGTCGAGGGTATCGAGTCCCATGCCCTCTCCAAACAGGGGCTCGTCATCCTTGATCTCGGAAGGATTGATGTCCTCGAGGGACAGGCTGCTCACGAGAAGTTCTTTTACTTCTTCCCTGATTGCCGAAAGTCTCGAGTTCTGGTCAGGGTCAGTCATTCAGCGTTCACTTTCTTGAACCGGAGTCCCACGTGATTATCCATATTTTTCATGCATTCTCCCCACGATAGCAAGGGTCCGCGCAGAAATAACTTCATATTCTCAGGGATCTATTTGCCCATGTCCGCGCTTCGGAAAACCGGTGGAATCGCTGATTCGATCCGGATTTCCGAAACACGAACCCGAACAAAAATTTCTTCTGAAAATGAGAAGTTATTTTCTGCGCGGACCCCAGGTGGGAAATCACGCTTCCTCCTCTTTTTCAGGCCGTTCGAGACCCGCTCCAAAATTGACCCTGGCGTATTTATTCAGCCGGGTCGTGCACGCCGTTCACTCCTCCCCCTCGGACCAGATGTCCCGGAACAGGAAGCACTGGAAGGGATGCCGGTCCACGTATTCCTCCAGCACCTGGGCGTACGCCTGCACCCAGTCGCGCAGCTGGGTGCGCTTGTCGGCTCCCTTCATGAATCCTGGATGAAAGGTCCTGCCGATAGTGAGGTCGTATTGGGTGGTGGATACCTTCTCCGTCAACAGCACGAAGACAGGACATTCCACGGCTGCAGCTAGAGAGAAGGCGGCGTAAGGGAACCTGGCCCGATCTCCGAGAAACACGACGTCGAGCACATTTTCTCCGTACCCACGATCCCCCATGATCGAGACGATGTCTCCGCTCTCGAGGGCCTTCATCATTTCGAGGACGCCGCCGAGGTACCCGTCAGGCGAGATGATCCGGACCGCCTCCCTGCTCCCACAGATGTCCAGGGCCTCCTTGACGGCCGGGTTGTCTTCCGGCCGCATGAGGAGATGCACTCTCCGGTCGAGCTCCGTAAGGGCGGTCATGACCACCTGCCAGTTCCCCATGTGGGACATGAGCAGGATGAAGCCCTTCTCATTCCCCGCGATTTCCTTTCGGAGACTATCCATTCCCTTGAAACGGATGTCGAATACGCCGAGACCGGACATCATGAAGAAGCGATCGATCAGGGCTTTTCCCTGGCTGATGAGAAGCCTGTACACGGCAAATCGCTTCTTCAAGGGGCCGATTCCGGGAAACCGCTTCGACAGGTACGCTGTCCCCGCCCGAACGGCTGTCCGGTCAAAGAGAGCGTAGTGAATACAGACGAAATACAGGAGCCCGTACGCGCCTTTCAGGCCGAACATCCGGAGCGATGTCCTGAAGAACCAGAAGCCGAGGCGGTTTCCTCGCTTGATCCCATCAATATCCCGGGAGGGAGCCCATGGGCCTGTCACCATGATCCAATCCGCCTGTTCCGTCGTTTCTTTTGCTGGCTCTGTAGTGCCAGATGGAAGACGATCACGGCCGCCGTCGCGGCCAGGAGTGGTGCCAGCAGGAGAGACCCCAGCAGCCACTCGTACAAGCGGTCGGTGACCTGGTAGAAAATGGTATCCATGGAGGCTTCCGTCAACCATTTCCGGTATCTGAGGTAGTGGCCGAGTTCAATGCAGGCGAAGGGAACAAATGGCGGCATGCACAGGTTCTGGATTCCCAGGGCCATGACCTTGTTCAGGTTGAGGCGTGTCGTGATGAAGGCGATGACCAGAATGTGCAGGGATATCAGGGGGAGAACGCCGAAGAATACACCCACCGCAGCGGAGGCTGCCAGGCCCCCCGGTGTGGCGTGTTCCCTGATCAGGGAGAGGATGAACTGCCGCGGCCAGAGGAGGAAGCGAGGCTGTCCTTCCTTTTTCATGAGCTTCTTGTGAGGCCAGGGAACCAGCTGGCGGCCCACGTGTCTGGAATGGATGAGGGAGATCCTGAGATTGTCGAGGAACGGCTTGAAACTCGTCACGCGTCTGTCCGGGTCGGAGGGATACCATACATCGATGTCGACGGACTTCAACCGCAATCCGGCCCAGACCGCCCTGGTGAGCACTTCGACCTCGAAGTCGTAATGCCTGCTCTTGAGAGGGAGCTGGGAAATATACTGGACCGGGTAGGCCCTGAATCCGCTCTGCGAATCGGCCAGGACTTCGCCCGATTCCAGGCGCAGCCAGAAGTTGGAGAAGGCCCTGCCGAACTGGCTGCTGGATGGAACCGTGTTGCCAGTGAAATTCCGGACACCCACGATCAGGCCGGCGGCATCCTCCTGGATGGCTGCCAGGAACTTCGGGAGGTCTCTCGGAAAGTGCTGTCCGTCCCCATCGATGGTGATCATGTGGGTGCCCCGGCGCGACCGGACGAAATCCAGAGCCGTCAGGATGGCCTGCCCCTTGCCCCGGTTGGATTCATGCTGGATTATGGTGGCGTCGACGCCGGCCAGCAGGGCTCCGACATCCGCATCCGTGCTGCCGTCATCGACGACCAGGATGTTGTCGAGGTGCGTCCGACATCCCGTGACGATCCTCCGGATCGTGGCCTTGTTGTTGAAAGTGGGGACGACACACCAGGTCCGCTCCTCGCGAACGCGGGTGTCAGTTCTACGCGAGCCTTTACCGGTAATCCTGCTGTGGGCCATTGTTAATCTTGTTGATGAGGAACTCGAAAGCACACCCCGTGAAGCCCAGGCTGTGCAGGATACTGAGGTTCCTGTCCAGGGCATCCGGCGGATACACGACGTTCCGGATCCCTGCAAAGGCCTCCACCAGCGTTCCCTCGAGCCACGGGACATCCATCTCCGGGGGAAAGTAGTACACGGAATCCAGGAGATTCTGTCCAGCAGTGATGACGCCTTGCTGCTCCGCGAGGCGGGCAAGCGGGGTATCGGGCAGGATCCGGATTCCGGCGAACACGAAGATGACGGCCCCTTGAAGGGATTTGATGTTCTCGATGCCTTCCCGGACCGTGCCCGGCGTCTCTCCGGGACAGCCGAACATGAAGTAGTGGGCCGTGGAAATGCCGCGCCTGGAAAACGCCTCGTTGCAGCCGTGCACATCCTTCATGGAAAAGCTCTTCCCCAGCTTCTCGAGGGGGAGGGCCGTGGTGGCTTCCGCCCCGATTTCCACTGCATGGTGGCCGGGCGCCTG
>CAYTRL010000358.1:0-6384 GCA_964439795.1 uncultured Thermodesulfobacteriota bacterium
ATAAGGATCAAGGGGGGTATAAGGATCAAGCCCGGATATACGGGAGAGCGAATACCCCTGGTTTTCAGATACGCCCGATAAAACCTAGCCGGTCTTCTTCTTTCTCTGTTTGGTCACCGCTTTCTGGTCCGGCTTCCTGGCTGCCTTTTTCACCACCGTTTTTTCGGCAGCCTTTGGGGCAGTCTTCTTGATGACGGTTTTCCTGCCGGCCGCCTTTTTCTTTGCCCTTTTTCCGGCGGGCTTTGTGGCTGCCTTTTTTGTTGCCGCCTTCGGGGCCGCCTTTCTGGCGACGGGTTTCCTGCGGGATGCCTTTTTCACGGCCGGCTTTTTCTTTTCACGCGGGGCCCGGGCCCGGATCTTCTCCACCTTGCAGGGGACCCCGCTGTAGAACGGCATCCAGGTGAACGCGTCTCCTTCATCATCAGGCAGGAACAGGGCCGCCGGCGTCCCGCGCAACCGGCCGGTACGGTCCCCGGGGTCCCGGGAATAGAGGCCCCATCCGTGGGAAAGGTACACGGTTCCGCGAAGCACGTCCCCGCTCAAAGAAACAGGCACTTCGTCCTCCCCCACCCGCGAGGCCAGTCGGGCCCGTTCCCCATCCCGCAGGCCCAGAGATGCGGCATCCTCAGGGTGCATGACCAGGCTGTTTTCGGTCATCTTCTGCTTCTGAATCCAGGGCTCGTTCCGGTAGAGGGTGTTTATGTTGGCCAGGGTACGGCAGGAGGTGGAAAGGATAAACGGATAGTCCGGACGCTTCTTCGGCGGCCGGAGGTCCAGCCGGGCCACCTCGGCCAGGAACTCCGGGACGTCCAGGTGCGCCTTCTTGTCGGGTGTGCGGATTTCACCGAAAAAATCCACCGGCTTTCCCTTGCTCAGGATGAGACCATGGGGGTGTGCCTCCAGTTCCGCGAAGGAAGTTTTTCCCGCCCGGGCCACGAGCCGGAAAAAAACCTCCTGCCGATCGATTTCCCCGGCCCTGCCCAGCAGGCTGCGTATCTTCTCCGCGATCTCAAACCCATAGTGGATCGGGGCGGCGTCCATGAACTTCACTCCCATCCGCTTCCCGATGTCCCGGTAGATCATCCACTCGGGCCGGCTCTGCCCCAGCGGGTCGCGGACCTTCCGGGTGAGCTGAACGAAGCGTTCGGCGAACATCCCGTGAAATCCGAACGAGATGTTGTCCTGTTCGTGAAACGAGCAGACCGGAAGCACGTAGTGAGCCATCCGGCCCACCTCCATGAGAAAGGGGTCGATGGAGACCAGAAACTCCAACTCCCGGAACGCCTTCTCCATCTTGCTGGAATTCGTGTAGCCACGGAGCGGGTTGCACCCCGAGACGATCATGGCGCGGATCTGCCCCGGACCCGGCGTCAAGATCTCGTCCTGCAGGACCGTCACCGGCAGAAAACCGCATATCTCCGAAACGTTCCGAACCCGGGAGGTATAGATGTCCCCTCCGAAGGCCATCTTCTCGCTCTGGTTGAAATTGAGAAGGGTTGGGGTGAGAAGGGACCCCCCCTTCCTGCCGGCGTTGCCGGTGATGAACATGAGGGTCTGCACGGCCCACGAAATCAGGGTGGAGTGCCGGTTGGCGATGACCCCCATATCGTAGAAGAGGATGGAGGGCCCGCGGGTGGCAAAGGTCCTTGCCGTCTCGAGGATCTCCTTTTTCCCGACCCCGGTGATCCGCGCAGCGACCTCCGGGGTGAACGGGGCCACGGCGGCCTCGACATGCTCCAGGCCCCGCGCGTGATCGCGGACGATCCGCTGATCGTAAAGGGATTCGGAGGTAATCACCTGGAGGATCGACAGGATGAAATAGATATCGGTGGAAGGCCGGATGGCAAGGTGTCGGTCCGCCAGTCGTCCGGTCTCGGTCAATCGCGGGTCCACAACCACCAGGGTCCTGGCCGGATCCTTGCCGGCCTCCTGGAGATGACTGCCGTGGAGCGGGCCGGACATGAGCGGGTTGGTCCCCACCAGGACGATGGTCCGGGAGTTGGCGAAGTCCGGATACCCCTCCATCTGTGAACAGCCGTACAGCTTCTGGTTGGCCAGGTACTTACTCGACAACTCCAGCCCCACGGGGCTGAACAGGTTCCGGCTCCCCATGGACCGAAGCAGCTGAAAAGCCAGCATCACCTGGGCGGTGGGATGACCGGACCCACCCATGGCCAGACCCAGGGAGCGCGCTCCGTGCCGGTCCCGGACACGGAGAAGTCCCCGGGCAACACCGTCCAGGGCTTCGTCCCAGGAAACCTCCACCAGGCGGTCCCCCACCCGTTTGAGGGGGACGGTCAGGCGGTGGGGGTTGTCGATGTGGGCGCCCTGGTTGAGCCCCTTGTTGCAGATGTGGCCCCGGGAGTGGAGGTTCTCCCTGTCTCCGCGGATCTTCACGATCCGGCCGTCATCGTCCACCGTCATGATCAGGCCGCAGTTGCACCCGCACAGAAAGCAGGACGTAATTTTCTCCTGCATGCCTTTCTCCCTTCCTTTCTTTTCCGATCCAACGGCCCGAAAAAACCGCTTGTATTTTCCGTTATCGTATTATACGATCTTCGTAATAGTTCTCTCTTTGGTAACAAATGCCACTGCCGGAGTCAAGAAAAAACCGGTACGGGCCTGTTACCGTTTCGTCCATGCCGTGCACAGAGAGCAACGGGACCGCCGGGGAACACCCACGCTCCTCAGCGTGGCACCCCGTTGCATGTTCCGGAACGGGAAGGAGAAGACCGCATGAAGAAACCGTCCCTGTTGTACCGTGTACGGAACCGTTTTCCGGTGAAACAGTTCGTGGACCGCCTTCCCCTGGACCGCTTCACGATCGACGAGGAAGAACTGGTCCTGAAATTCAGCAAGAATCAAAAGTTTCTGCAGGGCATGCTGGGGTTCGTCAAGCTGTCGTTCAAGGTGCTCTCTCTGCCCGTGCTCCGCGACGTGCACCCCTGGGTGAACGACAAGCACACCCACGGCGCCACGCTGCCGATCAACGAGGAGCTGAAATTCAACAACATGCTGCTGCCCTACCCGATCATATCCGAGTTCATCGAAAAATCTTCGCACCGCATGATCATGAACGTGTGCGGATGCCGCCAGGCCTACGCCTGTCCCAACCACTCCCCGGAGATCGGCTGCCTGAACCTGGGGGAAAGCGTGCTGGACATGACGCCGGGCCTGGGAAGGCTGGTCAGTAAGGAGGAGGCGCAAGAGCACATGCAAAAGGCCATCGAGAGCGGCCTGGTCCCCTCCATCGGCAAGGGAAGGATCGACAACTTCCTCTACGGCATCCCGGACAAGGGAAAGCTCATGGGCGTGTGCTTCTGCTGCCACTGCTGCTGTATCGCCGGCTCCTTCAAGGACCTGCCCGTGGAGCAGATGGACCGGATGTTCCCGCGCATCGACGGGCTCCGGATGGAGGTAACCGACGAATGCAGCGGCTGCGGGAGCTGCATGGAATACTGCATCTACGATGCGATCAGCATCGACAGCGGCAGGGCCGTGCTGGGCGACATGTGCCGCCAGTGCGGCCGCTGCGTGTCCAACTGCCCGTCCCAGGCGATTACCCTGTCCCTGGACAACCACGACTTCATGGACGAGATGGTCCAGCGGATCAGCTCCTATGTGGATGTGACATGATCGAGACAAAGAAAACTTTCTGTCGTTTCTGCCACGTGTTCTGCGGGATGGAGGTGGACGTGGAGGACAACCGGGTCGTGGACGTGCGGGGCGACCCGGACAATCCGGTGACCCGGGGCTACACCTGCATGAAGGGCCGGGCGGAGCTGGAACGGATCTACCACCCGGAACGGCTCCTGGCCTCGGAAAAACGGGTGGACGGCCGCAGGGTGGAGATCGCCCCGGAACAGGCCCTGGACGAGATCGCGGAGAAGGTCCGTGAGATCGTGGACAAGTACGGCCCCCGGTCCGTGGCCGTCTACGCCGGGTGCGGCGCGCACCGCACCTCGGCCGGCGGTCCGTGGTTCCTGGCCCGGTGGCTGGAAGCGCTCGGTTCCCCTTCCCTGTATACCTCCTTCACCATCGACTCCCCGAGCCTGCTCGTGGCATACATGCGCCTGTTCGGGGGCATCGTCGCGGTGAACCTCTTCGACATCGCCCGGGCGGACGTGGCCATGTTCGTGGGCACCAACCCCGTTGTCTCGCACATGCCCACCATGCCCCAGTCCAACCCGTTCAAGCGCCTGAAGGACGCGCAGAAGCGGGGCATGAAGCTCATCGTCATCGATCCCCGCTGCTGCGAGGCGGCCCGCCGCGCGGACATCCACCTGCAGGTCAGGCCCGGAGAGGACGCCGCGCTGCTGGCGGGAATGATCCGGGTCCTCATCGAGCGGAAACTCTACGATATAGAGTACGTGGAGAAGTACGTCAGCGGGGTGGATTCGTTGTACAAGGCGGTGAAGCCGTTCGGCCCGGAGTACGTCGAAAGGCGGACCGGCGTGCCGGACGCTCAGGTTCAGCAAGCCGTGGAGATGCTGGCCGGGGCCGACCGCGGGGGCGCCATCAGCGGAACCGGCCTGCACATGGCCCGGCACCAGAACCTCAACACCCAGCTCGTCATGACCCTGAACGCGCTCTGCGGCCGCTACGACCGTCCCGGTGGACTGATCCGAAACGAGGGGCCGCTGGGGTTCGAAATCCCGGAGGGCATGGGACCGGTCCCCATCCCCCTGTACACCGGGCAGGTCTCCCGGGTCCGGGGGATCCGGGGAACGCTCAGCTTTATAGGATTTTACCCGGAGATGCCCAGCAACACCCTCACCGACGAGATCCTCACGCCCGGCGACGGCCAGGTCCGCGCCCTGTTCGTGGTGGGCGGCAATCCGGCCCTGGTTTTTCCGGACGAGGCTTCCACGGTTCGCGCCCTGAAGGAGCTGGACCTGCTGGTGGTCAGCGACCTGTTCCTGTCGGCCACGGCCCGGTTCGCCCACTACGTCATGGCGGTCAAGCACCCCTTTGAGCGGGTGGATATACCCCGGATGATGGACATCGCCTACCCGTTTCCCTTTGGCCAGTACAGCCCCGCACTGGTGCAGGCACCCGAGGGGGTGCTGGAGGACTGGGAGGTCTTCTGGGGCCTGGCCGAACGGCTGGGCCTCCAGATCCGGGACCAGGACATGGACCGCAAGCCCACCACCGACCGGATCCTGGACGGGCTGCACCCCACGCCCCGCATCCCGTTGGACGAGGTGCGCAAGCATCCCGGCGGCCACATCTGGGGAGAGCGGGAGTTGAAGTCCGGCCGGGTGATCCCCAACATGATCGGCCACGAAGACGGGCGGATGGCAGCCGGACACCCGGAGGTCATCGCCGAACTTCGGGAGGTGCGTACCGAACCCGTGATCGATGCCGGCGGCTACGAGCCCGACGAGCGGTTCGCCTATCGTATGATCACCTACCGGATAAAAGAGGTGTACTGCACCCAGGGGCAGAACATGCCTTCCCTGAGGGCCAAGAGACCCTGGAACCCGGTGCTGATGAACCCGGAGGATATGGCCTCACAGGGGATGAAAGACGGGGACGCCGTTACGGTGGACAGCGGCCACGGCCGTCTCGAGGGCATCGTGGAAGCCACCGAAGACCTCAAGCCGGGGGTGGTCGCCCTGGCTTTCGGCTGGGGCGATCCCTCGGAAGACCCGGACGCGCGGGAAAACGGCTGCAACGTGCAACGCCTTATCCCGGATGACCAGAGGTTTGATCCCATCACCGGCCTGGCCCTCCAGAGCGCTGTACCGGTGAATGTAACCCCGACCTCGTAACCCACCAGAAACCAACCGGAAAACATGATATTCATGTTTATCCGCCATTCCGGGCTTGCCCCTTATACCCCCCTGATCCTTATACCCCCTTGATCCGGAATCCAGTACTTTCCCCCCCCCTTCCGGATCCCGGCGTTCCAGGGTGTCAAAAAATACGAACTTTCCCGTAGGGTGGGGCCCTCCTGTAAGTCCTGAACTTATTTTTGACCCCGCCCTCTTGACACAGTGCGCCATTATTGTTATATTATTCTTGCAGGCTGGTTGATTATGAACCATGGTTCATTTTCTTTATATGACAGGGCAGCTTCCTGAAACGGAGATCTGGAAAATGCATACGCATCATGACGCTGCAAGATTCACCTCTCATGAAAATATCGAAAAGTGGAACCCCTTTCAGGCTTGGGCGGAAAATATCCTCAGGAAAGAGGGAATCGGCGAAGTCGTGCTGACCGGTTGTACGGTTCTCCTCTATCTGCTTGTTTTCATTTCCCTTTTCAATGGGATGGAGACCCGTACCGTTACAGGGTTCTGACACTCCTTCTAAAATGGAGAACAGGAAAATGCATACGCATCATGACGCTGCAAGATTCACCTCTCATGAAAATATCGA
>CAYTRL010000359.1:0-6383 GCA_964439795.1 uncultured Thermodesulfobacteriota bacterium
CAGCAGGGCGAAACTCACGTCATGGGAGGGGTTGTCCCGGAAATAGTTGACCAGCCAGCCCAAAAGCCATTCCAGGATCACCTCCATCCCGTAGACCACCGCCTCCGGCCCCCCCGGCTGCACCCAGCCCAGCAGGGAAAGACGTTCATCGTGAAACCAGGGGATCCACCCCTGCCGCTTTTTCTTCCGGATCTTCTGGGTAAGCGACTCCTGGTAGGACGCAGCGGTCTCCAGAAGGGTTCTCACCCCCGCATCCGTGGAAACCTCCTGCCAGGAGACGCGGCCGGTAAAAAGCGCACGGTATCGTTCCACGAAACGTGCTTCCCGGGACGACAACTCATCCTTCGGCCCGGGAAACAGCAGGCCCTGCTCGGGCGACCAGATGAACGGGTTGCCGCTGAGATCCGTGGCCCGGCCAAACCCGAGCAACTGCACCTGGAGGTCGTCCGGGGGAAGCACGAGCAATGCCTGCGTGACGGTTTGCTGCACGCCCTTGGTGGTCAGCTGAATGGTCTCGGCGATGCTTCGGGCCCGTTCCGCGGCCGTGGAGTAGACCGCCTCCACCATGCGGACCTGCTCGTTGTGAAGGAGCTGAAACATGGCCGCACTGATGAGAAAGGCGGGGACGAGCAGGAGCAGCCAGAACAGGATCACAAACCGTTTTTTCATGGTGCCCAGACATCGTCGTTAGAGGTTTCAGGGAGCGGACAAGGAAAACGATACCATGAGCCAAAGCCCCTGAGCAATGCGGATGCCCCGGCCTCGCCCCGGGAAAACCTCACGTTTTGACGGAATCCCGGATCCGTTTCCGGACCGATTTCAACTGTTCCACCAGGGACGACGGCTCCTCGTTTCCGGCCTCTCCCCACGGCTTGCCCAAGTCCATATCCTGGGCGATGATCTTGTAACAGTTGTACGACTCGCTGGCGCCTGCATTGGACCCCACGTGCCAGGCTCCTCCGGTGGCATACAGGTTCCGGATCGGTGTTCGATGGTTGGCCAGCTCCGGTGTGGGACGGTTCTCCTCCACCTGCCAGGCGGCCCGGTCCACCCCCGCCCAGGTTCCGTCCGGCAGCAGGTTCTTCATGCGGCAGTGATCGTACGGGGTGTTTGTATCCACTCCGATCACGTTGTCCCAGGTCATGTTGGGGGCATAGTCCTTCCACACGGTGAGCATCTCGTCGGTATAGCGCTTCCGGATTTCCAGCCACTCTTTCTCGGAGTACTGGGTGACGGGGGGACCGAGCTGTTCGGTATACACGGTGTGCTTGCCCGCCGGTGCGTAGCTGGGGTCCACCAGGCTGTGGCATCCCACCACGATCCCGTAGTCATCCAGCTCGGGCCACCGGTTCATCTGGGCCAGCTGGCACTTCCGCACCACGTGGATCGGGTCGGGGTCCGGCTGCATGCCCAGCCACCCGCAGTCGTGGATGTCCGGGTTGAACGCCTCCGCGTTGTATCGGGGCGCTTCGTGCACGCCCAGGGTGTACCACATCAGGCAGCCGAAGTTCCGTTTCAACTGATCCACGCGGCGCGCGGCTTGGGCGTCTACGTGCTCCCGACCGATCAGGTCGAACATGAGCTGTGCGGGAGACAGCGTGCTGACCACCAGCTTCTTGGCCTCGATCTCGGTACCGTCGGTCAGGCGTATGCCCGTGGCCGTTCCGTTCTCGATGACCGCTTTTTCCACCTCCTGGTTGATGAAGAACTCGCACCCCAGCTGGGTGAGGACCTGGTGCGCCGCGTGGGCGATCATGTGCGTGCCGCCCCGGTTGAAACCGATGAACGGCAGCGTGAGCATCATCCCCATGGCGGTGGCCCCATGGCCCGATTCGGCCACATCCACCGAAAAGGAAACCAGCGCCCGCAGGAGCGTTGACTGCATCTCCGGGCTCTCGAACCACTCGTCGATCACCCGGAACGGGCTCCCCTTCAGGATGGCGGAATCCGGGTTGATGCCCATGGACAGGATCTTGCCGAAAACCTCCACCTGCCGCTCCATGACGCCCGGGTCCGTGGCCCGGACTTCGGCCGGGTTGAAGATGGCATCGATCTGGACCCGCATGAATTCGTCGCTCCGCTCCAGTTCGTTGATCTTCAGCCAGGTTTCCGCGTCTTTCCCGGAAAACCGCGCGATCTGCTCCGCGGAGCGTTCCTGGAGGGGGTCGTGCTTGTGGCTGTAAAGCGCCAGGCAGTTTTCCTTGTCCCGGAATACCATGCCGTCGCAGCTCAGGTGCTGATCCCACTGGGCCCCGTACTCCCAGAACATGGGGAAATCACGAAAGATCGGGAGGTAGTACCAGGGGAGGATCATGTTGGCGTGCGTGTTTCCCCGGAACCCCGGTGCGGCCAGCTCTTCGGTGGCACAGCACCCGCCGATCTCGTGCCTGCGCTCGAAAATCCCAACGCTCATGCCCCCGTACTTGATCAGGTACATGGCCAGCAGCAGCGCTTTGTTTCCTCCACCCACGATGACCGCGTCAAAAGACTTGTCTGCCATGGAACCTCCCCGGGTAATGTTTCCTCTCATGAGGTGGCGTGGAAATATTGTTGTGTTTCAGGAGAGTTCTGCTGTCGTTCCGGAAAAACGGGTGTCGATGAACGAGGAATACCTGCTTTTCCGTCATTCCGGACTCGATCCGGAATCCGCTCTTTCACCCACTTCCGGATCCCGGCTGGAGCCTGTCCCGGACTCCGATCCCCGGGGCCGGGATGACAACAACTTGACGTTCTTCAACAACCGGCTAGAATTCTCCGGGATGCGCCGGTTCCTTCTGGAACCAGCGGAGCGGATTCAAGATAAAGGATACGATCGACATCTTGATACAGGTCGCGATGAGCCTACGCATATCCAGCATGGTCATGGTGCACCGGACCTTCCACTTCACAGGATCCGTCGTACTCACCACCAGGATCAGGTGGTCTCCCTGCGCCTTGCAGTCATCGATCTCCGCCACCAGCTCGGTCTTTCCGAGCCCGGTCGATCTCATTAACATGGTTCCGTTCCTCCATCATTGATTGTCTCGGAAGGCGGGCGAGGACGAGAGAACCTCTCCCGGGGGGGCACCGCACTATCCCACGCTAGATGTACCCTTTCTCCCGGGCCTGTGTGACCATCTCCGGTTCCTTCCACCATTTCTCGATCCCGTAATCCTCGGCCACCGCGTTGGCGCAGTTGTATCCCGGTCCCCAGATGATCATCCCGCCGGGCGCCACGCTGGCCCCTCCCACGTACAGGTTCTTCACCGGAGTCCGGTACTGGGAACAATCCTGGTTGGGCCGGAGATACCCCATCTGCAGCGGATGGTAGGCCCCCTGCTTGTAGCCCCCCTTGACCATGTTCACATACTTGTTCTGGATGTCGGTGGGCGTTGCCAGGTAGGTCTCCAGCACCTTGTCCCGGCTGATGTTCGGCGCGTACGCCTCCAGGGTAGCCAGGAGCCGTTCGGCGATCTCTTCCCGGTACTTGTGCTGCAGCCACTTTTCGGAACCGCCGTCCTTCAGGTCGTAGGCCCCCATCTGGGAGATCAGGGCGGACGCCTTGCCCTTGGGAGCCTGGTACGGGTCGTGCACGCTGGGAAAGCAGCAGTTGAACCCGGTGTCCAGGGTATCCTCGCCCGCCTCCATGCGGTCCCAGTGCTTTTTCAGGTCGTCCAGACACTCGTAGCCCACGAGAATGATGAAGGCGTTGTTGATGTCCGGGTTGGACTCCGCGGCCTTGAAGACCGGCGGCTCGTCCAGGGCCATGTGCAGGTTGACCAGGCTCCACTTCTCCCACATGTAGTTCTTGATCATATCGGTGAAGTCCGGTTCCAGCTTGTCCTCGCCCACGTAATCCAGGAACGTCTGGTGCATGTCGATCGTGCTCACCACGGCCTTGTCCGCCATGTACCGGGTGCCGTCCTCCAGCTCCACCCCCTTGGCTTCCCCGCCTTCCACGATGATCCGCTGGATCCGGGCGCTCTGCCGGATCTGGCCCTGGTTCTCGAAGATGCACTTGTACAGGGCGTTGGAGACCCGGTGCGAACCGCCCGCGGTGAGCCGATAGTTGGTCATCCGGTTCAGGTAGATCGGGACCATGTAGCTCACGCCCGACTGGCTGTAGTCCAGGCCCCAGTGACAGGCCTGGTAGAGCATGAGGGTCCTTACATGGTCGTTCTCGTACATCTCGCAGACGATCTCCTCCGGGGTCTTTTCCGAGAACTCGGTCAGCTCCCGCCCCAGCTCGGTCATCTCCGCCTTGGCGGCCATGAGGGGAGCGGGGTCCATGGGCACGTAGGTCTGAGGCCCGAGGATCTCCCGCATCATCTCCTCGAACTTGGCGTGCATTGTCCGGTAGCTGTCCGCGTCTTTCTGGGAGAACTGCGCGATGGAGGCACAGGTCTTCTCCACGTCCTGGTAGAGACAGAGGCTTCTGCCGTCCCGCAGGGGCATGGCGCACTGAAGCTCGGGAAAGATGTGGCGCACGCCGTATTTTTCTTCCAGCTGGAAATCCGGATACACCGGCGCATAGTCCACCATCATCTTATAGATGGCATGGGTGTTGTGGTAGAACTCGGGCAGCGTCACCTGCTCGGTCATGAGTCCGCCGCCCTCTTCCAGCCGCTTCTCCACGAGCAGGACCTTCTGGCCGGCCTTGCTGAGATAGGCTCCGATTGCCAGCCCGTTGGGACCGGCGCCAATGACGACCACATCAAATGTCTCTGCCATCTGCCTCTCCTCGTTTGCGTTGGGAAAACCTCTGATCGCCTTGTCCTTCGGTGGCCCCGTCAGGGGCTCGCGCTCTTCATGCGGTGGTAGCGAAGTACCAGATCCGCCACCTTCATGCCGGACTCGGCCGCCTGCTGCGTGCCCACGCCCGATCCTCCGGCATCGCATCCTACATGGTACAGCCCGCGCACCGGCGCCTGGACCGAAGGTTTGTACCGGGCGCACTGGTTCACGAACTGCCCCAGCCCGATGCACTCTCCGCCCTGTCCGGGCAGCACCTGGTCACGCGTCAGGCTGCACACGTGAGCCGGGGTGTAGCTTTCCTTGTACTCGATGTGTTTCTCCAGTTCGGGAAAGACATCCAGTATGACCCGCTCCCCCTGCTCCATCCACGCCTTTTTCTCCCGATCCGTCATCTTGGGATCCGCAGGGCACCAGTAGCCGGTCATGACCATCTGCTCTCCCTCGGGGGCGGCACCGGGGTCGTAGTTGGCCGGCACCTCGAAGAAGACCACGCCTTCCTTGGGGACCTGTCCGTCCTTGGCCTTGAGATAGCGCTCCATGCTCCACGGCGTGTCCTGGGAGAAGATCACGCCGTAGGGGACGTCGATGATCTTCTTGTTCAGGAAGTAGCGGGTCCCGATCATGCCCATGGACGGGACCAGGTCTTTCACGTAGTTCACGTAGCTTCGGTCGAAATGCTCCTCCCCCACCAGCTTCAGCACGGTGGGCTGAATGCCGGCGTTGCTCACCACCACCGGGGCGTGAAAGGTCCCCCGGTCCGTAACCACGCCGGTCACGGCCCCCTGCTCCACGAGGACCTTTTCCGTCCGGGCCCGCATGATCACCCGGCCGCCGTTGACGCGCACGGCCTCGCAGTACACCTCGGCCAGGGCCCCGAACCCTCCCTCGCAGAACAGTCCGCCGCTGCGCAGAAAGATGTCCTGGAGACACTTGATCGCCTCCGCGGCGGACAGGGTGTCCACCGGGATCATGAACATGAGGTCGCACGCCAGGCTGATGAGAAACGAGTAGAGGGGTTTCGGAACGTTATAGCGGTCCATAAACTCCTGAAAGGTGGTGTCGCACAGGGTGTCGATCTGTTCCGGGGGCATGAGGGTGATCTCGGAGAGCAGTACCAGGGCGTCATCCCTGGCCTCCTGGGGTACCTCCAGCCAGTCGAAGATCACGTTGGGGTCCATGTTCCCGGTTTCCATGTGGGGCAGCTTCTTGTACTCCCCGGAGGGGGTCCGGTAGATGCTGTCGTTCACCCCCGGGGCCACCAGCTTCACCCGGTCCTCCATCTCCAGTTCCTTGAGGACCTTTTCCAGCACGTTGTCGATGATGGGCGCGGACACCACCACCCACGCCGTGTAGGTGTGCCCCCGCTTCTTCAGGGTCATGGCCTTCCCGCCCGCCCGGGCGTTCTTCTCCAGCAGGAGCACCTTCAGCCCCCGTTTGGCCATCAGGGCCGCGCAGACGCTGCCGCCGAACCCCGCACCGATCACGATCACATCGTAGGACTCTTTCGCCATGGATAGCTCTCCTTCCCGCACGTTCAGCCGGCAACCGGAAAGATCGTTCCCGGGGGCCTCACTCCTCCAGGTAGATCTTGATATAGCGCTCCATCTCCTTGGTGGGCTTCCACCACCGCTTCACGTCCAGGTCGTCGC
>CAYTRL010000360.1:0-6378 GCA_964439795.1 uncultured Thermodesulfobacteriota bacterium
ACAATACGGCAACGGATCGGAGGACGTGAAAGATGGTGAATAAATTGACGGACTTGCGGGATGTGCGGTTTGTACTCTATGAGCAACTGGGCATCGAGGCGCTGTGTGAATCGAAATGCTTTGAAGATCATTCAAGAGACACGTTTGAAATGATATTCGATGCCGCTGAAAAACTGGCCGTGAATGAGTTCGCCCCCACCAACAGCAAGGGGGACGAACTCGGGTGCACCTGGGAGGATGGCGCGGTTACGGTCCCGGCGCCCTTTCACGGTCCCTTTAGAAAATATTGTGAGGGAGGCTGGATCAGCATGCCGGAGAGTTATGAGGTGGGAGGGCAGAGCGTACCGGTCTGCATTCAGTTTGCGTGCAAGGAGATGTTCTACGCGGCCAACTATGCCTTGACCGGGTACATGGGACTGACCCACAGTGCGGCCAAGGTCATTGAGATTTACGGCACCGAGGAGCAGAAAAAGAAATATATGGTTCCTCTCTACGAGGGCAGGGTTGCCGGTGCCATGGACCTCACCGAAGCCCAGGCCGGAAGCGATGTGGGCGCCATCCGCACAAAGGCCGCAAAGAACCCGGACGGCTCCTATTCGATTGTGGGGAACAAGATTTTTATCACGGGCGGGGAGCAGGACCTGACCGAGAATATCATCCACATCCTGCTGGCCAGAATCGAGGGCGACCCGGAAGGAACGAAGGGACTGTCCTGTTTTATCGTTCCCAAAAGGGCGGTGGGGGATGACGGCGCTCTGAGCGTAAAGAATGACATCAACTGCAGCGGCATCGAACACAAGATGGGCTTTAAGGGGTCGGCTACGTGCGTTCTGAACTATGGGGATAACAACGCGTGCACCGCAGAGCTTCTGGGACCCGCTGGCAAAGGAATTGTCGTCATGTTTCACATGATGAATGAGCAGCGGGTCCTTGTGGGCGCCCAGGGGTTGAGCCAGGGAAGCACGGCGTATCTCCATGCGCTTCAGTTTGCCCGGGAGCGGCTGCAGGGGGCGGCTTTTGGGAGCAGGGAACACAAGCAGGCCCCGGTTTTACAGCATCCGGATGTCCGGCGAAACCTGCTTTGGATGAAGACCTATACGGAAGGCATCCGCGGCCTCATCCTGTATACGGTTTACGCGATGGACCGGATGACCACCAGCAAAAGCGAGGAGGAAAAGCGGGCCTGGCATGATGTGGTGGAAGTGCTGACGCCGGTATGCAAAGCCTATGGCACGGAAAAAGGGTTTGACGTGACCACACGGGCCATCCAGGTCCACGGCGGCTACGGCTACTGTACCGAATACTTTGTAGAGCAGTTCTCCCGGGACTGCAAGATCGCCACGATCTTTGAAGGCACCAACGGAATTCAGGCACTGGACTTGTTCGGTCGCAAGGTGCAAATGCGTGGCGGCGAGGCCCTGCAAACGGTTTTTGATAAAATGAAGGCCGTCATCCGGGAGGGTGAAACCGTGAGCGATCTGGCCGCCTATACCCAGGAAGTTCGGAATGCCGTTTCTGCGCTTGAAGATGTCACCCGGTATCTTCTGGAGCAGGCTGCGTCCGGGGATGCCTATCTGGCCTACTCTTGGGCGACCCCCTACCTGGAGGTTTTCGGGGATGTGGTGCTGGGCTGGATCCTGCTTTGGCAGGCCAGGATCGCCGCGGAAAATGCACAGGAAAACAGTGCCGACAAAAGGTTCTACGAGAGCAAGATCAGCACCGCCAAGTTCTATATCGCCTCCCTTCTGCCCGCAGCCCATGGCAAGATCAGCGCCATAAAGAAGGGCGACAAGTCGTTTTTGAACATGGGCGAGGATATTTTCCCGCAGTAGGTACTGACAGCATCAGCAGGAACAAACCTGAAGTCGGAACCGGAAGCCGCGTCGGGCGCCCGCCTGAGCGCCGATCGAAACAGGGACACCGGCCGGCATTGACAGGCCCTGCCGGACTCTGTAGTGATAACAAAAGAGCAGGCGGATCGCGGCCGGAAACGGGGAAGGCCGTGCCGTAAGCGTTCTCGGTTCTGATTCCAAGGAAAAAGGAGAAAGCGGGCATGAAGAAGATCGATCACATCGGGGTGGCGGTCAAGGACCTGGACAAAGCACTCTCCCTGTATCGGGACGTTCTCGGCATGGAGATCGGAGGCACGGACGAGGTTCCGGCCCAGAAGGTGCGTCTCGCCTTTGTTCCCGTGGGCGACACCCGGCTGGAGCTCCTGGAGGCCACCCAGGAGGATTCCAACATCGCCAAGTTCATCGCCAACAAGGGGGAGGGCGTGCATCACATCGCCCTGCAGGTGGATGATATCGACGGAGCCCTGGTAAAGCTCAAGGAAAAGGGGGTCCGGCTGATCAACCAGGAAGCCGTGCCCGGGGCCCACAATACCCGGATCGCCTTCCTGCACCCCAAGGAGACCAACGGCGTGCTCCTGGAGCTGGTGGAGCAGCCGGCGGGAGGGTCTCACCACTGAGCCCATGAAACGATCCGGTACAGCCGACCTGCCTCTCCACGGGGGGCGCGTGCCCCCGTGGCTTGCGCGGCGGATGACGGACATGGGCGCGGCCGTCAGCCAGGCGGTCATCCATGAATTCGGGCGCTCAGCCTTCCTGAGCCGCTTGAGCGATCCCTTCTGGTTTCAGGCCCTGGGCTGCGTCATGGGCATGGACTGGCACTCCTCCGGGATCACCACGTCGGTGATGGGGGCATTAAAAAGAGGGCTGTCGCCCCTGTCTTCCGAGCTTGGCGTCTTTGTCTGCGGCGGCAGGGGGAAACACTCGCGAAAGACGCCCCGAGAACTGACCGACCTGTCCGAGAGGCTGGGGCTGGACGGACACGAACTGGTCCGTTGTTCCCGGCTCAGCGCCAAGGTGGACAACAACTGCCTGCAGGACGGCTTCAGCATCTATCTGCACAGCTTCGTGCTTACCGTGGACGGGGAGTGGGCGGTAGTGCAGCAGGGCATGAACCCTGAAAACCGTATTGCCCGGCGGTATCACTGGCATTCCCCTGCCGTCTCCTCCTTTGTTTCCGATCCCCAGGCGGCCATTGCCGGTACTCATCAGGGGACCCTCATCAACCTAAGTGATGGGCGGGCCGCCCGGGCGCGGGATTCCATCGTCGCGTTCCTGGGGGAACACCCGGAGCGCCAGCTCAGAGAACTCCGGCACCTTTCGATGCCCACCCGGCACGGGGTCGCTCCACGGGACGTGAACCCCAGGCGGCTGGGGGCGGTCCTGGCGCTGGCCTACGAAAAGCAGTTCAGCGATTTCGTGGACGCCCTGCTGCTGCCGGGGGTCGGACCCCGAACCGTAGAATCCCTGGCCCTGGTCAGTGAAGTGATCTACGGGGAGGCCTGCCGCTTCGAAGATCCGGCCCGGTTCTCTTTTGCCCACGGCGGGAAAGACGGTTCCCCTTTCCCCGTGCCCCTGGACGTTTACGACCGGAGCATCCGCACGCTTGAGCAGGCCCTGGAGCGGGCCCGGATCGGGGACAAGGATCGACTTGAGAGCCTGAGAAGGCTGGAACGGCTTGCCCGCCGGATCGAGGAAAACCATGCGCCCCGGGCGGATGTTCAAAGGGTGATCCAGAAGGAACGCTCGGAATCTCATCTCCATGGCGGCCGTACGGTACAGGGGCCGGCCCTGCCTCCTGAAAAAAGACCGAAGAAGGTCCGGCAACCGGGCCTTTTCGACGACCTCCCGTGAACAATTTTTCCCTATCCGAACGAGTTGTCTGGCGTCGCAACCACGAGAAAAATGTAGAATGAAGACCTGACCCCGGTTACTTTTCTGGCATCAAAGCGTTTCTGTAATGACAGAAATGGCATTAAAGTCAAATAAAACATACACCAAATAAAATACTGTTAACTCCGATTGAATAAAACTTTACATTATCTTAATGTTACGTTTAAAATGTTATTTGGTGTACATGTTCAGCCCTTTCTTTCTTGGAGGGGCTGCGAAACGAAGAAATATGGAGGGAGGCAGAACATGAGAATGCTCGGAACGGCAGCTCTGACACTCCTGCTGGTTTGTGCAGGCACCTCAACGGCCCTGGCAGGCATTTCCGACGGACCCTACCTGCAGAACGTCTCCACGGACGGGATCACCGTCTGTTTTACATCCACGGGCGCTGATGCGACCGTGAATTACGGTCCTGATGCCGGGTACGGTGAATCCGAGTATTCAACCGCTCCGATCGTCATCGGGGCGGGATCCGACCCGCTGTACCAGATAAGACTGACAGGGTTGAGCCCAGAGTCGGTGTACCACTACCAGGTGATCAGCGGGGGCGACACCTCGCCGGACTACGCCTTCACCACCGCGGCGAACCCGGGCACCCCGTTCCGTTTCTGCGCCTACGGAGACAACCGGCGGGGTGTCGTGGTCCAGATGGCCGGGGCCGTGATCCAGGCCATGCTTCCGGAAGCCCCGGAGTTCGTGATCAACACGGGCGACATCGTGAACTTCGACGAAGTTGGGGGGGATCCGGTGAACGGAGAGTGGGTGTACTTCTTCGAGAACGCCACCGAGCTCATCTCCCAGGCCGCCTTCTTCGGGATCCGCGGCAACCACGACGACAGCACGAACCTTTTCGAGCTGTTCATGGACAACCCCACCGCCGCCTCGGGCAACGAGCTCTACTACTCCTTTGACTACGGAAATGCTCACTTTCTGGCCCTGGACAGCACCCTGACCGTGTGCTCCGGCGCCCAATACGACTTCGTGGAGGCGGACCTGGCGGCCCACGCGGGTTCCGGACCCCTGTTCGCCTTTTTTCACCACCCGCCCTTTTCCAACGGCTCCCACGGCGGCGACACCGAAACCCACAACTGCTGGGCCCCCCTGTTCCAGGAGTACGGCGTGGATATCGTCTTCGGCGGGCACGACCACCTGTACACCCGCTACGGCCTGTACCCGACAGGCTCCCCGGTGCCGGGGATCAACGGGGTGAACTACATTGTGACCGGGGGGGGCGGCGCGCCCCCGTACGTGCCGCGCTATGGGGATCATACGGACATCATGGTGCTCACGAAGATGAAACACCATTTCATGACCCTGGACATCAACGGTGACGATATCAGCGTGGTGGTCAAGGACGAAACGCGCACGGTGATCGATTCGTTCACCCTGGACGCTTCGGCCAACGACGGCCTGTACGACCGGACCGACACCCTGCCCCCCGCGGATCCGGGCGGCGGCGTCTGCGGCACGGTGCCCTCCTACAGCACGGATAGGGCGGCGACCGGCTTCGCGGCCATGGGGCTCTACCTGATTCCCGCCGCCTTCCTGCTCCTCCTGCGGCGCAGGGTACGAATCCGAGCGTGATGATTTATTGAAAACCATAGAAGATGAAAATGCCCTTCCTTTTCGGGAAGGGCATTTTTTTTTGCGCTGGAAACCTTGATGGACCCCAACCGGCTCCAACCGGCCTTGCGCCGGTTGCGTACGCAGGGGGCAGGGACCCGCCCCTCATCGGCGGGGGAGCGGGAGAGCCGCGGCCGGAACGGGAACGGCCTTTAATGTGTCAACCACACTGCCGGCTGGTTGCTTGACCCCAAGCAACCGCGCGACCTCCCCGGTAACGAGCCCTGCGTTTTCCGCGTAACCGTCCGCGCCCAGCCTGCCGGCCAGGGTTTCGTCCAGGGCGGCCCCCCCCACCAGGATTCGGATCTCCGGGTTGAGTTTCCGGGCCCAGAGGATCACTTCCCGCATGTTGTCCAGCGGGGTGGACATCATGGAGGAAAGGGCCAGGATCCCGGCCTTTTCCTCCCGGACCGCATCCAGGAAATCGTCCGGTCTCACGTCCTTTCCCAGGTCCTTCACCGGGTATCCGGAAACCTCCAGGATGCCTGCAATGATGTTCTTTCCCATATCGTGCACGTCTCCCTCCACCACCCCGATAACGATGGCCGGCAGTCCGGCCGAGCCCTTCTTTCCCTGCAGGAACGGTTGGATCTTCCGGAGCCCGTCTCGAAAGGCGTCCAAAGAGATGAGCAGGTCCGGAAGGGGGCTCTGTTTTTCCTGAAACCGCAGCCGGGCCTGTTCCATGCCGCGGGTAAGCGCCTTCAGGGCTTCCTCCGGTGAGGCTTCGCTCTTTTTCAGTTGCGCGACCGCCTGTCGGATCTTCCCGGGGTCCGGGGAGAGGATGTTCTGCTCGATGGCCTGAAGGATCTCGCTCTTTTTCACCGTTCCTCCTCCGTGAGAATCCCGTCTGTAGAGGGAGTAGATAAATAGATGTTGGCAGTCTTATTAATGGTGAATGTTGCGTGGAGCCGCAGGCGACGCGGCAACCCCCCGGCTCCGGAAGACAATCCCCCTGGGCCGGGGGGTCGCGTCACTTCGTTCGCGATCTTCGACTTCGCTCGCAATCTCCAAT
>CAYTRL010000361.1:0-6370 GCA_964439795.1 uncultured Thermodesulfobacteriota bacterium
ATCAAACCCTTTCGCACCATCTCCCCTCCTCCTTTCTCTTCCGATTAACATTTTTATTAAGACCCGATGTCTAGTATAACCCCCCCCCCCGAAAATGTCAAGTCAAGAGAGCGTAAAAACATAGTAAGACGCGGTGGAGGATGGCGTGGAATGAGCCCGCGGGTGCCCACCCAGCGATCGAGGCAGCATCCGTCAAACATTCAGATCTCGTTCCCGTACATGAAGAGACCACGGATTCAAGATGGCTTACCTATCTTCTTCTATGGAGGCCAGTTCGCTTCCTTCAGATATCGTCAAAATCCGGGGTCTCAAATATCTTCCTGCCGGGTCAACCTTCTCGCCAGGCACCCTGAGCGCGGCCATTCTCCATGTTGGAAAGCGAAATGTTGCCCAGAAATGCTTGGAACCGCAGCAGAAACCGGTCAGGTGCCCAAGATTTCGGGGGGTTCATGTGTGAGAAGGACATCGCGAACATTAAGCACGGTCTACTCCCTGCAATGGCCGGCCTACATGGACCCGAGCCACATCGGCCATAACCAGAATACACCCCCTTTGAAAAAAATGGGTTGCGCGTATCGGAGGGGCTTCATCACACAGAGCAAGGGGGGCCTGGGGGGCTACCCCGGGGGGTCCAGGCGGCTGTCAGAAAAGGGAGGGGGCCCTACCCTACCCCTTCGGGTCGCCATCTTGATCGGGGCGCCCCCAGACAAGACGGGTAGTCGCGCTTATCCCTGGGGGCTGGCTCCAACCTGGACCACTGTCATCCGGCCGGCCAGTGACGGCTGGCGCTTTCTGGCACCCGCACCTCATGCCTGAAATGCCAGCAGCACACATGAGGCCTTTTTGCCCACAGGCAGGAACCCCTACCACAGTGACACCAACCAAGGACACCCCGCAAGATTGGCCCGTATGGGCGTCCTCGTGCGTTTTACAGGGAAGTGAGTAGAAGTCCCCAAGTGGGGACAGTGTGGGGACAATTTCTGAAGAGAGAATAAATATCAACAGCAATAAAAAAGGGCAAAATAGCGTTTTCACCCTTTATTTTCAATGGTGCCCGGGGCGGGGATCGAACCCGCACAGCTCATTGAGCCGAGGGATTTTAAGTCCCTTGTGTCTACCAGTTCCACCACCCGGGCGTAAAACATTTCCACAGGAAAGCCATCAGGCAGATTATCAATCATTATTTCCAGGGGTCTGAAAGTCAAGAAAACACGGTTTGCGGGGAAATCGGGACCGGCTTCAAGCAGGCAGGAGACAAGGAAGGAATTCGGCCGGTGATCCCGGATCACGAAACATGTCCCAGGTGTCTGCTCATGGAGCGCCCCAGGGTCCGGACGTGCGGTTCCCGGATCATGGAGAAATGGTCACCCGGAACGTCATGAATCTCAACCGTCCCCGGCAGGATCTCGGTCCACGCCTCCCGGATGCTCTCACCGAAATCTTTCAGGCTTCTCTGCGAATAGAAAAGGGAAATCCTTCCCGGGTATTTCCGGAACCGATAGGCGGCTCCGGCGGCACTCAACCCGTTGATCACGTGCACGAGTTGATGCCAGTATTCTTCGTTCACGTCCGGCAGGACGATCTTTGCGGAACGGGCTTTCTCACGGATATATTCCGCGCGGGTCCGGGGGCTCATGGGGGCGATCTCGTTCTCCCGGATCTCGAGACCGATCCCCTCGAGATATTGCATAATCACCCCTTCCACCGAGACTTCGAAGGCCGGAACCGGAAGGGGGAGCGTATCGATCAGGCCCAGGAACCGGACCTCCTCGTTTTGTTCGGTCGTTCTCCGAGCCATCTCGAAGGCCACCTTGCCTCCAAAGGACCATCCCGCAAACAGATAGGGCCCCCTCTCCTGGACCTTCCTGATCAGACGAAGGTATTCCCCCGCCATCTCCTCAACGCTTCCCAGGGGCTTCTCCTGCCCGTCGATGCCCCTTGCCTGGATCCCGACCACGGGTTGCTCGGGTCCGAGATGCTTTGCCAACTCGAGATACCCCACCACGTGTCCTTCCCCGGCATGAACCAGAAAAAGAGGGGGCTTCCCGTTGCCGTTCCGGATGGGCAGCAGGCCCGGGGAAAAGGGTGCAACGGACAACCTGTCTGTCATGGCCCCCCTTCGGGTGAGGAATGCGGCCATGGATCCGATCGTTCCGTTTCGGTAGATATCAACGATGGAACACTCCTGATGAAAAACGGAAGCGTACCGGCTCTGGAGCTTCAGGATCAGCAGAGAGTGCCCCCCCAAGTCGAAGAAATTATCGTTCACCCCGATCTTGTCCCTGTCCACATGCAGCACCTCGCTCCAGATCCTCACAAGATCCCTTTCCACATCGTTTCGTGGCGGCACATATTCCGCTGTCCGGCAAAATTCCGGGGGCGGAAGTGCCTGCCGGTCCACCTTTCCGTTCCGCGTCAGAGGGATCTTTTCCAGAGGAACGAAATGGGTGGGGATCATGTACCGGGGCAACTCGCCGGACAGAAGGGAGCGAACCTGTTCAACGGGGGTTCCCGCAGGGGAAACATAGTAGGCGCACAGGACAAGATCTCCCTCTCGAACCTCACGGGCGGCAACCACCGCTTCGGATACATCGGGATGGCGAAGCAGTGCGTTCTCAACCTCTGCGGGTTCGATCCTAAACCCTCTCACCTTGACCTGAAAATCTTTCCTCCCGAGCAGCTGAATGTTTCCGTCCGGGAGCCTTTTCGCCAGGTCTCCCGTACGATACATGGTTTTTCCGGTTCGAAACGGATCCGGAACGAATTTCTTTCGCGTCAACTGCGGCCGGTTGAGGTATCCCCGGGCGACCCCCTCCCCGCCGATGCAGATCTCACCCGGCACTCCCGCGGGCATGAGGTTTGCCTGGTCATCCAGGATGTAGCAGGCAACATTCGGCAGGGGTTTTCCGATCGGAACATTTCCGAACCGGGGAAGCCTGGACAGGACGTCCTCGTAACAACTTGAATCGATCGTTGTCTCGGTCAGGCCGTAACTGTTGATCACCCGGATCTTTCGCCCGAAGCGTTCCACGATCCTCCGGTAATCCTTTGCGCGGCATGTTTCGGAACCCAGGATCAGCAACTTCAAGGGGTCCAGGTCCAGGGAATGCTCATGGACATAATCCATAAAGGGTACAATGAGCCCCGGGGTGGATTCGAAGAGGGTGATCTCGTGCTTCCGGATGAGCTCGTACAGGGCTTTCGCTTCGATCCTGGAGCCGTCCGGACACAACACCATCTTGCCGCCGTTCAACAGGGAGCGGACCAGGTCACCGGAAAACACATCAAAAGAAAAGCTGGCCACCTGCAGCAGGTGGACCGGCCCCTCCTCGAGCTTGTACTCGTGCCTCAGGGCATGGGCCAGCCGGACGAGGTTTCCATGCTCCACAGCGATACCGGTGGGCTCTCCGGTAGATCCGGAAGTGTACGCAGCATAGACCAGGTCCGCCGGTCGGGCAGCGAAATCGGGATTTTCCCCTGTTCCGGAATACATTCCGGAATCGTCGAGAAAACAGGTCTTCCCGTTGAACCGGATCCGGCCTCGATATCTCTTCTGGGTGAGCAGGATCGGCGCATGACTGTCCCGGAGCATGGAAACGATCCGTTCGTCCGGCGTTTCCGGATCGATGGCCAGATAGGCGCCCGAGGCCTTCAACACCCCCATCACCCCCACGATCATTTCAACGGACCTGTCCGCCAGGACACCGACGACCGTATCAGCACGCACGCCCCACCCGTGGAGAAAACGTCCCAGCTGATTTGCCCTCTTGTTGAGTTCCGCATAGGTCAGGGACTCTTGTTCAAACACAACCGCGGTGCGTTCGGGGCAACTCGCCGCCTGCTCTTCGAAGAAGCCGTGCACGGTGGCTTCTTCCGGAGGATCCATCCATGCCCCGACGGATTTCTCCAGCGCTTCCTTCTCTTCCCCCGCAGCCATCACAGGCAGGTCGGAAAGCCTTTGATCCGGATTCGCTGCGATCCCCTCCAGCAAACGCGTAAAATGCCGGGAGATCCGGGCGATCGTCTCCGGATCAAAAAGAGCGGTGTTGTACTTGAAATGCCCTGCCAGGGAATCACGTAGCTCAATCATCTCCAGGCCCAGATCCGCCTGGCCCACCTCTTCGACGATCGGATAGGATGCCACGGTCAATTCACCGAAGCGTGTCGCCCTTCCTGCCAGCAGGTTCGTCAACAGGGATTCGATCTCAGGGGTTTGGGGCTTCTGAAGGATAAAATCCACCTGAAAGATCGGCGCGCGGGCCGGGTCGCGGTTCGGCTGGAGCTTCTCCACCAGCAGGGAAAAGGGACAATCCTGATGCCGGAGGGCTTCCAGAGTCTTGTGTCGAATCCTCGTGAGAAAGGATCGGAAGCTCGGGTTCCCGGAGGAGTCCCCTCGAAGAACCACGGGGTTTGCAAAGAGGCCCACCGTCCGGCGGAACCTCGCGCTGGTTCTTCCGGCGACCGGAGAGCCGATCAGCGTGTCGGTTTGTCCCGAGTACCGGTGCAGCAGGACATGGAAGGCGGCCAGGAGGACCATGTAGGGGGTTGCCGATTCCGCTCTGCCCAGTTCAACAATCCTTCGGCTCAGCTCCCGGGTGAGCTCAAAGGCGTGCGCATCCCCGGAAAATGTGTAGACCGGGGGCCGCGGACGGTCCGTGGGAAGGCGGATCTCCGGGAGATCCCCGGACAACTCCGTCAGCCAATAGCGCAGATGTGCTTCCCCGTCCGTCCCTTGAAGCCTGGTATTCTGCCACCGGACATAGTCTACATAACCGGCCCGCTTCGGAGCTTCGGCCGCCCGGATTCCGGAGATCTCGGCCGAATAGTGCCGCATGAGTTCCTCCAGGAGGATCCACAAAGACCATCCGTCACAGGCGATATGATGGATGGTCAGGAGGAAGATGTGATCATCCGGGGCCCGGGTAAAGAGTCCGGCACGTAACGGGGGGCCGTGTTCCAGATCAAAGGGGCGTTCGTAGGAAGCCGTCACGGCATTCCGGACAGCTTCGTCATCCAGCGATGAAACATCGATCGTTTCCAGTCGGATCTTCCGGGCCGCATGAAGTTCCTGGACCGGTTCGCCTTCCCGGGTGTGAAACGTGGTGCGAAATACGGGATGTTGATCCACGATGGTTTGCAGGGAACGTTCCAGGGCCGATACATCCAGATCGGAGAGGATTCCTGCGGAGAAGCCGATATTGTAGGCTGCGTTATCCGGGGCGTTCAGGTACAGGAACCAGAGTCCCATCTGGCCATGGGAAAGCGGATACGAACCGGTCTCCGCCTCGCCCCGGATTTCCGTACCGGATCGGCTTTTCCCGTTTTCCCCTCCCGTGTCCGGGGATGTCGCCTGCCGGGCGAACTCACGGGCGATTTCGAAGAGAGAGATCCCTTCCAGGAGTTTGGCGGCCGGAATATCCACTCCCCTGTCCTTTTCAACCCGGCTTTGAATCTCCAGCGCGAGGATCGAATCGATGCCCAGATGGTTGAGGTTTGTGTTCCCGTCGATTTCCTCCTCGGGAACCTTCAGTACCGACGCAACCGTCTCCATCAGAGCCTGCAGCAACCCCTGATCATCAACCGCATGAGACGGTTCAGCGATCCCTGTCTCCTCAGGGGGAAGAAGGGAACCTTCTTTCTGGACGGAAACGGGATCCTCCCGTTCGTCATCGGCCGCCCCCTGCCCCGTTCCTCGGTAAGCGAGCGCGGGGGGCTGAAACCAGGTCCGCTTCCGGGCAAAAGGGTACAGGGGCAACGCAATACGTTTCGGTTTCTCCGGTTCGTAAAGTGTTTGCCAGTCCACCTCCGCTCCGGCCATCCACAGGTGAGCGATCTTTTCGAGATTCCGGCTCTTCACCAGGATCTCTGTGATCTCCCCTCCGTCCGGTCCCTCGATCAGGCACCCGTATTTCTGCCGGCACTCCTGCACGCTCCCCTGCCACGACTCGGCGGCTCCCGGTTTCCCGGAAACGAACCGACGGATTTTTTCAAGCAGTTCCCGTGGGGAGGAAACGATCATGGCAAGCCGCTCTTCCATCCCCTCCCTGCCCACCTGCAGCGTATACGTGAGATCCCGGAGGAACACGCACCCCGCTTCCTCCCGGGAACGCCCCGGCTTCTCATGTCCCTCCTTTCCTGCCGTTCGTTCGAGGAAAGCAAGGAATTGACGGGCATGGATATTGAGCCGCTCCCGGTCCTTTGCCGAGAGGAGAAACAGTCTGGGAACCCCCTCTTCACAGGGCGTCTCTCTTCGCGGATCCAGGAACTCTTCCAGGATCAGATGGGCGTTTGAGCCGCCGGCCCCGAAGGAACTGATGCCGGCCCGCCTGGGACAGGGGGTCGTCAAGCCTTCTTCCGGTCTTTCCGGAGG
>CAYTRL010000362.1:0-6346 GCA_964439795.1 uncultured Thermodesulfobacteriota bacterium
CCCGCAGGAGGTCTTTCCGACCCGGGTTTTTCTCGGCAACCAGCACCGTCCCGTTCCATGCCGGCGCTTCCTCTTTCGACGGGAGTCGGGGGAACAGGACCCGGAACCGGGAGCCCTGTTCCGGCCGGCTCGTCACATGGACCTCTCCCCCGTTCTGCCTGACCAGGTTGTAGACCACGCTCAAGCCCATGCCGGTTCCCTTCCCCGTATCCTTGGTGGTGAAAAAAGGATCGAAGATCTTGGGCAAGGTTTTTTCGTCTATACCCGTTCCCGAATCCTCGATGATGATTTCCGAGAGGGAAGGCTTCCCGGATTGTGCGGGGGGGGGAGGATAGGGGGTCCTGTAGCGGGACGCCGTGGAGATGCGGATCTTTCCTCCCTCGGGCATGGCATCCCGCGCATTGAGGACCAGATTCATCAGGAGTTGGTCCAGGTGCTGGGGATCCGCTTCGATCCAACCCGCGTCCGGGGCCAGGTCGATCTCCGCCTGGATCGATGATCCCAGGATGGGGCCGAGAAAGCTCAGGGCTTCCCGGATCCAGGTGTTGACCTCCACGGGTTTCCTTTCCAGGACCGACGTACGGCTCATATTCAGCAGTTGCCGGGTGAGCCGGGATGCTTTCTCCGCCATGACCGAGATGATCTCCGCGGGCCGCTGGATGGAGGGGCTCTCCTTCGCCCGCTGGAGGAGGATTTCCGTCTGGGGAAGAATGGCTGCAAGGATGTTGTTGAACTCGTGCGTGATCCCGGAAATCAGCGTTCCCAGGGATTCCATCTTTCGATGCTGCAGGAGCTGCTGCTCGAGCACCTTCCACTCCGTGATGTCCAGCAGACACCCCTGCATCGCCGTGGCTCCCTCGAACAGGATGGTTCCGGAGCTGTGCAGTGCGTGGCGCTCGTCGCCGTCCAGGGTCGTGAGAACCACCTCCTGGAACGGACTGCTTTCGCCGTCGGTCTGTCCGTGGGGCGACAGGGAAGCCTCCCGGGCCACGGGACGCAGAAAATCCTCCATGCACCTGTCTGCGATCCGGTCCAGGGGGCACCCCAGGATTTCCCGCAGCTTCTCGTTGGAAAACCGGATGCGCTGATCGGTCTGTACGTAGATACCCACCAGGGACTGGTCGAACAGGTTCCAGTACTTTTCCTCGGATTCGAAGAGGGCTTTGGAATTCTCCTCCACCTTGTTTTCCAGCTTCTGGTTGAAGTCCAGGAGGCGTTCTTCGTACTTCTTCTTCTGCTGGCTTTCCCGGTGAAGCAGCAGGCCGTTCTGCACCACCTTCCTAAGTTCCTTGGGACCGAACTTTCCCTTTTTCAGGTAGGCGAACACGTTGGCGTCCGTGGCATCCACGGGCGACCAGTCCTTTTCAAAGCCGGTGATGATGATCAGGACGCTCTCCGTATCGGTGCTCTGGCGGATCTTGTGAATCAACTCCTTGCCCGAGATCCCCGGCATACGGAGATCGCAGAGGATGAGGTCGTAGGATTCCAGGCTGAGCTGGGTCAGCGCCTCCATGCCGTCTTCCGCCGTGTCAGCAATGTAATCTCGGTCCAGGGTTCGCAGGAGAAACTCGCGGTAGAAGGCATCGTCCTCCACGATCAGGATCCGGGGTTTTTGGGTCATCGCATCCCTCGATTATTCCGGTTGACGGGAAGGTTCCTCGATCAGGGCATCGGGGCCGTCCGGCAGGATCATCTGAAAAACGGTCCCCGTTCCCACCTCGGAAGTAACGGCCAGGGTCCCCCCGTGTTCTTTGACGATTTTTCGTGTCAGGCTCAGGCCCAAACCCGTGCCCTCCACGCGTTCGGAGGTCGTGTAGAAAGGATCGAAGATCTTGTCCAGGTTTTCTTCGGGGATGCCGCAGCCCGTGTCGGAAACGACAATCTCCACGCCGGACGGGATCCCCTGTTTCCGGAGCACTTTCCGGCTTTTTATCCGGATCCTCCCTCCCCGGGGCATGGCCTTGTACGCGTTGGAGTACAGGTTCAGAAAAACCTGGATCAGGTCGCTCTTGCGTCCGAACAGCTGATCGCTGGGCAGTTCCTTTTCTACCCGGATGCCCCGCTCCTGGAGCAGTTCTCCCAGGATCGCCTCGGTCCCGTCCAGCAACTCGCTCAGGCGGATGAACTCGGGTGGTCGGTCGGGCCTCCGGGCGAACTGCAGCAGGTCGTCGATGATGGAAAACGACTTGTTGAGGCTTTTCAGGACGATTTCCAGCTGTTCCTTCACGGCATGGGTAGGCTGGGGCGACGCCGGATCGTCTCCCGGGGCATAGCAGAGAAGGTTTTCCGCCTCCATCTCTTCCAGCAGGAGTTCCAGGATGCCCTTCACGGCCCCCAGCGGGCTTCGGAGGTTGTGTGCGGTTCCCGCAGCCAGTTCCCCGATGGAGGCCATCCTTGCCGATTCGTAAAGACCTTTCTGCAGAGCCCGCTCTTCGGTGATATCCTCCAGGACGAACAGTACGGTCGCCTCCTCCTCCGAAGATTCGCGCAGCGGCACCAGGGTCCACTGGTACTCCTTTTCCGCAGCCGTGTCGGGTTGGATGACCTTTGCCTCGTTCCGGACCGCGTCACGGCCCTGCAACACCTCCTGGAGCCCCTGTTCCAGCAGGGGTTCGGGGAAGCAATCCTTGAGAGGTTTTCCGTACGACTTCCCGAGTGCGGGGAGCAGCTTGACCGCCGCGGGATTGACATACCGGATCCGTCCGCCGGTATCCAGCAGAAGCAGCCCCAGCGGAATCCCCCGGTAGATGCTTTCCTGCAGGAGCCGGTCTTTTTCCGACTTTGCCTTTTCCTGGTCCAGCCGGGCCAGGGAGCGCTTCAGATGCTCCGAAAGATGATGGATCTGCTGCTGGGACTGGATCCGTTCGATCACTTCCGACGCCAGTTTGGCGCATGAGGCCAGTAGCAGGCCCACCTTGTCCATGAGCACCGGCTCTTCCCGGTCCGGCTGCACCTTCATGTATCCTAGCGGACCTTCCTTGCCGATGAGGTCCACGAACAGCATGGGGCCTTCCGATTCCTGGATTGCATACGGCTCCTGCTGGCGGTTCTGTTCCATCAGCAGGGTCCGGCAGTGGCCGGTCTTCCCGTGTCGTCGGGCCTGGCAGAGGAGTTCCCACTTGTCATCCAGGAACAGGGTGCAGAACGCCTCCCGGAAGGGAAAAGCGGTGACCAGCGTCTCCGCCAGGTTGCGAATCGCCTCTCGCAGGGTCGTGCACCCCTGCAGTCCCAGCCCCAGCGCATTGATCCCCTTGAGTTCCTTTTCCCGGTGAAGCAGGTTTTGCTTTCGGGTTTCCGTTTCCTGCTGGATGTCGGCCAGGGCCCGGGTTGCCTCCATGAGGTGGGGAAGATAAGCGGCCTGCGACACGGACCGCCAGTCCAGCCTTTCCAGCAACTCCCGGACATCGCCTTCGATCCCGGGGTGCATGGTGTCCAGAACGTCACGGGACAGGGCCATTTCTCCGAGCAGGTGCGGAAACGGCTCCGAGGGATAGGCACCGCCGCCTTGACCGATTCCGTATTGATAACAGAGTTGATCCGAAAGCTGTACGATCCGGCAAAGTGACCGGATGTACGGCTTCTGAATCAGCTCCCCGGTGGTGTGATGGTGGTGGAAGACGGCGTCGCAATAGAGGGTCGGGATCCGCCACTCTTCCATGAGCCACAGGCTCGCATCGGTGTGGTCGTAGCCGAGCCGTTCACGCTCGGCCTGGAACAGGGGCTGTTCCTGTTCCCGGGCGTGCTCGATCACCTGTTTGTAGCGGTCCTTCAGGGCGCTGCAGAAAACCACTTTACCGATATCGTGCAGAAGTCCGGTGATAAAAGCCTCTTCCGGGTCCACGGGGAGCGGGCCGTGGGGTGCCAACTGGCGAGCCCATACGGCGGTTCCGATGCTGTGCTCCCACAGACCACCCAGGTCCAGACCGTACTCCTGTTTTCGGTCGGAGAAGAGTTCCATGGCAGAGACGCTGAGGATGATGCTGCGGAGCACGGGAAACCCCAGGATCGAAAACGCCTCCTGCAGTGACGTGACCTTACGGGATTTTCCGTAGTAGGGGGTGTTGGCCACTTGAAGGACCTTGGCCGTGAGCGGGGGATCCAGTTCCACGATATGGGAAAGATCTTCCAGGGTCCCGGCTGGGTTCAAGGCCCGTTTGATCCCCTCGAGCGCCACCGGGGGAAGCGTGGGCAGGGTCTCCATGGTCGCGAGGAGATGACGGAAATACAGTTCATCGGCCGGGGGGTGAACCTTTGAGGTCATTTCCTGATCCCGTTACCGGAAAGAACGTATACGGAGTTTCTTCCTTTTCCGGAAGTCGTATCATGATGTTCTATTACTCTGAAGGAATCCTCTCAACAGCTTCACTTCCTTATAATATCGTTCCCAGGGGGAAGTCAATGCAAACAGGGTCCACAGCCGAAAATACTTTGCCCGACCTGCCGGGCCGGGGAATTTTCCAGGATAAAATTTATTTCGTTTATCAGAGTCCGAAAACCGGATGGGGTCGGATTGCCGGCCTGCGGCGTGTTGACAAATCTTTGGGATTTTGATTGATTCTGGATCAGTTTATCCCCGAAAGGAGCAGGTATGCCGGAACGTTCCCCAAAGCCCCAGCAAGAGACCGAGGCCCCCCTGGAGGGGCTCAAACAGTACCTGGGGGAACACCAGTTGGATTCCGTGTTCGACCGGGAGAGCGGGAAGGACGGGTCCTGGGTCCTGTTTCTTCACGAAAACAAACAGGTAGCGGGGAAGATCACTGAAAACGAGACCTACGAATTTCAATTGCTGGTCCCGGACGGCTCCCTGGAGAAGATCCACAAGGTGAAGGTGAACTATCTCTGCAAAGAAACCGATCTAGCGGAAGTTCTGAAACAGGTGAAGAAGGCCGGAGAGCAGAAGCCGGGAACCGAAGGGCCCCATTTCAGTCCCCGCTACAGACACCACATCAAGAACAAAAGCCTGTATCCCCTGATGAACAGGAAAGAGGTCCTGTTCTTCACCCTGTTGGGAGGCGAGGTCGTCCGGGGAATCATCGAGGGGTTTTCACGGTTCGAAATCTACCTGAACATGAAACGCGGTGTTCCGGTGATCCTCCTCCGGCATGCCATCCTGGATGTGCGGGATAAAAAGGACCGGAGCTATCTGAAAAAAGCGGTTGAAAAATCGGGCAAGTACTGGTGAACCGCCAACGTTTCGGAAAAAAGAAAAGGGCCTTATCAAAAAGGCCCTTTCCGTTATTGCTGAAACCGGAGGTTCAGGGTCCCGTGGTCATGCGCCCAGAATGGTTCCCAGTTTCATGGCGAGGCTCATGTCTCCGCTGATCTTCAGCTTCCCGGACATGAACGCCATTTGCGGATTGAGTCTGCCCGAGTTGATCTCCCGCCAGTCCGGTACGGACATGGTGATGGTCAGTTTGGGAGCATCCGCCTTTTCCTTCCTGGTGGTGATCTTGCCCCCTGCCAGGTCCATAACATATTCTCCCCCGTCGTCCCCGGTGAGGATGAACTGCATGACGGCGGTGATGTCCTTAATCTTGGCGGCCTGATCAGGGTTCGAATCGGCCTGCTCCGGGAGCCACTTCAGGTAAAAATCGTCCGGGGTGATATCCTCGGGTGGTTTCGGCCTGTCTGTCATGCCTTCCTCCTTCCTTGATCGGGCTCCTGCCCATGGGGTTGATGGGACATGAATTCGGCTGACGCAAAATCCTTTTATTACAATTGAAGGGAAGTTGCAAGTGCTTTTCATTGCCATCCTGTGTCTTGGCGTGCTATATGTTTTTTATTCCGGAAAAAACCCGGTCCCGCCGGAAAGAAAGGTTCTGACCGTCCCGCAGACCCAGAGAGGAACCCCGCATGGAAGAGCTGGTTCGCTTCGGTGTTTCTATTCGAGCCAAGTTGCTGAAGCAGTTCGACAGCCTCATGAGCCAGAAGGGCTACGTGAACCGTTCCGAGGCCATCCGTGATCTGATCCGAAAGCACCTGGTGGAACACGAGTGGGAGCAGGGGGACAAGGAAACCCTGGGAACGCTCACCATCGTGTACAATCATCACGTTCGGGAATTGGCCGAACGCCTGGATTCTTTTCAGCACGATCACTTCCAGAACGTCATTTCCACCATGCACGTACACCTGGATGCGCACAACTGCCTGGAGGTGATGATCCTGCGCGGCATGCCCGGGAAGATCCGGTCCCTGGCGGATCATATCCTGGGCGTGAAAGGGGTCAATCACGGTCAGCTGGTGATGTCCTCCCTGGGCAGAGAACTGGATTGATCCTGACAGGGTTCCTCGCCTGGGACCGGTTCCGGACGTCCCCTTCCCGAAAGTCTTTCCGTTGTCATCCCGG
>CAYTRL010000363.1:0-6333 GCA_964439795.1 uncultured Thermodesulfobacteriota bacterium
CCTCGGGTACCCGGGGCAAACATCCTATGTGTTATGGAGCCTGCAATGCGACAATGTCTGCACGGCGATCCATTCCGATGTGGATGTGGGTGTCAATCTCGTCAAAGATGCCCCGGTCACGGTGGCAGCTTCCATCTGGTACGGGATCATGAAGGAACGACCGATCCAGCTGACGAAGACCGATTTGGGAAACAACGAACAATACTCGGGGGGGGATAATTTCGGGATCAAGGATGTCTACGGAGGCGATCCCGGCATGTATATCATCGATCTGAAGGTCAGCTTTTCCTCCACAGGGGATTATGACGGCGATATCGATTTCGTGAATGCCAACGTGCTTTCCGGCTTCCTCCAAAGTGAATATTATCATCCGAAATAGAGGACGTTCCCGAAGACTCATTGCCTCCGAAAAAACCCGACAAGGGCCGCGCCTCGATAGGAAGAGTTCTTTTTGTCCATACCGCGTGAACAGCAAACCGCTAGGCCTGTTTGATCCCGTGACCTCTCACGGAATGGCCGTACCACTGCAGAACGGCTCCGCGGGTATCATAGCGGGGCTTCCAGCCGAAAGATGCCTTTGCTTTTTCACAATCCACAACGATCGGGTACCTGGACATCCGCAGCCAGCCCGGAGGAAGCCGTTTTTGGAGGCGTAATTTAAAGAAGGTTTTTACAAGGAGGTGTGTCAGGTGATAGGGGACCGGCACGCTCACCGCGCCGGTTTGGGCGTTGATTTCCCTCCATGACAACGGGTTGTCTCCTGCAATATTAAAGGCCCCGCGAGCCTCTTTCTGAAGCGCCAGGTAAAATGCTTGCACGACATCGTCGACCCAGACGAACTGCATGGGTACAGCCAAAGACGGGTTTATTTGAAGTCTCCGGCTCAGGATCGGACTGAAGTATCTCCCGGTGACTGTACATGCCCGTATTCGCGTGATGTTCGTTTCAGGAGATTCCCCTTCCAGCACATCCAGCAGCTTTTCCACCCGGAACTTGGTTTCGTTGTAGTAGAAAGGTGGCTCCATGAGCCGAAGGGGATGGTCTTCTTTGATGGGCATCGGGTTGTCGGGGAAAGCCCCGTACGAGGCAACAGAACTGGCGTAGACGATCTTGCGAACGCCCGCTTCCCTGGCGCAGTTGAAGACGTTCCGGCTGCCATCCACGTTGATGGAATAGACTTCCTTGAACCTCGGGATGGGGGGCAGGTAAACAAACGCAAGATGTACAATCGCGTCATACCCCTTCATGTCCTGGAGGATCGCCCGGTCTCTGACATCGCGTTTTGCGAAGGTGATTTTGGGCGAAACGACCTTGGGTTTCATACGGTCGATGCCCAGGATGTGGGTGATGTTGTCGTCCCGTTCGAGCAGAGAAACCAGCTCTTCCGCGAATCGTGAAGAGATTCCGGTAATCGCGACTTTCATTTTTCGCTCTTAACTCACCGTGGCAACGAAACCAGAATCCCAGAACGGGGTGCTATCGATACCTCAAGGCGAAGCTGTTTACGAACCAGCGAAGGCCGCCGGTAAATCCAATGGGCAACAGGTATTTGACGCCGTTTGAGTCGAGCTTGGAGAAACGTCCGCTCACGGGTCCGCCCGAGATGATCCTGGCCAGGGGATCACGATCGGAGTCGAATACTTTCAATGACACATTGACATGGTACGATTCATGAATCGTTTCCTTCGCCCTGAAAAGCCAAAGAGGACTGTAAAGGATACATTGCCCCGGGCCACCCAGATTAAAGTGTTTGCCGCCATAAACAGGCGCGGGATCGATCTCTTTTTCGAGGCGCTCGGCCTCCATCTCGAATAGCGGCTTCCCTAACCGGGATACAGTTGCAGAAATGTGGTCTTCTCCGTACACTTTGGAAAAGTCAGCCATTTTTTTCGGGTAGGCCAGGAATTCTCTGCCCCCGATGAGGGACCGATCATCATCAACGACGATCCACGCGCAAAAGGCCCCCTTCCCGACAGGTGTCTTGACACGGATATTCAGTGCCGATTCCCGAAACGGGGAGCCCAAAGGGAAGGTTTCATAACTGGCCGCCGTAAGTGTGGCCATCGGAGGATCGGTAAGCCGCATACCAAACGGGACCAGTTTTTTAGCTTCAACGGGGTCGAGTGGGACCTCGGCCTGGAGGAATTGGCACCCGCCAAGCGGTATTCCGTCATCTCCTCTGATTTGACTGAGAATCGAACGAAACGTCACGTTGCTTCTTTTATCCTCATGGTTCATATCGCTCTCAATCCTCACCTCGATAAGGTTTCTATTCCATACTCCTTGTATTCATCGGCGTATGTACACCCTACCATATCCGGCCGTCGTTGTAGGGAACGGTTTCCCAGGAGTATAATTTTGCGCCGTTCACCCTTAAAAAATCTTCATTGCATGCCGGAAAAGTGACGTTTTTTGTCAACTCCGTCAAAACCATGGCGGATTTTCGGCACTCGTTCCGTGGGGAGAAAGCCGGCCCCGGAGGGATTCTTTTCACCATAGAATCAACCGGTTAATCAACAACCGGAGGGCGTTCTCCCGGACCGAAACCCCATGGCATAGGCCTTGCTTCGTTCAGTTTGACGAGACGGGAAAACGACCTTTGAGGCAATCCGGAGTGAGGGGGACAAGAAACCATGGGAAGCCATTCAATGCATGGCAAGGACTGGATCGACGCTGTACACAGGGATTGCCCGCAAGATCGTGAAGACGCGGAAACCATTCTGCGGTCCATCAACCGTTCCTTTGACCAAGTCAACCTCGCTACCGAATTCTTCCTGCTGAAAGAGGATCCGAAGAGCCCGGGCCCTGAACTCCAACTCGCCTGCCTCATCAAGGACCGCATCGCCCGGATCGAAGAACAGGTCTCCGAACTCTACCAGATCCTGAACAGACAGCCCGGCGAGACATTCCCCATCATGCAGCACTAGCCCTTCTCCCGGTTCTGCCTCCCGGGCCCTGTCCGGCTCTTCCGGCACGGTCCTATCCAAGAAGACACCTGCCTCACATCACGGGAAAACACCATCCCCTCAGCATGGTCCCTTGAAATCCTTTGGGCAACGTTGCAGAATGGAATATTCAACCGTTGTTTGAATATTTCCCCCCTCAAGGTATGAAACCCGATGATCCTCACAGCATTGGTCCTGTTTCTTTTTTCGGTGTTCTCCGTGCTCTGGCTGATCCGCTGGACCCGTCTGGCCGCAGTGCTTCCCAAGATCGAACCCAACTCGGCCCTTCCTCTCCCGGATCCCCTGCCCCGGGTCTCTCTGATCCTTCCCGTTCGCAACGAGGAGGACAACGTCCGGCCCTGCCTGGAATCCCTGCTCATGCAGGAGGGTGTTGACCTGGAGGTCATCGTGGTGGACGACCGCTCCGATGACCGGACGCCGGAGATCCTCCGGGAGCTTCAGGCGGCACACGAAAGCCGGGAAACCGAACCGCTCGGAGGAGGAACCGTCCGGCTGAAGATCGTGGAGGGGAAGCCCTGTCCCACGGATTGGATGGGCAAGAACCACGCCCTGGACCAGGGGTACCGGGAGGCCCGGGGGGAGTTCCTGCTCTTCGTGGACGCGGACACCCGCGCCCACCCCCGCCTGGTGGAGAAGACCGTGGGATATTGCCTGCAATCGGACACGGGCCTGCTAACGCTCATTCATTCCTGCGAGTTCCAGTGCTTCTGGGATAGCGTGGTCAACTCGATGATCCTCTACCTGGCCCCGTTCCAGGACATCGAACGTTTCAACGACCCGTCCGATCCCCGGGGAAACGCCAACGGGCCGTTCATGCTCTTCCGGCGGGACGTGTATGAGAAGATCGGCGGGCACCGGGCCATCGCCGGCGAGGTGGTGGAAGACCTTGTGATCGCCCGGAACGTGAAGAAGTCCGGCGCCCGGCTCACCTGGGCCATCGCCCCGGAACTGTTCATCTCCCGGCCTTACCCCAGCCTGGCCGACCTGCGGAGGGGTTGGGGGAAGGTGTTGTTCCGGTGCATGGAAATGGACCCGAAGCTGATCAAGTTCAACCTCATCCTGCCCGCCGTCCTGCTGGTGTACCTGCTGTTCCCGCTGGGGGTCCTGGTCGGATCCCTGCTCCCCGGGTTGACGGAGTGGAGCGGGGCGGTCCGGTTCGCCATGATCTCCATGGCCGCCGTGCAGATCCTGACCGTGGTGGCAGGCCACCGGTTCGTACAGATCCTGTTCCGGCTTCACCCGACCTACCCCTCGGCCTATCCGCTGGGGGCCGCGGCCCTGGCCTTCGTGCAGTGGGAAGCCTGCTTCCGGGTGCTCACAGGACGGAAGGTGGCCTGGAAGGGAAGAGAATACCGGGAGGAGCCCAAGGGATGAAGTCCGCGCTGTTGATCTGCCTCGGTATTTTCCTGCTCCACACGGCCGGTCTCCTGCTTCGGAGACTCAAAGACCAGGAGCTTTCCCCGAGCCTGGCGTCCGCGACCCCGCCCGACGCCGCACGGGACACCTGGCCGTTGATCAGTATCGTAATCCCGGCGAGAAACGAGGAGAAACACCTGGGAAGATGCCTCGCATCCCTCCGGTCGCTGGACTACCCTTCCCTGGAAATCGTGGTGGTCAACGACCGCTCTACGGACGGGACCGGCAAGCTGGCCGAAGCTGTCTGCCGGGAAGACCCCCGGGTGAAGCTTGTTCAGGGGCAGGACACTCCGGAGGGATGGACCGGCAAGAATTATGCGATCCATCAGGGCACCCTGGAAGCGCAGGGGGAGTACCTGCTCATCGTGGACGCGGATACGGTGCTGGCGGCGGACACGCTGAAACGGGCCGTTCACTACACGGAACGGGAAGAGGTGGACCTGCTCACCCTCTACCCCCGCGTGGTCTGCTCCTCCTTCTGGGAACGGACCCTGCTGCCCTGGCTGGGCGTCCTTTCCACCTTCAGCATGGACCGTGTGAACGATCCGGAAAAACCCGACGCCATGGCCTACGGCTACTTCCTGTTCTTCCGGCGTTCGTCGTTTGACCGGGTAGGGGGGCACAAGGCGATCCGGGACCGGGTGGGGGAGGACTGGATTATCGCCAGACGGCTCAAGAGCATGGGGCTCAGGCTACGCATGCTCATGGGCACGGAGTTCGTGACCAAGCGTTTCGGCCCCAGCCTGAGGGAGATCTGGCAGGGGTTCACCAAGAACTTCATCCTCATCATGGAGGGGAACAAGACCGTCGCGACCCTGGCCGTTCCTCTGATGATCTACTATCTGTTATTCACCGTTTTGCCCTGGGTGGTCCTGGTACTCTCTCCGGTCCTTCTCGTCACCGTCGGGTGGGATCCGATCGGGGGACTCGCCTTCCTGATGGCGGCCCTTCAGATCTCAACCCTGGGCGGCGTCCGGGCCCTGCTCAAGTCGTTCATCCTGCTGGACGTGGCCTCCCCGCACCTGCAGCCGCTGGGGGGGGTGCTGGTATCCATCATGGGTCTGACCGCCATCTACCGGACCCTGTCCGGCAAGGGGATCGTCTGGAAGGGGCGGGAGTACAAGAAGTTCTGAGGAACGAAAGGCATATTAAATGAAGGCGGGCAAGGTAAAACACCCCTATCTGGCGGCAGCGGCTGCCGGGGGCACCCTGTTTCTCTGGTTCGGCATCCTGGAAGCCTCTTACCTGCTGTTCTTCGAAGGGGCCCTGATCAAGTACGCCGGCATGAACGACTGGGTCCGGCTGTTCGCCAACCTGGATTCAGGTTTGTTCCTCATCGCGGGACTCCTGTACGGAGCTTTGGGGCTGGGGATCGGGATTCTCTGGTGGTTCCCGGTTTCCCGGTTGGCCGCAGCCCTTCGCAGACTCCGGAAAAAGGAACCGAGAGAGGCCCGGGACTTCTACGACCTGTACCTGTATACAGGCCTTTCCCTGTTCTTCTTTCTGACATTCCTGACGCTGGTCCTGCTGGGGCCCAAGCTCAACCCGGAGTCCGCCAAGGTTCCGCTGCCCGTCCGGGTCCTCCTGGACGCCTTGATCTGCTGGGGGATCTTTCGGATCGTGTTCTGGATCCAGAACTGGGTCCTTTCGCTGCCCATCCTCCGCCTGTTCCGGCTTCCGGCGGTCCAGGGCGGGTTCGCCACCCTGACCCTGCTCGCCCTCCTGGCCCTGATGGTTCTCCCCCGGGTCCTGGCCCCACCGAGTTCCGAACTTCCGGCCAAACAGATCTACTTTCCGGAACGGAACCCGCCGGTGGTGTTCATCGTGCTGGACACGGCCCGGGCGGACCACTTTTCGAGCTACGGGTATCCCCGGGAGACGACGCCCCGGTTCGACGAACTCGCGGAAAGCTCGGTGCTTTTCCAGGACGCGGTCAGTGCCAGCCCCTGGA
>CAYTRL010000364.1:0-6330 GCA_964439795.1 uncultured Thermodesulfobacteriota bacterium
CATGACCACCTTCGGGCGGTATGCCGTGGCGTTCGAACGGGGGGAGGGGTGCCGCCTCTGGGACGTGGACGGGAACGCCTATCTGGATTTCGTGGCCGGCCTGGCCGTCTGCAACCTGGGCCACTGTCCCCCGCGGGTGGTGAAGGCGATCCAGCGTCAGGCGGCCCGCCTCCTGCACGTCTCGAACCTCTATCATATCCCCGGCCAGTCGGCCCTGGCGCGGAAGATCGTGGAGCACTCCTTCGGGGACCGGGTCTTTTTCTGCAACAGCGGGGCCGAGGCCAACGAGGGGGCGATCAAGCTGGCCCGCCGGTACGAGCACTGTGTGCGCAACGGTTCCCGTTTCGAGATCCTGACCATGACCCAGTCCTTTCATGGCAGGACCCTGGCAACGGTCACGGCCACGGGACAGGAGAAGTTTCACAAGGGGTTCGAGCCCCTGGTGTCGGGGTTTCGCTACGTGCCGTTCGACGATCCCGCGGCGCTGGAAAAGGCGGTGGGTCCTGACACCTGTGCGATCCTGGTGGAACCGATCCAGGGGGAGGGTGGGGTGGTGGTCCCTCAGGACGACTACCTGATGTTCGTGCGGAAGCTCTGCGACAACCGGG
This sequence comes from uncultured Thermodesulfobacteriota bacterium, assembly GCA_964439795.1. Classification (GTDB taxonomy): domain Bacteria; phylum Desulfobacterota; class DSWW01; order DSWW01; family DSWW01; genus CAYTRL01. The sequence goes on from CAYTRL010000364.1 coordinate 609, forward strand.
AACTCCTGCTGATCTTCGACGAGGTACAGGTGGGCATGGGGAGGACCGGGACCCTGTTTGCGTACGAGCAGACCGGGGTGGCCCCGGACGTGATGACCCTGGCAAAGGGGCTGGCCGGGGGCGTGCCCGTGGGGGCTCTGGTGGCCCGCGAGGAGGTGGCCGCGGCCTTTGTGCCCGGAACACACGCTGCTACTTTCGGCGGGAACCCCCTGGCCGCCGCCGCCGGGTTGGCCGCCCTGGAAACGTTGCTGGAGGACGGCGTGCTGGAGAACTGCCGGCGCGTGAGCCCCTATTTGAAGGAGGGGCTGGAGCGTACGGCCCGCCGCCACCCTGACAGGGTCCGGGAGGTCCGGGGCCGTGGTCTGATCTTCGGTATGGAACTGACAGAGCCGGGGGGGCCTCTGGTGTCGTCCTGTCTGGAGCAGGGGTTGCTGATCAACTGCACGGTGGACCGGATTCTCCGGTTTCTCCCCCCGTTGGTGGTTACACGGGAGGAGGTGGACGAGATGCTTGAGACCCTGGACCGGGCTTTTTCCGGCACCGCTTGAACCCTCATGGATTGAGCATGCGTGCAGCCCTTGTAAATCGACAACCGTTTTCGCGGGTACAGGCTCCGTAGACAGGGGCTTGTCAGTCGCCGCAACCGGCCGAACAAGAGTGAGCTCGGGAAGAGAGGAAAGCGATGAAGCGACACTTTCTCACGCTGGCTGATTTCAACCGGAAGGAACTGGACGGTTTTCTGACAAAGGCCCTGGAGATCAAGGCCGAGTACAAGGCCGGCCGGAAGATCTCCCCCCTCGCGGGGAAGACCCTGGGGCTGCTGTTCGAGAAACCCTCCCTGCGAACACGGGTGACGTTCGAGATGGCCATGCGGAAGCTGGGGGGGGACTCGTTTTACATGGGCGCCCATGAGGTCCAGCTGGGGGAGCGGGAGTCGATCGGTGATGTGGCCCGGAACCTGGAACGCTGGATCGACGGAATCGTGGTGAGGACCTTTTACCACGAGGTGGTGGAGGAACTCGCCCGCTTTTCCTCCATCCCGGTGATCAACGGGCTCACCGATGCCGTTCACCCGTGCCAGGTCCTGTCGGACATGCTCACCATCCTGGAAAAGAAGGGACGGCTCCAGGAGGTCCGGGTGGCCTACCTGGGGGACGGGAACAACGTGGCCAACTCCTGGCTCCTGGGTGCGGCCATCATGGGCATGGACCTGGCCATCGCCTGCCCGGAGGGGTATGAGCCGGATCCGAAAACCCTGAAAAAGGCGCAGAATAAAGCCCGGAAGTCGGGTGCGCGGCTCCGTGTAATCCGGGACCCCGCCCAGGCGGCCAAGAACGCGGATTTCATCTACACGGACGTATGGACCAGCATGGGGCAGGAACGCGAGGCGATCCGGCGGCGGATCGTGTTCAAGGATTACCAGGTGAACCGGGCGCTGGTGCGAAAAGCCCGCAAGGACGTAAAGGTCATGCACTGCCTGCCGGCGCACCGGGGGGAAGAGATTACGGACGAAGTGCTGGACGGACCGCACTCTATTGTCTTTGACCAGGCGGAAAACAGGCTTCATGCCCAGAAGGCGCTCCTGGACTTTTTTCTGGGGGGCCCCGCGGAGCGGAGGAAGAAATGAAAAAGGTGGTACTGGCATATTCGGGGGGGCTGGATACGTCGGTGATCCTCACATGGATCCGGGAGACGTATGGATGCGACGTGGTCGCCTACACCGCGGACCTGGGGCAGCAGGAGGACATGGAGGAGATCCGGACCCGGGCCCTGGCCACCGGTGCGTGTGAGGCGGTGGTGGATGAACTGAGCGAACCCTTCGTCCGGGATTTCGTGTTCCCGGCCCTGCGGGCCAACGCGGTGTACGAGGGGTGTTACCTGCTGGGAACCAGCCTGGCGCGGCCTCTGATCGCCGCCCGGCAGTTGGCGGTGGCCCATGAGCATGGGGCGGACACCGTTGCCCACGGCGCCACGGGGAAGGGGAACGATCAGGTCCGCTTCGAGCTCACCTGCCTCGCGCTGGATCCCCACATCAAGATCCTGGCTCCCTGGCGGGATTGGGACATGAAGTCCCGGGGGGATCTGATCGACTACGCTTCCCGGAAAGGGATCCAGGTCCCGGTCACCAAGGAAAAACCGTACAGCATGGACCCGAACCTCTTTCACACCTCCTACGAGGGAGGGGTGCTGGAGGATCCCTGGGCCGAACCCCCGCAGGACATGTTCCGCATGACGGTCTCCCCGGAAGAGGCGCCGGACCGGGTGTGCTGGATCGAGATCGAGTTTGAACAGGGAAACCCGGTGGCGGTGGACGGGGAGAAGATGTCCCCGGCACAGCTGCTGGCGCATCTCAACCGGGTCGGTGGCGAGAACGGGATCGGTCGGGTGGACATGGTGGAGAACCGCTTCGTGGGTATGAAGTCACGGGGGGTGTACGAGACGCCGGGGGGGACGCTTCTGCACCGGGCGCATCGGGCGGTGGAGTCGCTGACCCTGGACCGGGAGGTGATGTTTCTCCTGGACAGCCAGATTCCCCAGTACGCCCGGATGGTCTACAACGGGTTCTGGTACTCCCCGGAGCGGGAACTGATTCAGGGGATGATCGACGAGGCCCAGCGGGCGGTGTGCGGCACCGCCCGGCTCAAACTCTACAAGGGGAACGCCGAGGTGGTGGGTCGGAAGTCGGACCGGAGCATGTACCGGGAAGATTTCGCAACATTTGAAGAGGACGAGGTCTACCGGCAAAAGGATGCGGAGGGGTTCATCCGCTTGAACGCCCTGCGGCTTCGTATCCGTAAAATGGTCCAGGGGGACCGGAAACCGTGACAAAGAAAAAGAAGATCCTCCGGAAACAGAAAAAGACCCCCCCGGGGAAACCCCGGGAGAAGGCCTGGTCCGGCCGTTTCCGCCAGGGAACCGCGCATGAAGTGGAGCGGTTTACCGAGTCGATCAGCGTGGACCGCAGGCTGTACCGGCAGGATATCCAGGGGAGCATCGCCCACGTTCGGATGCTTGGCCGGCAGGGGATCTTGACCGCCCGGGAGGCGAAACGGATCGAGTCGGGGCTGAAGCAGATTGCCGGGGAGATCCGGGAAGGCCGGTTCCGGTTCACGCCGACGCTCGAGGACATCCACATGCACATCGAGGCCCGGCTGGCGGACATCGTGGGAGAAGAGGTGGGCGGGAAGCTGCATACCGCGCGGAGCCGGAACGACCAGGTTGCCCTGGACGCTCGCCTCTATTTGCGGGAGGCGGTGGACCGGATCCGCGGGGAGGTTCTGGGGCTTCTGGAAACCCTCCTGGAACAGGCCCAGGCGAACCTGGATGTGGTTCTGCCCGGGTACACGCATCTGCAGAAGGCTCAACCCGTCCGTCTCGCGCACCACCTGCTGGCCTACGGTCAGATGTTTCTCCGGGACGAAGAGAGGTTCTGCGACCTCCGCGGCCGGGTGGACGTGATGCCGCTGGGGGCGGGCGCCCTGGCCGGGGCCGGATACCCGGTGGATCCCGCTTACGTAGCGGAACTCCTGGGTTTTGCCCGCACGGCCTCGAACAGCATGGACGCGGTGAGCGACCGGGACTTTGTCATCGAGTTCTGCTTCGTTGGCTCCATGGTCCTTCTGCATCTGAGCCGATGGTCCGAGGAGCTGATCCTGTGGGCTACGGAAGCCTTCGGGTTCGTGGATCTGCCCGATGCCTACTGCACCGGGTCCAGCATGATGCCTCAGAAGAAGAACCCGGACGTCCTGGAACTGATCCGGGGCAAGGCGGGCGGGGTTTTCGGTGACCTCCAGGCGTTGCTGGTTCTCATGAAGGGGCTTCCCCTGACCTACAACCGGGATATGCAGGAGGACAAGAACTCCCTGTTTCATGCCGCGGATACGGTGACGGAGTGCCTGTCGATCTTTTCCTCCCTGCTCGGTGCGGCGACTTTTCAGGGGGAACAGATGCGTTCGGAGGCCGAGCAGGGGTTTCTCAACGCCACGGACCTGGCCGACTTTCTCGTGCGCAGGGGGATGCCGTTTCGCAGGGCCCACCGGGTGGCCGGGGAGGCGGTCCGGATCTGCCTGGAAGAGGACATGCGCCTGGAGGAGATGACGGCGGAGCAGTGGGCAGCCATCTCCCGGGAAGTGGACCCGACCGTGCGGAAAGCCCTGGGCCTGGAAGCGGTGCTTGAGGCGAGGGCCGCTTCCGGAGGGACCGCGAGAAAACAGGTGCTCCGGCAGATCCGGCTCTGCCGGAAGGAACTGGAAAAAAGGCGGGGGAGGCTTGACCGGGACCTGGAACGAGCTTCTGCGGCCTCTGCGTTGGTATGACGATCTCCATCACGGGAATCCGTGCTTTAGCAGGTGTTGAATATGTCCTGTTTGTTGTTGTCATCCCGGCGAAAGCCGGGATCCAGGGGGGCACGAGGGGAAGGCACAGGACCTCCCCTCCCCTGGATTCCGGGTCAGGGGGGTATAAGGGTCAAGCCCGGAATGACAGAAAAAGTAGCATCCTCGTTTTTCAACGACCTGTTAGGAACCTGGGGAAAAGAGAGAACAAGGATATTATGCGGTTCATTGCGGTTCGCTGCTTGTTCGCCTTGCTCCTTCTGACAACTTCCGCCTGTGGGATCAAGGCGCCGCCCGTACCCCGGGAGACCGTGGTGCCGTCTCCGATCCGAGACCTCTCGGTGCGGCAGGCGGACGATGGAATCCTGGTGGATTTTACGTTGCCGGCCACCCGCCTGGACGGGGGGCCGCTTGAAAAGATCGCCGGGTACCGGTTGGTGTGCCGGGGGCCGGACGGCACGAAAACGGAGCAGGAGTTCCTGTTTTCGTTTTCGCAGCAGTCCGCCATGGTGGGAAAGAAGGTTTCGGTTCCAGAGACTCTGCCTCCGGGGCCGGGGATTTATCGATACACCGTCGTCCCCCTGGACGCATACGGGAGCCATCCCCGCGAGAAGGTCTGGGTGGAGTTTACACGAGATGATGGACGCCCCGCCGCAGGGGAACCTGCAGTGGATACCGGGCAAGCACCGGAAGGGGAATCTGCGGGCCAGGCGGGAGAAAAATAACCGGCGGCCCCATCCGAATAGTCTGATGATATGAAAAAGCTGTCCATTTTACTGATAATCGCTTTTTCATAGGTGTTGAAAAAAATCGATAGAAAGGACCTGAACAAAATGCACTCCTTTGAATACCGGAACGGCAGGCTGATGGCAGAGAACGTCCCCCTGGAGCAGATCGCCGAAGAAGTGGGGACACCTTTTTACTGCTACAGTCATCAAACCCTGAAACGACACTACGAGGCGTTTGACGACCCTTTCCGTTCGGTCCGTCACCTGGTCTGTTTTTCCGTGAAGTCCAACTCCAACCTCGCCGTGCTGCAGTTGTTCCTGCAGGAAGGCGCGGGACTGGACGTGGTTTCGGGAGGGGAACTCTACCGCGCCTTGAAGGCCGGGGCCGATCCCAAGAAGGTGGTGTACTCCGGGGTGGGGAAAGGGGTCCGGGAGATGAAGGAGGCCCTGTCCGCGGGCATCCTGTTGTTCAACGTGGAGTCCGAGCAGGAGCTTCAGGCCCTGGACCGGATCGCCGGGGGTATGGGCGTCCGGGCCCCGGTCGCGCTGCGGGTGAACCCGGACATCGACCCCAAGACCCATCCCTACATCTCCACGGGGTTGAAGAAGAACAAGTTCGGGATCCAGTTCGAGAAGGCACTGGATGCCTACCGCCTGGCC
>CAYTRL010000365.1:0-6327 GCA_964439795.1 uncultured Thermodesulfobacteriota bacterium
ACCACGCGCTTCGCCCTCCGGGCGCATCCTGCGGATACGTCCAATTCCTCTTCGATGGAAAGATGCTGAGGAATTGTCAACGACCTGTTAGGGGACTGTCCTTTTTTGGATTTATCGGCTCAAGCTCTGAATCCTGTGATATCGTTGACTTTATCTTTTCCCTGGGCCAAGCTGAATAATTAAACGGGAAGGAAGAGGCCCATGCAGGAAAATAAAGAAGACCGGTCAGGGGGGGAAGAAGCAATCCAGGAAGGTTCGGCAACGGCCGGGGACAGGCCGCTTTCAGGTGAGACGCCGCCCCCGGGGGATCCGTCTGCCCTCAAAGGTGAAGCCGTCTTCCGGGTGACCGGAGCCTCTCTTGTATACCGCTACCTGTTCATCATCCTTCTCACCCTGGTGGGGGCCGTGATGCTGTACATGGTGGCCCCCATGTACCTTTCCTCCAAGGATCTGGTCGTGATGATCCTTCTTGGGTGCTGGGCTCTGGCGCTCCTGAGGTACTGGGCGTACCTCCTGGACATGCCCCACAAGGTCGTTTGCCGGGACGACAGTTCCCTGGAGTTCTTCTCTGTCTTCCGAAGAAGGGTTGTTCCGATATCCTCCATCCTCTCCATGAAGGTGTCGCCTATTTATCCCACCTACGTGAAGTTCCGGACCGAAAAGAAGAAGAGCATCGCCATGATCAACCATGTGGACGGCATGAGCGAGCTCGTGACCAGGATCCGGAAAGCAAACCCCGAACTGGAAACGCGGGGCTGCTGAGTCCCTGGTTCGCTTTCTGCTTTATTTTTCCATTCAACAGGTTTAAAACCTTCGCCTTTCAGGCGAATAGCTTTAGCGCGTATCTTTTTTCTTTGATGCGTCCTTTAAGGAAGTCCAATCAGAATGTCATCCCCTCGAAAGAGGGGATCCAGGGGCGGTTTGGGGGGTAGGAACTTCCCTTCACCGCCCAACCCATGGATTCCTGCTTTCGCAGGAATGACAGGACAAGAACGACCCCAGGCCCTTTTCCATCGGCTTCAGCCGAAATGAACGGCTTTCAGACGTAAATCAAATCCACCTGCTTTAGCAGGTGGTCGTTTAATCACGCTGTCCCGTCCTTACCGAGGCCTTCCCGCGTACCGGCCGTACCGGTGCAGGTAGGCCATGGCCCGTACCGCCTTTTCCGGGCCGTAAAGGACCGGCACACCATGATCCTGCAGGAAGCGTGTGCAGTTGTCCTGGTTCCGGTCCATGAAGGACGAGCAGATCACCGGCTTGCCGTAACGCTTCGGGATGTCTGCCAGCTCGGCCAGGTTCTTCTCCTCCGCCTCGGCCATGGCCTCCACCGGGACCTCCACGATGTCTTTCAACTGACCCGCGATCACGTCCCGGAAGGAGGAGCCCATGATCCCGTGAATGATCACCCCGTCCACCTCCCCGCTCTCCAGGATCCTGCGGGGGATCTCCACGGCCATGGTACCGGGGTCCAGGGAAAAGGTGAGGTCCACCGGGTTGGCGCCCGACGCGGTGGTTGGCAGCACGTCCTCCAGGTTTTTCTGCAGGGCCCGCGAAAAGACAGGCACCTCCAGGCCGTTCCGCTCGCAGGCGTCGGCGATGGAGGTCACCGGCCCGCCGGAGTGGCTCACGATGCCGATCCGGTTGCCCTTCAGGGCCGGCTGGTTGGCCATGGTGGACCCAAAGGTGAACAGGTCCCCGATGGAGTTCACCCGAAGGATGCCCGCCTGCCGGAACAGGGCGTTGTACAGGCGGTCGTCCCCGGCCAGGGACCCGGTGTGGCTCATGCCGGACCGCGCCCCTGCCTCGGTCCCCCCCACGTAGAGCGCCATCACCGGTTTGATCCGGGTGACCCGCCGGGCCACTTCCAGGAAATGATGGGGCCGCCGGAGCGACTCCAGGTAGAGGATGATGGAACGGGTGTCTTCCTCCCCGGCCAGGTACTCCAGGCAGTCCACCACGTCGATGTTCGCCTCGTTTCCCACGCTGATGGCCTGGCTGAAGGCGATCCCCCGGCGGCGCAGGTAGAGCTGGACCTGTGTCACGTAGGTGCCGCTCTGGGAGGCGATGCCCAGCGAACCCGGGTTCTGGTACGCCGCGAAGAAGGTGGTGTTCAGGTGCGCGCGGGTGTGGATCACCCCGATGCAGTTCGGCCCCACGAACCGCATGCCGTAACGGTTGGCGACGGACACCAGGGCTTCCTCCTGCAGGCGGCCTTCCTCTCCCATCTCCTTGAACCCGGCGGTGACGATCACCGCCCGCTTCACCCCGCGTTTTCCCAGGTCCTCCATGATGGGGACCGCCACCCGGGTGGGCACGATGAGTACGGCCAGGTCCGGGACCTCGGGCAGGTCCGCGGCCGAAGGGTATGCTTTCAGGCCAATTACGGTCTTCTCCTCCGGGTGGATCGGGTAGATCGGGCCCGGGAAGTTAATATGCTTGAGGCACAGCAGCTGGATGGTGCCCATCTTGGTTGGGTTGTTGGAGGCCCCCACCCAGGCGATGGACCTCGGGTGCATGATCTGCCACAGCGGGTTATCGTTGTTCAAAGCCGGCTCCTTATGCTTGTAAGTATCCCGAATATAAGGATATTTTTGCACGGTGTCAAGCGGATCGGTCCCGCCGGTCTGCGGCAATGTTCACATCCGAAATCGTCCCCTGAAATCAAAGAGGAAAAAGAGAAGCTGTTTCCGTGCCCCGTCCGATGCGGTAGTATAAAAGAAACTCTACTTTTCCAGGCGTGCCTCCATGGATGACTGACAGGTCCGGCACAGGAAGGCAACGATGAGGAGCAACGCTCCGCTCCGGTACAACTCCTTCAACCGCTACCTCCGGCGCCGCTTTGGCGGGCGGGTCCAGAAGATCCCGCTGGATGCGGGTTTCGGGTGTCCGCACCGCGCCGGAGATGACGGGAGGCAGGACGGCGGGTGCATCTATTGCGAGAACGCGGCCTTCAGTCCTCCTTCGGTGTCGAGTCCCTCTCCGCTGCGGGAGCAGCTTGAGCGGGGTATCCGGCGGGGAACGCGGCATACCCGGCCCCGGGGGTTCATTGCCTACTTCCAGGCTTATACCGGAACGCTGGGCCCGCCGGATCTTCTCCGGGAACGCTACGACGTGGTACGGGAGTTTCCCGGGATCCTGGGCCTGGCGGTGGGCACGCGGCCGGACTGCGTGGATGCGCCGGTCCTGGATGTTCTCGAATCCTATTGCGAAGACTACGAAGTGTGGCTGGAACTCGGGCTGCAGAGCGGAAACGATGCCACGCTTCAAAGGATCCGCCGGGGGCACGATGTGGATGCGTTTCTCCGGGCCGTCGAATGTATCGCCGGGTGCAGGATGCTCGCCTGTGTGCACGTTATCCTGGGGCTGCCCGGGGAAGGGCGGGAGGAGATGATGGCCACGGCGCGGCTGCTGGCGGGCCTGCCCATACAGGGGGTCAAGATCCACCACTGTCACGTGATCCGGGGGACGCCCCTGGAGGAGGATTTCCTGCGTGGCAGATATGAGCCTCTGACCTACGAACAGTACCTTTTCCTGCTGTGTGATTTTCTGGAAGAGATCCCCTGGCCGATCACGATCCACCGCCTCGTGGGAGAGGCGCCGGAAGAAATGCTCGTGGCCCCCCGGTGGGAAGAGTCGAAGTCCGTTTTTCTCCGGGACGTGCAGCGGGAACTCACCCGGCGGGGAAGTGTCCAGGGGGCCGGGAGCCCGGGGACCCTGCCCGAATAACCATGGAAAGCCCCGGCCGTTTCAGGTACAAAGGTTCATCTACACTCTACTCACAAACAGGAGTCCACAGGTGGGATGGAAGCAGTGGCAAGAGGAGATCGTGAGCGCCATGGGCCGGATCTACGAGGCCGCGGACGCTTATGACCAGTACGCTCCCGGAGACGAACTCCGCCTGGATCATCGGAACGACTACCTGCTTTCCCTGCTGGAGGGGGTTCTTCCCCTGGTCCGCGCCTACTTCCGGTACGAGGTGGTGGGGCTGGAAAATATTCCGGCAAAAGGCCGTGCCGTGGTGGTGTCCAACCACGGGATCCTGCCCGTGGACGGACTCCTGCTCAACTACGCCATCAAGGCGGCCCTGGGCCGATGGGCGCGGGGGCTCACGGACCGGCGCATCTTCCGGATCCCGGTCCTCCGGCAGTTCTTCATGGACCTGGGGATCGTGCTGGCCAACCCCGCCACGGGCCGGGCGTTGCTGGAGCGTGAAGAGATTGTCTTTATTATGCCGGGGGGCGCCACGGAGGCGTTCAAGCCCAGCAGTGACCGGTACCAGCTTATGTGGAAGCGCCGGAAGGGTTTTGTCCAGCTGGCCATGCAGACCGGCGCACCGATCATCCCCACGGTCTGCATCGGTATCGACGATACCTACCACGTCTTTTTCGAGGGCTACCAGCTGTCCGAGAGGCTGTTCGGAAAGGGCACCTTTCTCCCCGTGACCCTGCCCGTAGGGCTGGGGCCCCTGCCCATGCCGGTGAAACTCACACAATACGTGGGCCGGCCGCTGCATTTCCGGTACAAGCCCGCGGACGCCGATGACCCGAAAAAAGTGTCCCGGCTGCACCGGCGCGTCACGGAGAGCATGCAGGCGCTGATGGACAGGGGGATGCAGGAGAAGGAGATGCGGGAAGAGAGCCCGTCGTCTTAAACCCGATCCCGGACAACGTCGAAAAACAGGAGACCTTGGAATGAGAAGTCTGCACGATCTTACGCTTTCCAGGGAACGGACCGCACTGGTCCTGGTGGACTACCAGGAGCGGCTCTTCCCGGCCATGGACCCGGAGAGAAGGGAGGATGTGCTGAAGAACACCACCCTCCTGATGTCCCTGACCCGGGTGCTGCGGCTGCCGGTCCTGTACACCGAGCAGTACCCGGCCGGCCTGGGCAAGACCGTCACGCAGATAACGGAGAAGCTGCCGGAGGGGGCCGAGCCGTTTGAAAAGGTGGAGTTCAGCGGCTGGCGTGCCGAGGGGTTCGCGGAACAGTTCCGGTACCTGGGCATGCGGGCGGCCATCCTGGCAGGCATGGAGAGCCACGTGTGCGTGCTGGGGACGGCCCTGGACATGCTCCGGGACGGCGTTGTCGTACACGTGCCCCGGGACGCAGTGGTATCCCGCACGGAGGAAAACCGGCAGACGGGGCTGGACCTGATGGACCGTGCCGGTGCGGTAATCACATCCACGGAGACGGTGATCTTCCAGCTGCTGGAGCGGGCGGGCACGCCGGAGTTCAAGGCCATGTCCAAGATGCTCAAGTGAGCGGACCTCCTACCTTTCCGGGGGCAGGAACCTTTCCATAGGGAACGTCCGGCGATATGGAACGAACGACATCCGTGGATGGGGGCGTCGAGGTTTTAGGGACAGCCTGGTTTTCCGTCAATCCGGATTGAGAGAGCGCCGAAAAAGAGAAGCTGTCGGTCTGTAATGGCGAATGTTGCGAGGAGCCGTAAGCGACGCGGCAACCCCCCGGCACAGAATTTTGTAGGGTGGGGCCTTGCCCCACCAGGGGATGGGATAGGGCAGGGCCCCTTTTTCGTCATTCCGGGCCAGACCCGGAATCCAGGCGTTGGGAGGGGAGGATTTGAGCAATGACCCGTGTGCGGAAACAGGGGGGCCGCCTCCTCAGAAAATTTCTTCCCGAGGCCGGGGTGCGGAAGCTGAAGAGGTGGCTGGAACGGCTAGCCGGGCCGGAGCACCTTCATATGCTGCATGACCGCCTGGAAGACCTCCCGCCAGTGGGTTTTCCGGAGGGCTTCCGGGAGAAGAAGACCCTCGAGGACCGGCAGGAAGACTACCTGCGGGTGATGCGCCGGTCCCTGGTGGAGAACGCAGACGGGGAGTGGTTCCGCAAGACCTTTTCCAGTGACCCGGCTTACGATCCGGCGGATATGATTGTCGTGTGCCGCGGCCGGGAGCCGGTGGCCGCGGCCGCGGCGTGGACAAGGGAGTGGAAGGGCCGGAGCGTGGGGCTCGTGCACTGGGTGGGGGTGGACCCGGACTGCAGGCGGCGGGGCGTGGGCCGGGCCCTGGTTCTTTGTGTCCTGCGCCGTCTCCGGGAGAAGGGGTTCCGGGAGGCGATCCTGCTCACCGAGGATTACCGGATCCAGGCCCTGGGTTTGTACCTCTCCCTGGGGTTCCGGCCCGTGGATCTCCACTGGACCCACAGGCTTCGCTGGAGGAGGGTGCGGAGGAAAGTCGCTGAAATGAGCGGGAAAAATTGATTTTCGATCATGCAGGGGATATACTGGCGGCTTATCAAAACATTGGGCACCCATAGCTCAGCTGGATAGAGCGTCGGACTACGAATCCGAAGGTCGCAGGTTCG
>CAYTRL010000366.1:0-6304 GCA_964439795.1 uncultured Thermodesulfobacteriota bacterium
GCATCCTCCGGATCGATCCGCAGAACGGCATCATAATCCTCGAACAACCGGGGCATCGAGTACTCGAGGAAGGGAGAACACGCCCGGGCGATAGAGGATTATGAAGCCGTTCTGCGGATCGATCCGGAGGATGCCCGGGCCCACAACAACATGGGGGTCGCCCTCGCTGCGATTGGCGAAACCAACCTGGCGGTGCGGCACTTCTCCCTGGCTCTGGAGATCGACCCCGGGTACGCGGATGCTCACTACAACCTGGGCAACGCTCATTCCAGCCTGGGCAACCCTGATTTTGCCATTGAAGAGTATTCACGGGTTCTGGAGATCGACCCCGAGCATGCCGAGGCCTATCACAACCGGGCGGTGGCCTTTGCGAAAATGGGTGACACCGTACGGTCAGCGGATGACTTGACAAAGGCCATGGAGATATATCAGAGGGTTTTTCCTCTCTACGACCGTAAACTGGCCCACGCCAGCTTCAACCGGGGCCTGGTAAGCGAGGCCCGGATGGAATTCGGCCGGGCGGAACTGGATTTTTCCAGGGCCTGCCGGCTTGGGTACCCGCCAGGCTGTGATGGCGCATCGAGAGTCAGAGCAAAGATCGAAGGGAAAGACCCTTGAAAAGATGGAAAACCGTTTTTATCGCCGGTTCGTGCCTGTGCCTTCTTCTCGGGGCTTCGTTTCCCCTGATGGCCGCCAACGAGGCCGGGGTTGACCTGCCTCCGGTCCATTCTCCCGTCATCCTTCCCCCCCCGTCGGAACCCACCCCCATGTTTCCGCAGGGTCGGAAATGGGAACCGGCCACCTTACGGGGAGAAACCCTTTCCCCCGAGGCAACACCGGTTCCCCCCGGGGCAACACCGGTTCCCCTTGAGACACAACCGGTTCCCGTCAAGAGTTCATCAGAGACAGACCCGGAGACCGGGCGGGTTTCCACGGTCAACATCGTGGGACCTTCCCTGTCGCTGGAGCCGCTCGAGGACCTGCTGGCCCCGCTGAGAACCGGGAGAAACCGGTAGGCAGGCCCCTCCTCCGGCGAACCGGGGCCTTTATTTCTTCATGGCGCCCTTGCAGGCCGGGGATACCTGATCGATGTGTCGCTGCAGGCAGTTGATGATGCGCCCCTCCCCGTAGGGAACCCCCTTGCACAACCGTTTGGCGTCCTGATGGCAGGCCTTCTGCCAGTTGACGATCTTGGTCTTGGCCTCTTTGATCTTTTTCTTTGCTTTTTGGATGTTGGCCCTGCACGCCGGAGAAAGCTTGTCCCCGTGGGCTTTCAGGCAGTTGATGATCCGGCCCTCGCCCGGGGTTACATCGCCGCACAGCCGATCGGCATCCTTCTGGCAGGGCCCCGCCGCCTCCACCGGGTTGAAATCCGCCGCCATGCCAAAGGAAACGACAACCGCCAGGATTGTGAGCATCTTCAGTCCGCGAACCATGTTTGAACCTCCTTGTTGCAGGGAACGGTTTTTTGCGTGTGTGTCGGCTTCTCCACGCCGGAGAAATCCTGAAAACAGAATCTTATGACAATCCGGGGGGCCCTGCAAATACCCCCCCCCAACTCAACCGAAACTACCGAACGGTCAAGCGTTCTTTCGTTTTTCCATCCCGGGATTGAACCAGAACGTGGTCCTCTGCGATACGGATCACCCGGACCCCCTGGATCGTCCCTCCCTGTCTGACGATCTGGCCGTCGATCATGGCGAACCGGCTTTCGGGAGCCTCCGACCAGACGATCCCTTCCAATATCAGGTCTTGGATGACCGGCCGCGGTAAAGGTTTTACCGGTTTCAGCGGGACGGGCTTTCTATTCCCTTCCGGGATTATCCGGGGGGGACGGGTGGCGGGAGGGGGTGCTTTTAGTATCGTGGACTCTGCGGCAGGGACGGGTGCTTCCTCCGGCTTCGAGAGTTCCGGGGGACGGGGGGCCGTTCCCGCGTTCGGGACGGCTTCTATCATGGCGGGAGCCGGTTTCTGATGGGAAGCGAAACGGGAAGAGAGGAACACGGCGACCAGAACCACCAGGATCCCCGCCGCGAGCAGAAGCGGGCGCTTGTCTCTCGTCGGTCCGGGGGAAGGGACGGATCGAGAGATCCTGTCTCGAAGATCGTTCTCGCCCTGTTCCGGAGGAGGCACGTTTTCCACTTTCTTGAGCGCTTTGAGTATGGAACTCAACGTCGTCTCCTCCATACCGCGTGCCCCCGGGCCCGCGGGGCACGGGAACAACCGCTTCCTAACGGTTGGCTTCCGTCAGGCGGGGAATATCGAACGTGCCGGCAAGGTTGTACAGGGCGATGGCGGTCAGCGGACCCACCAGCCCGTCTACAAAGATTCCGTTTTGCTGTTGAACGGCGAGCACGGCTTGCCGGGTGGCGGAGTCGTATACGGGGTTGGCGTCCAGGCCCTCCACCCCCAGGTCCGAGAGAAGCAGTTTCAGGGAGACGATCGCCTCCTGGGAACTGTTCAGGGGAATTACGCCGTCCAGGCCCAGAAAGTTTCTCCAGATCACATAGGCCCGGCCCGTCCAGAACCCGTAAAGATCCCCTGGCTTCATCTCGATGACTCCGGTGGGGCCTATCCCGGCCAACCGGAACGTATCCCCGGAAATCCGGATAAGTGTCAGGTATTTTGATCCGGGCGTTTCCGGATCGGTGAACTCCATGATCGCCGGGACATCCAGATGGCCCAGCATGGACACCCCCCCCGATACCGGGGTCACGGAAAGCCCCCCGGTCTGGGCGTTCAACCGGAAGAAGGTCAGGTCGTTGTCCAGAAAGGAAAAACGTGTTTGATGATCTTCTCCGGGTTTCCAGAGATCCATGGCGATGGCCAGGGCCTGATCTCGATTTCCATGGGGAAGGGTCGAGCGGAGGAATTCTCCGAGGTCGTCCAGGGAGTAGCTCTTCTCCTCGGGGACCGCCGCCGGTACGGGTAACGCAGGAGCGATACCGGGTTGCCCGGCAGGGAGGGTGGGAGGCCCTTCCAGGGGTGCCGGGGGTGTCGGAATTTCCTGTTGGACGGAAGCGGAACGGTCATTGCCGGGAACGGGGTCCTGCCTGCCGCGGGGCCAGACGGAGTCCAGAAGCAGCAGCAGGGCGACGGAAAGAAGAACGGCAAGCACCTTGCGGGTTCCGAAGAAGGTCCGTCCGTGGGAAGGATCGCTTTCCTTGAGTTCCCGGAGGGCTTTTCGCACGACCCCGGACGTCAGGGTCTGGAGGTCCGCTCCGTATGCCAGGAGAAGTGCGCGGTCGCACGCGATGTTGATGAGTCGAGGGATCCCTTTGGAGTACCGGTAGATCAGGGTCGTGGCCGAGGGAGAGAACAGGTCTTCCCGGTCCTCCCCGCCGGCCCGGTGAAGCCGATAGCGTATGTATTCATGGGTTTCCGAGGCTGTCAGAGGAGATATCCGGCAGCGCAGGCTGACCCGCTGCCGCAGTTGCCTCAGGTCGTGGGAGTCCAGCAGGTCGTTGAGCTCCGGCTGTCCCACCAGAACGATCTGGATCAGCTTGCTTGTGGAAGTCTCCAGGTTGGAGAGGAGGCGGATCTGTTCCAGGACATCGACGGTCAGGTTCTGGGCCTCATCGATGATGAGGATGACCTTTTTCCTCTCCTCCTTCTTCGAGATCAAAAACCGGTGGAGGATATCGATCATCTCACGGGTGGTGTCCGCCTTGGAAGAGATTCCGAACTCGCCCGTGATGGCCTGGAGAAGTTCTAAAGGATCCAGCTTGGGGTGGAAGATGTAGGCGGCTTCCACTTCCTCGCCGAGGCTGTCCAGAAGCGCCCTGCAGAGGGTGGTCTTGCCCGTTCCCACCTCTCCCGAGATCTCCACGAACCCCTCGCCGTGAGACAGGGCGTAGAGAAGATGTCCCAGCGCTTCCTCATGACTTTTGCTGAGGAACAGGTAGTCGGGATTCGGCAGGAGCTGAAACGGCCGTTCCTTGAACCCAAAGTATTCGTGGTACATGATCGAACGGAGAAAGCCTCCATTACTGGCAATGGCTGGAGAAAAAGGGGCTCACCGTGAGTCCGAGTTGCCCCGGATGCCGTGCGGGATGCCGTTCTACCACCAGGGTCCCCAGGGTTCCCACATGCCCCAGTCCATGGCCGCGTCCTGGTTCATCTGCGCGGTCATCCGGTTGTCCTCAGCGATCTTTTGCTGAAGGGCGATCTTCTGGTAGCGTTGATAGGCCTGTTCAGTACCCACATACAAGCACTTGCACGAGGTGGAGTCTGCGTACAGGTAGAAGAGTTTCCCGTCGCTTCGCTTGTGCGGGACCAGGGTTCTCTGGGGAAGGGCTTCCAGTCGCGTGAGTTTATCCGGCGTGTCCGCCAGCTTCATTTGAAAGCCGGCCGCGGCCAGAAGACGTTCCGTCTGGACCGCCTTGTGGTTTTGGATGGCGGCGCATCCGGAAAGGGCAATCCCCAGGATCGTCAGGACAGCGGCGGTCCGTGCGAAGAAACTGGACGGTGCCGCAATACCCGGAAGTCTACGCAAGCGCATGTGCATTCTTTGTCCTCCTTTTTTTTCGTGGGGAAACCCATGGGTGCCCCCTCTCCGCTACACGACTTTCAAAGAGACAGTACTGACAAGCCGCTGCTTTGTCAAACGGTTTTGTCCCGGGAAAAAACCCGGATCCCGGGGGCTGAAAGCCCCCTCCAACCCCCGTCCGAAGCGCCCGCCGCCCGGCCGCAGGGGGTGCCTGTTTCCGTGGCTTTCTCCCGGGTGTTTTCCCCTGTTCCGGTTGACTTGGAGCCCGCTTGGAAATAACGTCACGGTGAAGCGCCGTGCGTTGAATACGGAACGCCCGGGGCATCTCCGTACCGGGTGAGCGGTTCGAGGAAGCGGACCACAGGGCAGGACCGAAGTTCGTACTGAAAGGAAAGCAGGAGAGGGAGGGGTCGGGTGAAGATTGTGACCATCGGCGGCGGGTCCACGCACACCCCGGATCTTGCACAGGGCCTGCTCGACCGTTGTGAGAGGATCGGGCTGCGGGAATGGTGGCTCGTGGATGAAGATCCGGCACGCCTGAAAACGGTCGGCGGGTTCGTCTCTCGCATGGTGGAACACGGGGGTGCTCCTTTCCGTGTCCGGTGCTCCACGCAGAGGGATGCGGCCATGGAAGGGGCCGATTTCGTCACGGTTCAGATCCGTGTGGGCGGGATGGCCGCCCGACGGGAGGATGAGCGCCTCTGCCGGCGCTGGCGCCTGATCGATCACGAGGCGACCGGTACGGGCGGGATCGCATGCGGCCTGCGCACGGTTCCCGTTCTCCTGACCCTGGCGCAAGAGATGAGGTCATGCTGCCCGGATGCCTGGCTGATCAATATCACGAACCCGTCGGGATTGGTTGTGGAAGCCCTGCAGAAGGAGGTGCCGGATATCCGGTCCGTGGGGATCGCCGGGGGGGCCGTTGGGACACGGATGATGGTGGCAAAGGAGCTGGGGGTGTCCAGTCCCCTGGATGTTCGTCTGGATTACCTGGGTTTGAACCATCTTGCCTGGATCCGGGGGGCGTGGGTCGGCAATGAGGATGTCTGGAAGAAGGTGTTTTCCGAGGAGGAGCCGGACCGGTCCGGCAATGTCATGATCCGCCTTGGGTTGATCTGGGACTATTACCTGCAGAACGCTTCCCACCGGGAGGGGCCTTCGGAAGATTCACGCGGGAGCGGGTCATCCTCCGTGGAAAAACTCATGGCAGAGGACGACAGGCTCCTGTCCCAGTACGCGGACCCCTCCCGGTGCGGTGTTCCAGCAGAACGGATGGGGAAGGGAGAGGGCCGGGTTTCTACGGCGTTGGCGCAGCTGATCGAGGCCATGGTCCTGGACGAGGGTCAGGAGCACATTCTGAACACCCGGCACCTGGGTGCGGTGGAAGGGTTGCCGGGTGACTGGGTTCTGGAAATGCCCTGCCGGGTGTTCCGGGACCGGGTAGCCCCCCTGCCCGCGGAGCCCCTGCCGGTCCCGGCCCGGGGGTTGCTCGAAGTGGTCAAGTCTTCCGAACTTCTCACCGTTGAGGCCGCTGTGTCCAGGAGCCGGAGCAGCGCACTGGCCGCCCTCCTGGCACACCCCCTTGGACCGGACGTGGATCATGCCGGAGAAGTGCTGGACGATCTGCTGGAAAGGCACCGGGACCGCCTGCCCGGTTTCCGAAGCGGCTGAATCCGGAAAGACATTGTCCCGCCTGGGATGCGGCCGGGAGCCGTGTACGTTCCTTTGCCGGGCCGCGTGGAGAAGGCAAAGGGTTGGGCGGTCAGGACAGGTCCACCAGACGGGAGAGGTGCTCCACGTTTTCGTTCAGGAACC
>CAYTRL010000367.1:0-6301 GCA_964439795.1 uncultured Thermodesulfobacteriota bacterium
AAACCGGGGGAGTATCCGGACCCTCTTCTCCCGTTCGCGGACCCTTACGACCCCTCGCAGCCTCCTGTGGGTACACCCTTCGATGTGGAACCGGACCGGAACCAGCCCGTTTGGGTAGAGGTTCACGTCCCCGCTGAAGCGCTCCCCGGGCAGTACACCGGCTCCATGACTGTTACGGCCGCGGACCTTGAGCCGGTAAAGGTCTGCATAAAACTACGGGTCTGGAATTTTACCATCCCGCAGGAGCGGAGCGTAAACACGGCATACGGCCTCTCCCACGATAAGATCCTCTGGTATCACGGCGGCCAGGACGGCACCTGGGATGGGCAGGCGCTGGAAGTGCTCCAAGCCTACGAAAACGTGCTGCACGATCACCGCCTCGACATCACGAGACTCCCCCTGGGCCGTCATCCGTTCCGGTTTGACGGGGAAGGCAACCTGCTTCCGGTAGACTGGTCCGCCTACGACGCCGTGGTGGGCCCCCGGGCGGACGGCAGCTACTACAAAGACGGCATTGGCATCCGCCGTTACAACGCAGGATACTTCCGTCCGGGAGTCACGGGCAATCTGGAGGGGGAGCTCACGGACGAGCAGTACAAGCAGGCGGCCGCGGCCTTTGCCGCGCACCTGAAGGAGATGGGGTGGATGGAGCAGGTGTTCGTCTACGTGAGGGACGAGCCGTATCTGCACCAGGGCTCCCACGACCGGATCGTCCGTGACGTTCATCTGATGCTGGAGGCCGATCCGGACTGGGCGGGACACTTCCTGGTTACGAACTGGTACATGGAGAAGCTGGAGGATGTGATCGACATCTGGGTCCCGGACACATCCAAGTACGGGGATTCGTTTCTCGGCTTTCTCGGCATCCGGTTTCCCGGAAGAGAGGAATACGCCCTGCAGACGGCCCTTGGAAAGGAGTTCTGGTTCTACGTGTGCAACTGCACCGTGCCCCCGTACGCCG
Organism: uncultured Thermodesulfobacteriota bacterium; assembly: GCA_964439795.1. GTDB lineage: Bacteria > Desulfobacterota > DSWW01 > DSWW01 > DSWW01 > CAYTRL01. The sequence goes on from CAYTRL010000367.1 coordinate 962, forward strand.
GCTATGACATCGAGACCCACCTCGGATACGAACCCCGGATCCTCCTGTGGGGAGCCTGGTTCGAGGGAGCCGCGGGCTTCCTCTACTGGCGTACCAACCGGTGGGTAGAGGAGGCGCCCTGGACACAGCTCATCGACCCGGTGGCCTACCCCCTGGTGGCACGGAACGGCGACGGCTTCATCCTCTATCCGGGCGACCACGACGGCACCGCGGCCCCGTGGGGTTCACCGCAGGGGATCTCCATGGACGGACCGGTGCCCACGATCCGGCTCAAGGCCACCCGCGACGGCCTCGAGGACTGGGAGATGTTCCTGATGGCAAGCCGGCGCGTGGGCACGGAAAAAGTCCGGGCCGTGGTTTCCAGGGCTTACCGCGGACTCGGCACCTTTCCTCTCCCGCCCGTCTACGATCCGTTCCACCCCCCCTGGACCTACTGCCCGCACGTGATACGTTCGGTCAGGGAAGAGGTTGCGGAACTCCTGAACGCTCCCTGATCCGCTCCGGAACCCCGGCACACGCCCCCCCATGGTCGATCATGGGGACATCGATATCAGCATCCGGGAACCTTACCGAACAGTCGGCCGTTCCTTCAGCAGGCCACCCCCGTACGAGCACCATGTCGAACAGGTCCGGAAGGATCAGGTGGGTGGGCCGGTCGTGGTTCAGGCGTACGAGCTCAAGCGGTTCGATCATCCCTGCGAGTTCCTCGGTATCCGGTCCCTGAAAGAGGTGGGTCCGAAAACGAGAGCCAAGAGAAGGGGCAGAAGTCTGCGGGGGATCCTCATGATGAACCGGCTCCTGCCGGGGTTATCGATCTTCTTTGCAAACCTTTTTTTCATATCCTGTCATCTATCTTCTTCATTAAACATACTTTCTGCGTTGGAAACAATCTACAATTCCCCGTAGCCGGACCGCCACGATCAAGACAGCGATCCGTGGAGCGCCTCGTTTCCGTCCTTGACGTCGAGCCTGATGAAAAATAAAGTGGCTTTCGTTTCATACCCGTAAACGGTGAAAACAAAGAGGAGGACATGATGGGTCCACGATGCCTGCGGGATATTTACCTCTTGATGCTGTGTGTTTCCATGCTCGCGGCGGGATGTGAAAAGCCCGGCATCAAGGAAGAGCCGGAAGCGAAACCCCGGATCGCGAGGGTGAGCACCCTGTCTCTAAAGCCGATGCCCTGGGTGGAATCGATACACACCCATGGGGTCATGGAAGCGGCCGAGGAGGTCACGATAACCGTCGACTTCAGCGCCGCCGTCCGATCCGTGCTTTTCAGGGAAGGGGACCGCGTGAGAACGGGAGAGTCGATCATCGAACTCGATCCCCTCAAGCGTGAACTGCGGCTCTCCCAGGCCACCACCGCGGTCAACGAGGCCAAGGCCCGGCTGGAGCAGGCGGCCGGGATGCTGGAGCGGCGTGAGGGGCTCCACCAGAGAAACGTGATCCCGCGGGAACAGTACGATGAGGCGCTGACCGACTGGCGCAGCGCCGGTGCCCGGTACAACGAGGCCCTGGCCGCCCAGCAACTGGCCCGCCGGGAACTCAGCGAAACCACGGTGATCAGTCCCGTGAGCGGCAGGGTCGCGCGGCGTCTGGTGGACCCGGGGGAGACCGTCATGCCGGGTCAGACGCTGGCCGTGGTCCAGGCGGTGGATTCGGTGCGCGTGGTCACCTATGTTTCCGAAAAGGACGTCAACGCCCTGCGCGTGGGCGCCGAGGCCCGGGTGTCCACGCCCGGTGTTCGAGGCAGGGAGTACCCGGCCCGGGTGGAGTCGGTGGGGGTGAAAGCCGACCCGCGCACCGGAAACTTCCCCGTGAAGCTCGCGGTACAGAACGACGACGGCCTGCTGCGGGACGGGATGACCGCCAGCGTTGAGCTCCGGGGGATCGAGGTTCCGGAGGCGATTCTGGTGCCGGAGGCTGCCATCGTGGACCGGAACCGCCGCCGGGTCGTCTACAAGATTGTGGAGGGCGAGGCGGTGGAGGTTCGGCCGGTGTTCGTGGCATCCACCGGAGAACGGGTCCCCGTGCTGGACGGGCTGGAAGCCGGTGACGTACTGATCGTGGGCGGACTGGAGAGTGTGCTGGACGGATCTGTCGTGGAACCCCTTCCTCCCGGAGAGTCGCCATGAAGCTGTACCGGTTTTTTATCGAGAGACCGCTTCTGGTCAACCTCCTCATGATCGCCTCCGTCCTGGGTGGTTACGTAGCCATGACCGTCATGCGGTTTGAAACGTTTCCGGCGGTTGACCTGGGAATCGTAAGCGTGAACACCATGCGGCCCGGGTCCGGCCCCGAGGATGTGGAACTGTCCATCACGGTTCCCCTGGAGGAGGAGATCCTCAAGGTGGACGGGATCGAGAAGGTGATCTCCAACAGTATGGAGGGCATCTCGGTCATCACCGTGCGCATGGACCCGGACACGAAAGACCCGGCGGCGATCCTGGCCGACATCCAGAAGGCCGTGGACCGGGCGGGCGCGAACCTGCCCGACGATCTTCCCCGGAAGCCCCTGGTGGAGGAGATGTCCAGCACCAAGATCCCTGTCATGGAGATCCACGTGACCGGGACAGTGCCCGAGGAAACCCTGCGACGGGTGGTTCGGCAGCTGGAGGACGGACTCCGCGGTGTAAAGGGGATCGGCGGGGTGGACAAGCTGGGCTACCGGAACCGTGAGGTCCGCATACTGCTGGACCCGGACAGGCTTCAGCAGCTGGGCCTGTCCTACGGACAGATCATCGAGGCGGTTGCCAAACGGAACGTGCGGGACGCCGGCGGGTCGCTGGACTCCTTCGTAGCCGAAAAGCAGGTGCTCACCGTGGGGCAGTTCGATGCCCCCAAAGAGGTGGAAGAGGTCATCGTCCACGCCGCGGGGGTGGGCGACTATGTCCGGATACGTGATGTGGCGGAAGTGGTGCTGGATTACGAGGACTGGCAGGTGCAGTCACGCACGGACGGACACGCGGGTATCGTGGTGCTGCCCCGCAAGAAGGTGACGGCGGACGGATTGAAGACCTCCCGGGCGGTCCGAACCCATGTGGAGGAAGCGCAGCGAAACCTGCCGGCCGGCGTGGAGCTGATCATGGTGAACGACACGTCCCGGTTCACCTACGACATGCTGGACACGCTCTCCGGAAACGCGCTCATGGGGTTCGTCCTGGTCATGGCGGCACTGATCGTGTTTTTCAATCTTCGGATGGCCTTCTGGGTGACCGTCGGCCTGCCCGTGGCCCTGAGCATCACCCTGATGATGATGCCGTTGTTCGGCCTGACGGTGAACGTCATGACCATCACGGGCCTGATCCTGATGCTCGGCATGCTGGTGGACGACGCCGTCGTCACCGGGGAGAGCATCGCTCGGAAACAGGAGCAGGGTCTGGCGCCGGTGGCGGCCAGCGTCCAGGGCGCCACCCAGATTTCGGGTCCCGTGATGATGAGCGCCATGACCACCGTGTTCGCCTTTGCGCCGGCCGCGTTCCTGGGAGGGTTGGAGGGCAAGTTTCTCTGGATGCTTCCGGCCATGGCCCTGCTTACCCTGGCCGGGTCCCTGATCGAAAGCCAGTTCATGCTGCCCGCGCACCTGGCCCACGGATCCGGGAAATCCCTGCAGTCCCGCCGGTGGTTCGACAGGATCCAGGGCCTGTACGACCGGATCATACACGGGTGCATCCGCCAGCGTTACCTCACCATGGCAGGGTTTGTGGTTGCCTTTGCCCTGATCATCCTGTGGGGGTTCTTTACGATCCGGTTCAACATGTATCCCGAGGTGGATATCGACACCTTCTTTCTCAAGGTGGAACTGCCGGAGGGATCCAGTTTCGAACACACCGGCAGCAAGGTCCGGGAACTGGATGAGATGGTCCGCAGGGTCATCCCGGAGCAGGACCTGCTCAACATCACGACCCAGATCGGCCATCACGATACGGATATCTACGGCGCGCAGGAGGGACGGAACCCCGCGTGGGCCCTTGTGACCGTGTTCATGAAGCCACAGGGGGAACGGGAAACGAGCTCCATCGGTGCCATCGCCGAACTCCGGCGGCGGGTGAAGGAGCTGGAGGATTACAAGAGCATCCAGATCCGCCCCCTGGAGGACACGCCCGTGATGGGCAAGCCCGTGGAGGTGGAGATCATCGGCAACAGCGGCACCCGGTTCGACCTGGCGCACATCCTGGTGGACTTTCTGCATGCCCGTAAGGGGGTCACCGAGGTCTGGACCAGCTACAAGCCGGGGAAGGATCTTGTGAAGCTGAACCTGGATTACACGGCCCTGGCCAACCGGGGCCTCACCGTGACGGACGTGACCCGGGCCGTCCGGGTGGCTTTTGACGGTGCCATCATCAATGAACTCCAGACCGTCGAGGAAAAGATCGAGTACCGGCTCCAGTTCCGCCCGCAGGAGAAGGGAAAAATGGAAACCCTGAAACGGCTGGTCGTGATCAACCGGGACGGCTTGCCGATCCTGCTCCGCTCCGTGGCGGACTTCGAAATCCTGCCGGGCACCGCCGCGATCAAGCACTATTTCGGCGAGCGCACCCTCACGGTATACGCCGACATCGATCGAAAGAAGATTTCGGCGGGAGAGATCAATGCGGAGTTGGCGGCCTTTGTGGAACAGGAAAAACTGATGCAGCGCTTTAACCGGCTTCGTCTCCTGTTCGGCGGTGAGATCGAGCAGCAGACGGAGGCCATGGGCAACGTGAGCGTCGCTTTCGGGGTGTGCCTGGCGGGCATCTTCTTCCTGCTGTGCCTCCTGTTTAATTCCCTCACCCAGCCGTTTTTCGTCATGATCGTGATCCCGTTCGGGTTCATGGGCGTGATTGTGGCGTTCGCCCTGCAGGGGATCGAGATGAGCATGATGGCGTTTATCGGCATCCTGGGCCTGGCCGGCGTGCTCGTGAACGATTCCCTGGTCATGGTGCACCACCTCAACCGGAAGCGACAAGAGAAAGGCAAGGGAGGAGTACTGACGCAAGACGAGATCGCGGAGGGAGCCAAGCAGCGTCTCCGGCCCATCGTGATCACATCGGTGACCACCGTGGCGGGACTGGCGCCCGGCGCCTACGGGCTGGCCGGGTCCAACCCGTTCATGACGCCGATCTTCATGGCCATTGCCTGGGGCGTTCTCTTCGGCACCTTCATCACCCTCTTGTTTCTGCCGTGCCTATATGCAGCCGAGCAGGACCTGAGAGGATGGCTGCGCCGGTCCCTGGATCGGTTGAAGAAGGGCCGTCCCGGGGGAGAAGGCAGACCATCGGAGGCGTGAAGCAGAAACGCGGAAGACCTTTTTCGGGCCGGCTGGCTCCCCTCACCTGGATTCCGTGTCAGGGGAGC
>CAYTRL010000368.1:0-6297 GCA_964439795.1 uncultured Thermodesulfobacteriota bacterium
ACCATCGATGGCCCCAGCTGGCGCCTGCATGAATCCAACAAACTCAACCGCTCCAACAACAAGAAGAAAAGATCAAAAACATAAACGACATCGAGGATGCCCACTTCGAATGCAAGATCAGTAGGCTCCCGTCCATGACGCCTCCCCTGCCGCCACCGCCGGACGGTATCCCGGCTCCCCCTCTTGATCTGATCTTCTCCTTGCTCCGTTGCATCTCAGAAGTCACGTAGCCGGACTCTATCCGTGATCCGGGAACGGCCCCCCGTCTTTCCCGCGTGAACCCCTTTATCTGACCCCGATGTATGAACCCGCTTCCCTTGCACTCCTCCACCTCCTGCCTGCTCCCGGGTGGGTCCGTTTTCCGTTCTTTCTTGTCGCTGCATCGATTGCATCACAACTTCGGGGTGGGTTCGTTCTTGCGTAGAGGTGGGTTCGTCTGTGGCCGTCGGTAACACCGGACGTGTTCCGAACGGAATCCGGTTCGGCCTCCTGCAGGCTCTTGGACGGGAAATTCCAGGGATCTTTTCTGCTGTGATGACGCGGGGCGTGACGAGGAGGAAGGAACGGCGCCAACAGAAAAAGGACGGTGTTAAGAACGGGCATACGACATTCTGGAAAATACAATCTGGTCACCACAACATCGCTAAAAATTGTAGGGCTGTCCGGGAAAGGATGTCAAGATATTTCTTTGTATTTTCCGTGGGGCAGGTTCGCAGCCTTCGCATTTCCCGGGAAATGCTTTAGCATGGATCCTTCATCAAGACTGCGTGAAAAGGAGAAAAGGAACGATGGAGTTCACAGAGCAGTTTCTCGATCAGGTGAACCAGAACTCCCTGTACACCCTGCTGGGAATCCGCATCGAATCGGTGAAGGATGGAACGGTACGGTCCCGCCTGGCCGCCGACCCCCGGGCATGCTGGCCGGTCCCGGGCCAGCCCCATGGCGGGGTGTTGTTCACCCTGATGGATACCACCATGGCCTGGGCCGCCATTGTTCACCCTGATGTGAGTGACGGCACCACGGTGCACCTGGACATCCAGTACATCCGGCCCGCGAAGAACGATCCTGTGACCTGCACGGCATGGGTGGTCCATCGGACCTCCCGGACCTGTTTTCTGCGGGCGGAGATTCTCGACGCCGATGGCGAGCCGGTCGCCACAGGGCAGGGCACCTATCGCACCTTTCCGCAGAGGTCTTCCCAATTTGTTTCCTGATTGCGCGGTGCCGGGCCGCGTCGTCGGCCGGCAGGAGAAGGCAGTGTACCGTCACCCCTCCAGGAGCAGGTGGGGTATGAAGGAAACGGCCATCCCGATCAGTACCCAGAGAACGGGTTCCCACGAGTGCCAATTGTCGGGCGGTTGATTCCCTTCGGGGTTTCCCGGCTCGCAGCCCGGCCAGGGCAGGTCGATCTCCGGGAGCATGTCCGTGGCGCCCAGGTAGAGGAAGAGGCCGGCGCTCAGGGCCACCACGGCACCCATCACATGCTCGGGGATGTCCCGCAGGAAGAGAACCGCGGCCACCAGGCCCAGCGGCGTGGCCAGCGCGAAAATCAGCATCTGGATCACGGCGGTCCGCTTCTTGCTGCTGCGCAGGAACACCCCGGCCAGGGAGATCGCCAGGGGCAGCTTGTGGAAGAGGATGGCGGCAAAGATCACCAGGCCCAGCGCCTCGCTGAGATGCAGGCCCAGCCCGATCACCATCCCGTCCAGGAGGGCATGCAGGCACAGGGCCACGTAACTCGCGAAGGTGAAATGAAAGTGCCTGCCCGCTGCGGAGCAGTCGCCGGGTTCTTCCCGCGTGATCTTCTCCATGAGGAAGAACCCCACGAACCCCAGCAGTACGAAGATCATCGCGTGCTCCCCGGCCAGGTCCATGGCCGTGGGGATGATCTCCAGCATCGAAATGCCGATCAGGAGCCCGGCCCCGAATCCGATCCCCCAGCGCAGGTTCCGTTCGCTCCAGGTCCGGTTCCACAGGATCAGCACCACTCCCACGAACGCTGCGAGGAAATTGATCAGTGCCACCGCCAGGACGAGCTCGGTTCGGACCATGATGGCCGGTATCTCCCTTCTCTTTGCTGGTTTCCGTGCGTAACCATATATACGGGTTTGGTCCACTGAAAGCCAGGGGTCAGTGTGTTTTCCCCTCCGGGCGGGCCGTGTCGGCGTCGCATCCGCAGTCCGTACCGCCGCATTGCTGCAGGCCCGTGGCGCCGGCAACGGCGGTTTCTTCCCGGTTTCCTCTCCATCGCGAGGCCATGCGCGTCATCCGGGCCCGAAGCGTGCGGGAAAGCGGTTTCACGGAGAGCAGGAGGAGCGCCGCGGTTCCCACTCCCTGCGCCCATGCCGGAACCCATTCCGCGGCCTGCCCCAGCATGGCCCGGGCGGACAGCCCCAGCGATGCGTACACCTGGTCCACGGCCAGGCCGAACAGGACGGCGAACAGGGCGATCATGGCCAGGTAGATGGCCGTGGCCCGCTTGCCCAGGATTCCCACCAGAACCGTGAGAGAGGTCACGTTGGTGGCCGGGCCTGCCAGAAGAAAGACCAGGGCCGCGCCGGGGCTCACGCCCTTCAGGATCAGCGATGCCGCGATGGGGGTTGAGGCGGTGGCGCAAACGTACAGGGGGATGCCCACCGCCAGCATCAGGAGCATGGACGAGACCCCGCCCCCGAGAAAGCGCCCCATCACCTCTTCCGGGACCAGCGCCGTGATCAGCCCCGCCAGGAGCAGGCCCGTGAAGAACCAGGAGGCGATGTCCCCCCAGACGTCCGTCAGGGCGAACTTCAGGCCGGCACGGATCTTTTCGAAAAAGGTGTGGTGTCGGGCGTGTTCATCGGGCGGGCAGCCCTGCCCGTCGCAGCACCCGTCCACCGGGCACCGCAGGTCCGGAATGATCTCCTTGTTGTCGTTCTGGAACCCGAAGAGGTTTTCCGTGATGCCGGCCGCGGCAGCGGTGGTAAAGGCGGCCACGGGGCGGGCCACGGTCATGATCGGGTCCAGGAGGGCCCACGTGATGGCGATGGAGTCTACGCCAGATTCGGGCGTGGAGATCAGGAAGGCCGAGGTGGCGCCCCGGTTCGCCCCCTGCCGTCTCAGGCCGGCGGCCGCGGGCAGTACGCCGCAGGAGCACAGGGGAAGGGGGATGCCCAGGATCGCCGCCTTGAACACGGAACGGAAGCGTCCCTTTCCCAGGTGAGCGGCCACCGAGTTCGGGCTCAGGAATACCCGCAGGAGGCCGGCGATCAGGAGGCCGAACAGGATGTACACGGAGGACTCCAGCAGCAGGTGCCAGGCCTCCCGAAATACGTGCAGAATGAAATCCATGGTTTTTTAGATCCTTTGTTCTGCCCTCCCGCGTGTCTCTTCACCGGGAGGACGGGCATCATTCCCGGACGTGGTTCAACCCGGTTTCCAGCAGGGCCGCAACGTGCGGGTCCACGAGTTTGTAGTAGAGCACCTGGCCGTCCCGGCGGGGGGCCACCAGGCCCAGGTCGCGCATCCTCCTCAGTTGATGGGACACGGCGGATTCGGTCAGGCCCAGGTAGGCGGCCAGGTCGCAGACGCACATCTCCTCGCCGGCCAGGGCCAGGACGATCTTCAGGCGCGTGGGGTCTCCCAGCACCTGGAACGTCCGGACCAGCCGTTCCGCCTCCGCTTCCGGCACGGCTTCCTTCCGTGCTCGTTGCACGCGTTCCATGTGCACAACCCGGACATGGCAGCCTTCTTCCTCACCGGAGATCGTTCTGCGTTTCATTGCGCCTCACCATTCCTTCTGTTTAAATATATGAGCATATATTCAAATATAAAGTTTCAACGGTCCGGTGTCAACCCGAGGAAAGGGCTGGATTCTCAGGGCAGGGGCAGGCCCGGGATCCCCGTGGAAGCACGGTAGAGCCGGCCGGTGAAGCCGTATCCGTAAAGGGAAAGGGGGTCGAAGGGGGGTACCCCGAAGGCCACGTTGGTGAAGATGTCCTCCGGGACGGCCACCGAGATCCACGGAATGAACCGTCCGTCCGGCGTGTACACGTATATCACGCTCGTGAGCAGGTCCGCGGGTTCCAGGGCCGTGATTCCCGAGAAGACCACGTACAGGTTTCCTTCCGCATCAAAGGCCAGGCCGTCGCCGGCCATGGCGAAATCCTCCACCAGGGGTTCCAATTCGCCCGTTGAGCCGTCCGGGTGCATTGCCACGCGGAACAGCCCGCCCGGGACCCAGGGCCCGCTGCAGAAGATCCCCGGGTTCTCGGTGGTGATGTACAGGAACGAGCCGTCGTTGTTGAACGCGATCCCGTTGGGGCCCGTGACGGAGACGAACTCCTCGGTCCTCCCGTCGCCCGGGGAGATCCGGTAGATCCGGTCGTCACAGGTGCTGGAGAGGTATAATAGACCGTCCGGGCCCGCAGCCAGAGAGTTGGGAAGAGCGAACGGCTGTCCCTGAAAACCGGAGGAGAGCGTGCTGCAGACCCCGGAAGGGGTGACCCGTTTCACCCCGCCCTGAGGCGTCCGGGTGTCGCACACGAACAGGTCCCCGGAAGCGCCGAACGCCAGGCCCAGGGGCTGGAGGATCTCTTCCCCGGAAAGAATAAGAGGTTCCGGGCCGGATCCCGGGTCAGCGGCGGTAAGGAGGCCTCCATCCGTTCCCAGGAACACGCCCCGTCCTGTCCAAAAGGAGATCCCCTCGCTGTTGAAGCCCGCCGGGGCCTGGTACACAAGTTCAAGAACAGGCGGGTCCCCGGGCTCCGCCCAGGCCTCGAACGTGACCCGCTGGTCTCCGGCTTGCGCCGTCAACCGGTTCAGGACCGGTGCGGCGCCCAGGGTCCACTGCACACAGGCAGACCCCTGATCGTCGGTGGAGACCGGTTCCTGCGGCAATCCTCCTCCGCCGGCCTTTACCTGGAAGGAGACCGCCACCCCCGGGACCGGGTCTCCCCCTTCCTCCCGCACCCGCACGCAAACCGCTTCCGGAAGTGCCTTCCCGGCAGGACCTGACTGCAGGTCCCCGGTAGCGATTTTCAGGTCCCAGGCGGAGGATGAACCGTTGCAGGCAACCAGGGATCCTAAGCTTAGGAAGCAAAGAAGCAGGGACACGAACAGGGCAGGGCGTACATCTTTCCAGGAACAGCGCATATAGGCTCTCCGTCGGGTTCGGGTTGCCTCAGCATACCGGATGTGGATGGGAACCACCAACCTTCCAGCAAAAGGTTTGCCGGAACAGGGACGTGACAGCGGGGATACGATGTAAAAAATTTCTTGCCTTCGGAAGCTTATAGGAATAAGAGATGAGAACAAACCGGCTTGTTTTCAAAACGGGGAAAGGAGGTTCAAATGAAAGAAACGGAACAAGCAGGAGATGGCCTCTGGCTCGCGGCGCAGGAGCGTCTGGGGCTTACGGATGTTCAGCTGCAGGAGATGAAGGATCGGCCGGCCTGGCGCAAGATCATGCGGGAAAAGGTCATTTCGGATCTTCTGCGGACGAACATCGTTTTCGAGGTCGTCGAAGCCCACTCGTGCAACATCGAACACAAGGTCGGGGACAGGTTTCTTTTCAACGGGGAAGGATACATGCTGGCTCATAAGGGGCCCGAGAAGGTGTGTCCGTTCCTCATGCCCGTCATGACGCGAATGATGTGGCTGATTCAGGAGCGGATCTACGAAGGGTTGGATCCTCGACCGACTTTCTACTTCGGTGATTGCGACGATGTAGGGTTCGAATGCGGAGGCCTGGGCAAGGTGCGGTTGGAAACGAAAATTACCTATGAGGGCGTATGACAATCAACTTTCTTGTTCCTCTCGGAGGTGACGCATGAAAAAGATAGCCCTTGCCGTACTTCTCTTCTCTCTGTTCTCATTGATTTCTGCGATCCCGGGACTCCACGCAGAAGAGCCGGGTGTGGTCTATTGGAATTCGGATGAGGGGAAGGCCTTACGTACCCGTATCCGGGCGGATGCGGATTACTGGGCGTTGAGCCCGGTGTTCACCGTTCAGGAAACCCAGGCGTTTTGTGGTGTGGCAAGTGCCGTTACAGTACTCAATGCCATGCCCGTGAAGCGTCCCTTTGATCCGATGTACTATCCCTACCCCTATTTCACGCAGGTGAGCTTTTTCTCGCCCGAGGTCATGGACGTCATCAGCATGCAGAGCGTACTCTCAAAGGGGTTGACGCGTGACCAGCTGGCGGAAACACTTCAATGCCATGGTGTCAAGGTGAAATCCGTGGCCGGAAATGCCCTGAAAGAAAAAGATCTTCGTGCTTTGCTGCAATCAAAGCTCCGGGATGACGGGCAGTTTGTCCT
>CAYTRL010000369.1:0-6294 GCA_964439795.1 uncultured Thermodesulfobacteriota bacterium
AAGGCGGGAAGCTACGCCCGGGTGGGGGACCCGGTGCTGATCACCGGGGAGAGCGGAACCGGAAAAGAACTGTTTGCCCGGGAACTCCACCGTCGAAGCGATCGCAGGGACAAACCGTTTCTCGTACAGAACTGCAGCGCCATTCCGGAAACGCTCCTGGAAAGCGAACTTTTCGGGCACCGGAAGGGGGCGTTCACCGGGGCGGATGCGGACAAGACCGGCCTGTTCGAGGCGGCAGGCGGGGGCACCGTGTTTCTGGACGAGATCGGGGACATGCCCCCCAGCCTGCAGGCGAGCGTCCTGCGGGTCCTCCAGGACGGAGAGATCAAGCCGGTGGGCAGCACGGCATCGAAGCAGGTGGATGTGCGGATCGTGGCGGCCACCAACGTGGACCTCCCGGAGGCCATATCCCGGAAACAGTTCCGGGAAGATCTCTTCTACCGCCTGAACGTCCTGCCCCTGCACGTTCCGCCCCTGCGGGAGAGAAAACAGGACATCCCTGTTCTCCTGGAGCGGTTCGTGTCCCTGGAATCCAAGAAGCTGGACAGGCCGCCTGCCAGGTTCTCCGCGGCCGCACTCCAGACCCTGGTCCGGTATGCATGGCCGGGGAACGTGAGAGAACTGGAGAACTTCGTCCGGCACGTCCTGGTGCTCAGCCAGGGCCCTGTCATCAACCCGGAGGATCTGCCTGCCACTTTCAGGGGGGATTCTCTCGTGGAGGAGGCGGGGAGCACCTCACCGGAGGAACCGCAGCAAAAAGAGCCCTCCGGCCCTCCCCTTCAAGCCCTGTTTGCGGACCGCACCTGGCAGGAGGTGGAGAGAGCCTACCTCCTCTCCCTGCTCGAGAAGAACCGGTGGAACATCTCCCGGTCGGCCCGGCAGGCCGATCTCAACCGCTCCACCTTCGCCTCCCGGCTCAGGCGGCTGGGCATCACCAAGTGAGGGGACAACGGAGACCTGCAGACGGGATCAGGCAAAGCATGATCAGAGTTGCGGCTTGAGCCTCCACATGTCCCAGTTGTTTCCGGCGTTTGCTGAAAAATAGATGAATCCGTCCTTTGCCCAGCAAAGAGAACCGACATCGAAATCACCATCGGTCAACTGCGTGATATCTTTCCCGTTCCTGGTCATGATAAAGAGATGATAGCGCGACCCGATCCTGTCGGACAGGAAGGCAATATGAGTTCCATCCGGAGACCATGTGGGCATGATATCGTTTGCCTGGTATTCGCTCAGTTCGATCAGGTTCGAACCCGTGGAAATGTCCATCCGATATACGCGCCTGTACTGGCCGACCAGCCGGACAAATAACACGGTTTTCCCGTCAGGAGACCAGTCTGCTTGATATCCGGCTCCGTACATCCGGATATTCCTGCCATCCATGGCCACCACGGAAAGCTGTGAATCGCTTTCGCTTTTCATGATGGAAAAAACCACGTCTTTCTGGTTCGGGGAAACATCCGGGTATCGCACCGGCCCCAGGGCGGGCTGCGTGATGAATTTTACCCCGCTCTCTCCGGTCGTTCCGAGAGACCGGACAAGCGTGGTCACACCGAGCCGGTCCGATACGAACACAAAACCGGTTACCTCATTCATCCTGTTATGGACCCATTTCCCTTCCTTGTTGTTGCTTGTCTGCGGGGTGAGGAGAACCTTAACACCGGCATCGACATCATATTTTTCGATCCCTATTTTTTGCCGTTCCTGCCCCGATGCTTCCAGATCAACAAGCAGCCATTTGTTGTCCGGCGATATATCCGACACGTATTCATTCGCACGCCCGGTCGTCAACCTCTTTAACGCTGTGGCCGCGCCCGTCACGGAAACGGATTCCGAGACCGCAGGGGCGGAAGCGGCACACCCCGTGAAGCACAGGCACAGGATCAACACGAACCCCTTTGCCGCTTTACCATCCAACATTTTCATGCCAAACACCTCCTTGTCGCGTCCTGTTTCATGAATGACAACGATTCTCTTACGAACAACGGATCTCGCTGGCTACTCCTCTTTTCAGAACTCCACCGGTTTGAGTCTCCACAGGTCCCAGTTGTTTCCGGCATTCGCTGAAAAATAGATAAACCCATCTTTTCCCCAGCAGATGGAACCGATGTCATAGTCACCATCCGTCAACTGCGTGACACCACCGCCGTTCTTTCCCATGACAAAAAGGTGGTAGCGCTGTCCAACACGATCGGACAAGAAGGCGACATGTTTCCCGTCAGGAGACCAGGTGGGCATCCTGTCGTTTGCATGGATGTTGCTTAATTCGACCAGGTTCAAACCTGTGCCGGCATCCATTCGATAAATCTTCCCAACCTGTTGGGATACCCTGACAAAAACGATGGTTTTCCCATTCGGGGACCAATCGGGCTGAAATCCCGTCCCCATAATCCTGAGGTTCATCCCGTCCATCTTCACGATAGCGACCTTCGGTTCGTGGCCGCGAGACATGATCGAGAAAACGACCTCTTTTTGCCTGGGTGAAGGGTCAGGATATCGGGCGGGGCTCAAGGCGGATGCAGGCGGCGTGATCAACTTCATCATGCTTTCACCTGAAATTCCGGGAGTTTGGGCAAGACCCATGGGCCCCAGCAGATCCGTTGTCAGCACAAGACCGGTCAACGATTTTCTTTTGTAGAGCCATTTCCCATCCAGGCTGTTGGCCGCCTGGGGGGTTAAAACAACCTTGATTCCCGAGTCGAGATTCAGCTTTGCTATCGCCCACCCGGTTCGTTTCGACACTACCTTGGAAATGTTTATCAGAAGCCATTTACTGTCCGGTGAAATGTCGGAAACAGATTCATGCGGCCCCCCTGTGGTGATCCTTTTCAGGGCCGTGGCGGAGCCTGTGACGGACACGGACTCCGTGGCGGTGGACAACCGGCTGAGCATGAAATCGGAATGAAATGCCTGTTGAGAACATCCCGCAAGAAAAAGAAAAGAAAAGGTGACAATGTATTTTCCCAAGTGAAAAAACCGTAATTTCATCCCCAGGGCCCCCTTTTCAGCACGTGGTATTGTGAAAGTGTTTTCCTCGTGAGTTGCGCTGCACAGACAGGCGGATGATTTATGCAATACGCATTTACCATTCACATCTCTTTATTTTTTTTATGAAACCAGCAATATATATCGAAAAAAGATGCAAAGTGTCAACCGCTCACCGGAGGTGAAAAAACTGAGGCTGCCTTCCGGGTTGGAGGGACCGGGGTCATCAGGTCTTGGGGGTCGGAATCGCACTTATGGGCTCCCCGGGGATCCTTACACGGACCCGGTACTACTTGAGCCCCTTGTGCAGAAAATTTCTCTCCAGGTTTCCACGCCTGAAGTCACAAGTCCCAATACAGCCTCAGTCGAGCTTGAACAGCAAGGGCTGCACTTCAGAAGGGGGCCTGGGTCGCTTGCCCTCCCCGGTTCGTCGCACTTTGTCGACGTTCTCCGGGGGGATGTCCCCCAGAAAGGGGGACGGTCCGCCGGGCCCCCGCTCCCCGTGCAGGAACCGGGAACGCGCGCGGGTGAGGTAGAGCCGCCGGCAGGCACGGGTCATACCCACGAAGAAGAGCCTGCGCTCCTCCCGCGGGTCCGGTGGGGGGCTTCCCTGTTCCCATGGGATCACGCCCTGCTCGCAGCCCGCGATAAACACCACGGGAAACTCCAGGCCCTTGGCCGCGTGCAGGGTGGCAAGGGTCACCTTTTCCACCCTTCGGTCCAGGAAATCCGGCTCCTCGCGCATGACCAGAGACCGGATCAGGCCGGCCCAGTCGCCCCGGTGGGAGGCCGCCGCCCGCACCAGCATGCCCCAGGGTTCCTTCCAGCCCTCCTCCTGGAACGGGATCCACCCCAGGGCCGGGAGCCCTGTGATCCACTCCTTGAGGGAAGATCGTGCCGCGGACCGCTCCTGCCTGTACTGTTCCATTTCCCGGAGGATCTTCTCCGGGGACGCCTTGACCGCAACCTGGATCTGCTCCAGGGAGAGCCGGTCCCCCGGGTCGTTCATCCACCGTAGCAAGGCGAGCAGGGCCCGGCCCCCCCGGCCCTGCCAGCGATCCGATTGCACCGCTCCCTGGCAGGGGATCCCCTGGTACTCCAGGGCCTTCTCCAGCCCAGGACCCAGGGCGTTGAGCCGGTAGAGAACCGCAATATCGCCGAACCCGCTGCACAGGGTCTCCCGGGAGTCCGGAACCTTGTCCGCGTACAGGGACAGGGAGTCGGTCCCACCCAGGAGCCCCTCGATGGTCTGCGCGATAAAGATCGTCTCGGATTTGTCCGTGGCCAGTTCCACCTCCCGGATCCGGGCGCCCCCCCTTTCCATCGGGACAAGCCGGGGTCCTTCCCCGGCCTCCAACCCCCTGGAGAGCATCTCCACCGAGGCCGAAAGGATCCTTTCCGTGGAGCGGTAGTTCCGGACCAGCCGGACCTCACGGCCTCCGGGGAAATCCTTCTCGAACTCCAGGAAATAGGCGGGGGAGGCTCCCCGGAAACCGTAAATAGCCTGGTGCGGATCGCCGATGACACACAGATCTTCCATGTTCGAGCAGAGCAGAGTAAGAAAACGATACTGAGCATGGTTCACATCCTGGTACTCGTCCACGCAGACCGCCTGGAACCGTTTCCGCACCCCATCCAGAAACTCCGGAAGCCGGTCCAGGGCTCGCACCGGCAGGGAGACCAGGTCGTCGAAGTCCAGGGACCGGTACGCCTTCAGGGCGTCCTGGTACTTCACGAAGGCGTCCATGAAGTCACGGTCCGGGATCCGCTCGCTCCCGTCCTCCGGGTAGAGCAGGTCCTTCTTGGCCAGGGAGATCCTTTCCTGGATCCGGTCGGCCTCCTTCCGGCCGGTCCCCGGCAGGACGTTTCGCAGGATGCGCAGGGAATCCTCCCGCCCCAGGATGTGGAAATCAGAGGGTGCGCCGCACACCTCATCTGCATCTCGGAGCAGGTCGGCCCCCAGTGCGTGAAAGGTCTTCACCTGCACGGAAGCGCCGCTTACATCCCTGCCGAGAAGGACCGCGAGCCGTTCCTCCATCTCCCGGGCAGCCCGCTGGGTGAAGGTGACGGCCAGCACCCGGCCGGCGGGCATACCCCGCTCCCGTACCATCCAGGCGATCCGGTGGGTGAGCGTGTGGGTTTTCCCGGTACCCGGCCCCGCAACGATGAGCAGGGGGGCGCCCTGAAAGAGGACCGCCTCCCGCTGTTCCGGGTTCAGGCCCTGCAGCAGCAGAGGATCCTGCTGGTTCTGCCCGGTCCCGGAGGCCTCCCCGGTCCCGGTGCCGGCATTGCCCGGCCTCGAACCCAGCCCCTGTTCCTCATCAATAACCTGCTCCTCCTCCGGGGGCTTGTCATCGCCCTTTGAAACGGCCTTTTTCCGGTTCCGTCCCTTTTTCGCCGTCTTCCCGCCGGTCCCTTTCACGCCGGTCAGACCGATGAGGGTCCCCTGCCCGCCAAGCTCTTCCCTCTCCCCGTCCCGGAATAGCCGTACCACACCGAACTCTCCGTCATATCCCGCCTCCAACCGGACCTCGGCCGCGCGCATCCTCCGGAGGCCCTCCTCCAGCAGGCTTCCCCCCTCCCGCCGGATGTCCTCCAGCGGAACCCGGGATAGGATCCCCAGTTCCGGCCCCAGACGCTGAACAAGCTGCCGGCACAGGGAGCGGACCCCCTTGGTATTCGGCCCGGCGCCTTTCGCCTCCCCCACCACCTCGGCAAGCGAAATCAGCCTTTCATAAGGCGGACCGCCTTCCGGCCCTTCCCCTTCCGGCCGGTCGGCCAGCGCCTCCACCCGGTGCATCACGCCCACGGTGACCTTCTTCCCGCACACCGGGCACAGACCATCCCTTTCCAGGGTTTCGGCCGGATCCATCCTGCAGTCGCATTTTCGGTGTCCGTCCAGGTGATACTTGCCCTGTTCCGGGAAGAACTCCACTGTGCCCAGGAACCCCTTGTCCCGGCCTCCACGCAGGGCCTCCCGGATCTCAACAAAGGAAAGCCCGCAGCAGAGGCGGTTGGCCTCCCTGCCCAGTTTGTCTGCGGAATGGGCGTCGGAATTGGAGATCAGGGTGTACCGGTCCAGCGCCGACAGCCGCCAGTTCATGGACGGGTCCGAGCTCAGGCCGGTCTCCACGCAGAAGATCTCGCCGACAAGATCGCCGAAGCATGCCTCCAGGGAATCGAAGCCCGATTTGGAGCCCAGCACGGAAAACCAGGGGGTCCAGATGTGGGCCGGAACCAGGAAGGCTTCCGGGGAGGCCTCCCGGACGATCTCCAGCAGGTCCCGGCTGTCCAGGCCCAGGATGGGCC
>CAYTRL010000370.1:0-6281 GCA_964439795.1 uncultured Thermodesulfobacteriota bacterium
CGTACGTCCTCCCTGTTTCCCGGGGTTCGTTCGGTGTCCTTGGATCGGCTACAGGCCCAGTTCCGCCCCCAGGGTGTCCAACTGGGCGGGCACGGAGCCCAGCTTCAGCTCCAGGGCTTTCTGACGGCGGTAGTAGTAGTGGAGCTCGTGGTCCAGGTCGTAGCCCATGCCGGCGTGGAGCTGCTGCGCGCTGAACGCCACCCGGCGGGCGGCGTTGTTGGTGAAGACTTTGGCGATGGCCGTCTCCCGAACGGCGGGCATCCCCTGGCTGAGCCGCCAGATCGCCTGGTAGATGGTCAGGCGGGCGCCCAGGACATCCATGTACATGTCGGCCAGCCTGTGCTGGACGGCCTGAAAGGTCCCGATGGCCCGGTTGAACTGGACCCGGGTCCGGCAGTACTCGGCCGTGATGTCCAGCTCGTACTGGGCCCCGCCCAGCATCTCCGCGCACTGGATCGCGGTGGCCTTTTCCAGAACGGACAGGACCAGGGACAGGTCACGGTCCGGAGTCCCCACCACGGCTTCCGGCGGGACGGCCACGCCCTGGAAATCCACCTGGAACTGCTTGTCCCCGGCCATGGCGTTCAGCGGGGCCGTGCTGATCCCCGGAGCCTTGCCGTCCACGCAGAGGAGCGTGATGCCCTCCGCGTCCCCGGGACGGCCCGAGGTCCGGGCCACCACCAGGATCCGGTCCGCCACCGTGGCATAAGGCACGAAGATCTTGGTGCCGTCCAAAACATATCCGCCGCCGTCACCGGCCACGGCCTTCACGGCGACGTACTTCGGGTCGTAGGCCACCTCCGGTTCTTCCAGGGCCAGGGTCAGGACCCGGTTGCCGGCGGCCACCTCGGAAAGCAGCTCCTGCCTCAGGGAATCGTTGTTCCCCTCCAGCAGGGCGAGGGTCCCCATGGCGGTGCTCAGCATGGGGCCGTTCAACGCGGCGCGGCCGTACGCCTCGAACAGGACGGCCAGCTCCATCAGGGAGAGTTCCACACCCCCTTGCGCCTCGGGCACCACGATCCCCATCCAGCCCAGGCCGGCCATCTTCTCCCACAGTTCCCGGGAAAAACCGGACTCGCTTTCTTCGAGATCCTTGAGGACCTTCTTGCCGCACTCGTTGGTGAGAAAGTCCTGGGCTGACTTCTGGAGCATTTCCTGTTCTTCTGTGAATGCGAATTTCATGTTGGGTCCACCTTTCAAAAAGAAGTGAAAAAGGTGATTGCCTTCTTTCCAGCCGGCCCTACATCCCCCGTGGCATGAACAGGCCGGCCATGGCGATGATGTTCTTCTGCACCTCGATGGCTCCGCCGCCGAAGATCAGGACCAGGTCCTTGCGGTAGTGTCCGGGCATGAGGCCGTCCATCGGGGCCCACCGGGAGTTGAGTTCCAGCTGTCCGAACGGTCCCATGATCTCCATGAGGGTGTTGTTGACGTTCTGGTACAGGTCCGAACCGTACGCCTTCACCGTGGAGGCCTCGGCGTACACGTGCAGGCCCTGGGTGAGGCGTTCCGCAACCTGGAAGTTCAGGAGCTTGAGCACCTCCACGTTGGCGATCATCTCGGCGAACTTGTGACGGACGCCCGGCTTGTCCATGACCGGGGTCCCGTCCATCCGGGTCTCCCGGGCCCACGCCGCGGCCTCCTCGAGGCGCCGCGTCAGCGGGGAGGCGGGGCACAGGGCGATCCGTTCCAGGTCCAGCTGCGCGGTCATGTACTTCCACGCCTGGTTCTCCTCGCCCACCAGCCGGCTCTTGTGGACCCGCACGTTGTCGTAAAAGGTGGAGTTGGTGCGGACGCCCCCGACGGTGTAGACCGGCGTGATCTCGATTCCGGGGGTGTCGATGTCCAGGAGGAACAGCGAAATCCCTTTGTGTTTCTTCACGTTGGGGTCGGTCCGGGCGGCGAACCAGATGTAGTCGGCAAAGTGTGCGCAGCTGGTGAACGATTTCTGGCCGTTGAGTACGTACTCGTCCCCATCCGGAACCGCGGTGCTGGCCAGGGAGGCCAGGTCGGTCCCCGCGTTGGGCTCCGAGTAGCCGATGCAGATCTCGATCTCGCCCTTCAGGATGCGGGGGAGAACCAGGTTCTTGAGCTCCTCGCTGCCGTATTTCATGATCGTGGGCCCCACCGTGTTCAGGGCGAGCATGGGCAGAGGTGCGCCTTCGTAAGCGGCGACCTCGAAGAACAGGTACTGTTCCATGGGGGAGCGGCCCTGCCCCCCGTACTCCTTGGGCCAGCCCACCCCGAGCCAGCCGTCGCTTCCGAGCTTGCGGAAGAATGCCCGGGAAACCGGCCCGCCGTACTCCTGCTGCTCCTCCATCTCCTGGGCGAGCTCCGGTGTCATGGCGGTCTTCAGGTACGTGCGAAATTCCTGGGCGAACTGTTCCTGTTCCGGTGTCAAGGAAAAATCCATGATGGCACTCCCTTTGATGAATGCGGTTCTGCCTGTCTTCCGCTTCTCTGCCGGGGATGGTTGGCTCTATAAACTGCGCTATTGTTAGCAATTTCCTTATATAATAGCACAAGGTTGCTCTGCGGATCGTTGGCGGGTGCGGTTGGTGCCGAGGGATCGAAAATCGATTGATTTCCTTTCCGGCATCGATAATATAGTGATACCATACTTAGTTCAATCTTCGGCCCCTTGTCAAGCGAAAGGGCAGTTCATGCATCCTGTTTACAATTCTTTTACATTTACATTGTGTTTACAATTGTTGGGCCCCGGCGTTTGTACCGGTTGACGGACGCGGACGCTTCGCGACAGGATAGGGGCGCCTGGCTTTCCCCGCCGCCATGGAATGCATCAGATGGGCGCTTATCGGAAGCCGAGACAGGAGAAGGGGATGGATGAGATAATAACCAAGCTCCTCCGCATCGAGCAGGAACTGTGCTGCCCCGGCGGCCCTTTTGAGATGGAAGAAGCGCAGGTGCTCGGGGAACGGATGCAGGTCTTCAAGAACCGCGCGCCCTCCCTGCGCCATCTGCTGAAGGTCTCGGCGGGTTTCGGGGAAAGAGAGTATATCGTGCACGGCGACCGGAGGGTAACGTACAGGGAGCACGCCACGGCCGTGGCTTCCGTTGCCCGCGTGCTGGCGGAGAGGTACGGAGTGAAAAAGGGGGACCGGGTCGCCATCCTGGCGGAAAACCGGCCGGAGTGGATCATCACGTTCTGGGCCGCCGTGAGTCTGGGCGCTGTGGCCGTGGGCCTGAACGGCTGGTGGGTGGGCAAGGAGATCGTGTACGGGCTGGAGGATTCCACCCCCCGGGTGCTGGTGGGGGATGAAAAACGCCTGGCACGGCTGGAGGGTGTCGATGTGTCCGTCCCCATCGTTCGCATGGAGACCGACTTTTCCGAACTGGCGGCGGCCTACCCGGACGCATCCCTGAGCGATGAAACAATCTCCGAGGACGATGCCGCCTGCATCCTCTACACCAGCGGGACCACGGGCCGGCCCAAGGGCGTGGTGAACTCGCACCGGAACGTGGCGGGCCTGGTGGGCATCCAGAGCTTTCACGGCCTCCGGGCCTATTTGAGCCGGGAGAATCCGTCCTCTCACGAACCGGCCATGCTGGTGACGAGCCCCCTGTTCCATGTATCGGGTCTGTACGCCGGGGCCGTCATCGCACTGGCCACGGGGATCAAGTCGGTGTGGATGGGGGGACGGTTCGACCCGGTGCAGGCCATGCAGCTCATCCAGGAAGAGCGCGTCACCAACTGGGGACCCATGGTGACCACCGCGTACCGCTTCGCGTACCACGCGGACACGTGCCGTTTTGACCTGTCCAGCGTTTCCGCGTTCGGCTCCGGGGGGTCCCCCATGCCCCGGGATCTCGTGGAGCGGTTGCGGACGGTGTTTCCCTCGGCCGGAAACAGCGCCGCCCTGGGGTACGGGCTGACCGAGTGTACCGGTCTGGCCGCGCTCAACTTCGGGGAAGAGTACAAGCAAAGACCCGAGGCTTCGGGAAGGCCCCTGCCCACCGTCCAGATCCAGATCCGGGACGCGGAGGGAAGGCCGGTGGAACCGGGGACCGAGGGGGAGATCTATCTGCGCGGGCCCGTGGTCATGCTCGGGTACTGGGGGAAGCCGGAGGACACGGCCCGGAGTGTCGTTGCGGGCCGGTGGCTGCGCACCGGGGACATCGGCCGGTTTCAGGACGGGGCCCTGGTGATCAATTCCCGGCCCGGGACATGATCCTGCGGGGAGCGGAGAACATCTACCCGGCGGAGATCGAACAGTGCCTGGCCGATCATCCCGGCGTGGGGGAGGCGGCGGTCTTCGGCGTGGAACATCGGGAACTGGGCCAGGAGGTCAAGGCCGTGGTGGTACCCGCCACCGGGACGGGTCTCGATCCTGAGGATCTGGCCGCCTGGGTGAAAGAGCGTCTGGCCTACTACAAGGTGCCCGCACAGTGGGAGGTCCGGCAGGCCCCCCTGCCGCGCAATGCGGTGGGAAAGGTCCTCAAGCACCTGCTGCAGGGCCCCAGGGAGAACCCGTTCGCCGAGGAGTAATCTCCTCGTTTCGGGGCTTTACATTCTTTTTACATTCTTTTTACGTGGAGGTGACAACCCCTCCGGAGCTTGCGGTTACCATAGCGTTCAGAAGGGATCGGTGCGCCGGTGCGGGAACGAGGCCGGTACCGGAAATTCGTTGATAACCCCAACCGTTTTCTGGTTCACGAAGGAGATCTTCCCATGAGCAAGGATGAACGGTATGACATTGTGATTGTCGGAGGCGGCCCCAACGGGATGGCAACCGCCGCCTACCTGGCCAAGTCCAACCTGAGCGTGTGTGTCCTGGAGGAGCGGACCGAGTGCGGCGGGGCCTGCGAGACCCAGGAGCCGATCCCCGGGGTGCGCATCTACCCGCACGCCATGCTCATGTACGCTTCGCCCGCGCCCGGGTTCGAACAGCTGGAGCTGCACAAGCACGGCTTCCGCATGAACTGGGACCCCATGGACCCCACCACGTACGAGGCGACCTCCCTGGCCTGCACGGACGGGTGGCGCAAGTACACGGACAAGGACATGGGGGGATGGGGCACGCTGGGGGGGCTGTTCGGCTCCCCGCCCTACACGAAGGAGCTGATGCGGGCCACCTTCTGGTGCCCGCCCCACCCGCCCGAGGTGGAGGTCACGGACGACAACGTGCCGTACATGCAGGTGTACAAGCAGCACCAGCCGGAGATCTGGAGCCCGGAACTGCGCCAGGGGACCATGTTCGACATCATGGACGAGTACTGTGAAACCGACCACTGGAAGACCGCCATGGCCTACGCGGCCTGGGCCTCCGGGGCCGCGGGGCACTGGGAAGGGGTGGCCATCCCGGCCATGGCCTGCGTGCACCTGCTCATCCTCACAAACACCGGGAGGACGAGCTATCCCCGGGGCGGCCTGCACGGGTACTTTCACGCCATCCACCGGGCCGCCGTGGTCAACGGGACCGTGGTGCGCTCCGCCTGTCCGGTAGAGGAGATCCTGATCGACGACGGCCGCGCCGTGGGGGTCCGGCTCCGCGATGACGCCGCAATCGGCGGGCGGAAGATCTGGGCCAACAAGGCGGTGATCGCCGCCTGCGACGTGCACCAGGCCTTTCTGGACCTGGTGGGCCCCAAGCACCTGGACCCGGGCATCATCCGCAAGATCAAGGAAATCAGCCTGAAGAACCAGACCCTGTACGTAACGCAGTATTTGGTCAAGAAACCCCTGCGGTACAACGCCAAGTTCGCGGAGTATGCCGAAACCCGTAACGTGGGCCCCAACAAATACCCCTGGGGGGGGATCTACCCTTGCGACAGCCGCGACATCTACTACGCCGACGTGGCGGACGCGGACGGGTTCAAGAAGACGCCCACCCTGCCGCCGGAGGAGAAGATGTGGTTCCAGGCGCCGTCCCTGGCTTTCGACCCCTCGGACTGCCAGGGCCACCATCCCAAGGGGCATGTGACGGCCCCCATCGAGATCACCCTCACCTCGCCGGACTATCACCTGGAGGGCGAAGACGCCCTGGACCGGTACCGGGACGAGATCGGGGAGTACATGCGCCAGTGCCACGCCTCCATGTACGACGGCCTGGAGCCGGAGAACATCATCCACCAGTGGTTCGCCACCGGCCGGGACGTGGAGTTCCGGAACTCGGGCCTGATCGGCGGCACCTGGGCGGGCAGCCGGCACTGTGAGGATCAGCTGTGGGAGAACCGGCCGATCCCGGAACTGGCCCGCTACCGCACCCCCATCGACGGCCTTTACCACGCGCACCAGACCTCCGGGCACCCGGGCGGTCTCT
>CAYTRL010000371.1:0-6213 GCA_964439795.1 uncultured Thermodesulfobacteriota bacterium
CATACGGCATCCGGTTCCCGCAGAATTTCCTCCGCGGAAGCCGTTCCCTGAACCCCGGCCGCACCGGCCCGGGATTCCTGCGCCGATCCCCGGCAGGGCACCCACATATACGCCAGGATACACAGGGAGGCCAGGCACCCTGTCCGCAAATATCCCGGACCGTGAGACCGAAACCTGCCGGAACCCCGCGAGGATCTTCCACGACCCATGATCACCTGTCCGTCAACGCCCACGGTAGAGCGTGTCGGAAAAAATAGCATGACAATGATAAAGGCAAGGAATCGGCCCATCACAAGCACCCGGCCGCGGGACTTCCATCAACGAGCCCTGTTCACCTGCCGAAAGAATTCTTCCAGGAGTTTCGGGTCTTTTTTTCCGGGAGCGGTCTCCACCCCGGAGGAAACATCCACCGCAAAGGGCCGGACGGATTCCACCGCCTCCCGGACGTTCCCGGCGTTCAGCCCGCCGGCCAAAATGATCTTTCCGTATCGTCCGGCCCTGCGGGCCACATCCCAGTCGAACACCTTTCCCGTTCCTCCGTGCACCCCGGACTGAAAGGTGTCCAGCAGGAGGGCGTCCACCGCATAGCGTGAAATCCCCCGCGGAAGGCGGTTTCCCTGCACCCGGAAGGCCTTGATTACCTTCACGGAAATTTCCCGGCAATAGGCCGGGCTCTCCATGCCGTGCAGCTGTGCCGCCGAAAGGAGGCAGGTACGCACCGCTGAGCGGATCTCCCGGACCGAGGCATCCACGAAGACCCCCACAGATGCCACGAACGGGGGAAGGCTCCGGATGATCTCCGCCGCCTTTTCCGGCGGGATGTAGCGAGGGCTCTTGGGGTAAAAAATGAAACCCAAGGCGTCCGCACCCAGTTCCACGGCGCGCAGGGCATCCTTCCTTCTTGTAATGCCGCACACCTTCACCCGGGTCACGACACCAGCTCCCTGAGCTTCGCTTCCGGGTCCTCGGCGGTGACCAGAGCTTCGCCGATGAGAAACGCCTTCACGCCCCGGGACTCCAGGGAAACAATCTGTTCCGGCCGTTGGATCCCGGAGGCACTGACCGCCACCACGTCTCCGGGGATCCGCTCCATGAGCCTTTCCGTGACGGATGTGTCCTCGGTGAAGGTCTTCAGGTCCCGGTTGTTGATCCCCACGATGCGCGCGCCCTCTCCCAGGGCCCTTTCCAGGTCCGCTTCCACGTGCACCTCCACCAGGGCCTCCATACCCAGTTCGTGCGTGGCCTTGAGCAATCCCCGCAGTGAAGCGTCGTCCAGGGTCCGCACGATGAGCAGGACCGCGTCGGCTCCGTAAAAACGGGCCTCCAGGATCTGATAGGGGTCGATGATGAAATCTTTCCGCAGGAGGGGCACATCCGGCACATGGGAACGAATGTCGGCCAGGTGGGAAAGAGATCCCTGAAAAAACCGCTCGTCCGTAAGCACGGAGACGGCCGCAGCCCCGGCCCGCCGGTACATACCGGCCCAGGCTACCGGGTCCAGGTCGGAGCGCAGTACGCCCTTGGAGGGGGACGCACGCTTGATCTCTGCAATGATCCGGTGTCCGGCGCCCTCATGAGCGGTCAGGGCACGCGTCAGGGAACGGATCGGGGCCGCATCCTCCAGCCTTCGCTGGAGTTCCTGCAACGGCATCCGGGCCTTTGCCTGTCCCACTTCCGCCCGCTTGTTTTCCAGGATGGTTTCCAGCATCACGTGTCCCGGTGGTGTTTCCTAAGGCTCGGTTCCCTTTTCCACGTCCTCGAATTTTTTCAGTTGATCCCCACCGGCCGGGGCTTTCTTCTGTCTTGTGGCGATGGCCAACTGCGAGATCCCCGCCTGCTTGGCCATGTCCATCAGTTCCACCACCTGCCCGTGCCGGGCCTTCTCGTCGGCCTGGAGGACGAACATGAGCTTCTGGGACACCTGCAAACGTTCTTTCAACATCCTGTCCAGGTGTCCGCTGGTGATCTTTTTTCCTTCCACGTAGATCTCGCCGCTTTCCGAGAGCACCACCGTGATCGTCTTTTCCTCCTCCCGGATCTGCTCGGACCCGGCGGTGGGCAGGTCGATGGAAATGCCAGGGTACACCCGGAAGGTGGTGGACACGGCGAAGAAGATCACCAGCAGAAACATGACGTCCATCAGGGGGGTCAGGTTGAGCTCGAACCCGCCCTCATCCCCGGAAGACTGGTTGGTAAAATTCATGCCTCTTCCTTCCCGATTTCACTGGGCATACCTGTCAACAGGTTGAGCAGGTAGGTGGAGTGCTCCTCCAGGGCATGGATGTACCGCTCCGAGCGGCCCACCAGGTACCGTTGGGCCATGTAAGTGGGGATGGCCACCGACAGGCCCACCGCCGTTGAGATCAGCGCCTCGGAGATCCCCGTGGCCAGGCTGCCCGGGTTGCCCATGCCGGTCATGGAGATGGCGTCAAAGACCTTGATCATGCCGCTGACCGTCCCCAGCAGGCCCAGCAGGGGGCATACCGAAGCGACGGTCTGGAGCAGGCCGAGGTATTTTTTCAGGTCCAGGGCCTCGGCCTTGCCCCGCTCCTCCATGGCCTCCTGGACAAACGGTCTCGAGGCCCCGTAGTTGTTCAGGCCTGCAAGAAAGATCCTGGCCACAGGCGCGTGGATCTGCTGGCAACGAGACCGGGCGTCCGGGACCTTTTTTCGCAGGAGCAGGTTCTCCACGCTCTTGAGCTTATCCTCCGGTATGATGTGGCGCCGTCGAAGCACCCACAGCCTTTCGAGAAAGATCCCCAGTGCAATGATGGAGAGCACGAGGATGGGGGCCACAAAAACACCGCCGCGAGCCAGCCAGTCCAATACCGCCTCCTTGGTTGTTGTTCGCAAGCCTCTTTTCGTTCCAGGTCCACACAAACGCGTAGAGGTAATATATAGACATCCTTGAACGCCGGGATGAGAAAAACATGCCTATCCGGCTTCGTCGTTCTGAAACTGCATGGTGCACAGTTCCCGGTACAGCCCTTCCTGCTTCAGCAGTTCTTCGTGCCGGCCCACCGCCGAGATCCGTCCTTCCTCCAACACCACGATCCGGTCCGCGTTACGGATCGTGGACAACCTGTGAGCGATGACCACCGTGGTCCGTCCCTCCATGAGGTTGTCGATGGCCATCTTCACCCAAGATTCGGACTCGGCGTCCAGGGAGGAGGTGGCCTCGTCCAGGATCAGGATGGCGGCGTTTCTCAGGATGGCGCGTGCAATGGTGACACGCTGCCGCTCGCCGCCCGACAGGCGGGCGCCCCGGTCCCCCACGCGTGTTTGATATCCTTGGGGCAGGGTCAGGATCTTTTCATGGATGTAGGCGGCCTTGGCCGCTTCCTGGATCTCCTCCCGGGTGGCGTTCAGCCGGCCGTACAGGATGTTGGCCTCGATGGTGGTGTCAAAGAGGAACGGTTCCTGCGTGACCACGGCGATGTGGCCAAGCAGGGAGTCCCGGTCCAGGTCCCGCAGGTCCACCCCGTCCAGGAGCACACGGCCCGCGGTGGGGTCGTAGAACCGGGGGATCAGGTCGCTGAAGGTGGTCTTGCCCACCCCGGTCTTGCCCACCAGGGCCACGGTCTCTCCCCGGCGGATATTCAGGTCGATATCCTGGAGCACCATGTTCGAATCGTCATAGGCAAAACTCACCTGGTCGAACCGGATCCCCTCCCGGATCCCCCCCTCCAGAACCCGTGCATCCTTCTGGTCCTGGATGTTGGGTTCCAGGTCCAGGATTTCGCAGACCCGCTGGATCCCGGACATGGAGTCGGAGACGGTGGTGTAGGTCCGCGACAAATTCTTCATGGGGCGGTACAGGGTCGTGGTGAGTCCCATGAACGCCACCAGGATGGGCAGGGTGAGGCCGAGCATGGTTTTCAGGATGGCAATGATACCCAGGGTCAGAAACAGAAGGTAGACAAAGTTGTTGAAGAGTTCCGTGACGCTCTTGCTGAGCACCATGGTCTTGACCACCTTCATCTCCCGCTTGAACAGGTCCATGTTCACGGTCCGGAACCGCCGGCTCTCCTCATCCTCCATCCGGAACGCCTTGACCACCTTGATACCGGAGAACATCTGCATCATGGCATCCATCATGTCCCCCACCCGCTGCTGGCGGTGCATGCTCTTCTTGCGCACCTTCTTGCCGAAGCGGACGATCAGGAGGACGAGAACGGGCACCACGAACAACAGCAGGCAGGTCAGCTGCCAGCTCAGGTAGAACATGGCCCCAAAGCCGATCATCAGGGTGATCGGTTCCTGGATCAGGTCCCCGAAGATCAGTTTGAAACTCGTGGCAGACCGGCCCACGTCGCTGTTCATCCGTGCGAAGATCTCGCCCTTCTTTGCCTTGTTGTGGTAGGCCAGGGGCTGGCTGAGAAACTTGTCGCACAGGTCGCACTGGAGGTCCCGGACCATGCGGTTGACCACATAGGCGGCCGCGTACTCCTTGATGAAGTTCATCAGTGGGATGAGCCCCACCACCCCCAGGGCGATCATCATCAGGGAAAAGAGTCTCCCGGTAATGATCTCCTTCATCCTCAGCCGGTTCTGCTCCAGTTCTTCATCGGAAACGCCAACCTTTTTCAGCTGGGAGATATCCAGGGAATCCAGGCTGAACGAGTCGGGTTTCAGCTCCTGGGCCGGCAGGATCACCTCTTCGAGAAACGGCTTGATCATGTAGGCACGACCGTTGATGCCGCCCGCGTAGAGGATCATGGCAAAGAAGGTGACCAGGATCACCTTCCAGTAGGGCACCCCATATCGGAAGACCCGCTTGAGCCCCTGGAAGATGGTCATGGTCCCTTCGGGCTGTGCTGCTGTCATGAGTTCGCTTGACCTCTCCTGTGCATGGTGCAACTGCACCCTATTTCATAAGGAATCTGGGCATTCTACCAGTTTGAACCCCGGGAGGAAATAGCCCGGGGGTCTTATGCCCCGGGTCCTCTGTCCCGTATAAAAAACGGCTTCCCTACAAGGTGGCGTTCCCACAGTTCGTCATCCCCGCATTTTCTCCCCCACCATGTTCAGGACATCTTCAACCCGGATGGACCGCATACAGATGTTTTCCGTGCACGTCTTCTGACGGGGGGTGCCGTAGCATGGCTGGCACGGAAGGTCCTTGCGCAGGACAACCGCGGTGGGCATTACGGGAAACGGCCGCGTCTGGTCGTATCGGGTGGGCCCGTAGAGCCCGATCAGGGGAACCCCCAGGGCCGCGGCCATGTGCAGGGGGCCCGTATCCGTACTCACGAAGAGTGAGAAACGCTCCAGGAGCGCGGCGGCCGCGGGGAGATCGGTGCTCCCGGCGGCATCGGCCAGCCGGATCCCCGGTTCCGCATGCCGTGCGGCCCGTGCCACCCTCCGGTTTACCGGGCGGTCCCGGGCGGAACCGAGCAGGACGACCTGGATCTCCCCATGCAGGCTGTGCACCCCTCGGATCAACTCCACCCAGCTTTCCTCTGGCCAGCTGCGGTTGTCCGCGTGCCGGAACCATCTTCTGCCCGGCTTCCGTGCACGGAAGCTGTTGCCGGGGTGGAGGCCCAGGAGGGGAAGGTCCGGGTCCATGCCCAGGGAAACCAGGCACTGGTGCGCCCGCCGGCGGTCCTCGCCCCGGGGAACAAGCCGGGGAGAAAAGGTCTTTTCCGGCTCCGCCATGGGAGGGTCCGCCAGGAGCAGCTGGTACCGGACCGGTACCGGAAGCTCCGCCGCCATGGCTCCGCTGATCCTCTCATCCCTGCCCAAGGCGATCTTCCGTTCCGCGCGGACCCCGTCGAGCAGGGGCAGGAAGCGGGGATTGGTCTCCATGAGGTAGACAAGGCGATAGGTTTGCCGGCCGATCTCCCTTTTCAGGCGGACCCATCCCGGGTTTACCCGGAACGGGATCTTCCTTGAGGGAAGCACGTAGGCGCGTTCCACCTCCGGGATGAGGGGGAAGAGAACTGCGGCCGTCGGTGAGGCCAGAAAATCCACCTTCATGTCGAAAAACCGCTGGCCCAGAAAGCGGGCCGCGCTGGTGGCGTGAAGCGTATCCCCGATGGCCCCCAACCGGATCAGCAGCGCCCGGTCCTTCATTCACGCTCCTTCTGGAAGACACACGGTTTTCGGAGATTCATCTCTCATTGGCCGAAAGGGGAAAATACCTTATTCGAGTAAGAGTCCGTAGTCCGGGTATTGTTACACCCGACCTGAGCTTCTCTGTCATCCCGGACT
>CAYTRL010000372.1:0-6142 GCA_964439795.1 uncultured Thermodesulfobacteriota bacterium
AACGCCAGCCTTCCGGAAAGGAGTTCCCCAACCGCCCAGCGGCTCTCGGCGCCGGAAACGGAGGCGACCAGAATCTCGATCCCGGTCATGAGCAGGTCCAGTACGAGAACCCACCCCATGAGGCTGCCCAGGGCCTGGACCAGATCCCCTGCCTCGCTCCCGGCCGAGACATCCACTCCCTTCAGGCGGCACCATCCCCCGTACACGAGGATCACCAGCGCGGTACCCGAAAGAACGGCCGAGACCAGGAACAGCAGGGGGATCATGGAGCTATTCCACAGGGGCCGGGCCGAACAGAAGGAGAGGATAAAGCCGGTGTAGGCGTGGACCGAGACCGCAAAGGGGATCCCTACGAGCCCCCAGAACCTCGCCGCCCGATCCCGTTCCGTGAAGATGCAGAACATGTACACGAGGCAGAACAGGGGATAGGTCGTGAGCAGGAACGACCCCCACGTGATGGGGGAGGCAGGGTTCAAATGTACAAACAGGTGCCAGGCGCGGAGCGGACGGCCCACGTGGATCAGCAGGAACAGAGGGGCCACCACGAGCATGAGGGTGGCCGTGACGATGGCCGGCCTCGACACGCTCCGGTAGCGGACCTGGCCGAAGCCGTAGGAGAGTGTAGAAAGGAAAAAGGAGCCGGCACTCAGGCCGGTGAAGAAGATGTACAGGGCGATGAACGCCCCGAACGATTCGTGGTGGGGTACCGTGTAAAGAAGCGTCGCGCTCACGGGACGTCCCCCTGTCCGCGCACCCGGACACTTTTCTCATCCAGCCCCAGGTAGAAGACCCGGGGTTGGGTGGCGTGTTCCGGCAACAGGACCTGCACCGGGCGTGTGTCGACCCCCCGGGAAACCCGGTCCCCGGGGTCCCGGAGGTTTCCGATTTCACGCGCACCGGTGGGGCAGGCCTCCACGCAGGCCGGTTCCAGGCCCGCATCCAGACGGTGATGGCAGAAAAAACATTTGGAGATGATCTTCCGTTCGGGTTCCAGGTACCGGACTCCGTACGGACAGGCCGCCTTGCAGTACTGGCACCCGATGCAGCGGTGCGGGTCCACCAGCACGATGCCGTCCTCACGCTGATAGGTGGCCTTCACAGGGCAGACCGACACGCACACCGGCTCTTCACACTGGTTGCACAGTACGGGAAGATGATCACGGGTCACGTGGGGGAACCGGCCCTTTTCCACCGACTTCACCCAGGTGCGAAAGACGCCCAGTTGCACCCCGTTCTCCCGCTTGCATGCCACGGAGCAACTCCGGCACCCGATGCAGAGTCCCGTATCCACGATCATGGCCCAGCGAAACGGTTTTCCCGGCACACTCATCTCCTGTGCTTTCTTCGGTTCGAACGACCCGGCGACGGCAGCTCCTGACGGAAGTAGAACTCGAGAAACGAGACCACAAGCTGCTTGAGCGCCGGGAAAAGAACGTGGGCCTGCGGTTCGCTCTCACGGCCCGACCGGACGTCTTCGGTAAGCCGGCGTATCTGCCGGTGACAATCCCCGGCCTGCGTCAACAGGTCCTCGTCTTCGCCCCCGGCAAGAGCCACCCGCGCCCCGGTGGGGATCCGTCTCAACCGCTTCCAGACGGCGTCGAGGAAGTGCACGATCTTTTCCGGTTCATACGTCTTGGCCCCGATCTGCCAGTGGACGCTCTCCCGGGCCAGGGCGGTGGCCCGGATCCGCATGTTGCTGATCTCCTTTTTCAGCGCCTGGATCCAGGCGGCACCCGTTTCCCCCGCCGGCAGCCCCGGGCCGTCCGGGTCCCCGGTGCCGGCAGCCTCTTCCGTCCCCGGACGGGCGTAGGCTTGCAGCCACTGGTGAATGACATCGTTCCCCTCCGGGAACCAGGGATGCTCGAAATGGGGTCCCAACAGCACCATGCGGCCGCGTCCGATCTGTTTCTCGCAAGCAGCCACCTGCCCCAGATAAACGCTTTCAGCGATCTCACGTCGGGTGAGGAACAGGGTCCGGTCCGTGAACCCGGAGTAATAAGCCTGCGGCAGGATG
Source organism: uncultured Thermodesulfobacteriota bacterium (assembly GCA_964439795.1). Taxonomy (GTDB): domain Bacteria; phylum Desulfobacterota; class DSWW01; order DSWW01; family DSWW01; genus CAYTRL01. Next base: position 2,015 of record CAYTRL010000372.1, read on the forward strand.
TCGTCGGACACCTGGAGCGGGGGCCCGCCGTAGAGGGGGACACGGATCTCCCTCCCTCCCCAAACCGGGAAGCCTTCGGCCATGCGGACCCGTACGTCCTCGCGCACCGGATGGTACACATACGTGCATCCGTAACGTTGGGCAAACTTCGTGGGCAGCCGGTGGGCGGGCGGCAGTTCCCGGGTCAGGTTGTTGATCCGGGACTTCACGAAATTGAAAGCGTTCAGGGGTTCTTTGGAGGAGTGCAATGGAAGATAGGCCCCGGCGCAGGAGCCGATGTAGAGGCCCCCCCGGTCCAGGAACGTCCGGAGCGCATCCGGGCCGGAAGGCTTCAGCGCCTGGGCCACGGCAAAGGTATCCCCGCCTGAAACCAGCAGAACATCCTGCATCCGGGCTTTTTCGAAGAAATCGTGTTCGCCGAGAAAACTCACTCTCCTGCAGCGGTACGTTTCCAGCAGGTCCACGAACCAGGTCCAGGAATGGGACGCCCCCTCTCCCACATATAGACCGAACCGCACCCTGTTTCCATCCAAGGCCATCATCCCGCCGATCCGAGGAAGTTCACCCCTGTTGAAGCTTTTGCAGGAACGGTTCCCCCTCGGGGGACAACCATCCTTCCGGAACGCCTCCCCGGGCCTCTCCCAGTGCAAGCGTTTCAGCGATCAAGGCCCGGCACTTCCGGAGAAGCATCTCCTCATCCAGCTCTTCCCACCCGGCGGCACGGGAAGTCCACCGGGTCATTTCCCCAAGAGAAAACCCGGGGGAGAGAAGCGAGGAGAGCGAACAGACCCCGAGGATCGAGCAGGCCGCCATCCGTTCCAGCCACCACCGGGCACGACCCTCTTCATCCCCCGGGGCCGAAAAATCGTCGTAGGATCCGCCCACCGGTCGAACGGGCACGGCATGGGAGAAGATGCCGGCCGCCTGGATCAGTCGCTCCTCCCCGGCCTGTGTCAGCGGCCACGGCGCGGCTCCGTAAACGTTTTCCACGCCGGCCGAAGCCAGATCCGCGTCTCCCCCGGCCAGTTGTCGGATCTTCTCCTCCGCCTCGCCGGGATCGGTGACCTGTTCCTTGCGGAGCAGGGCGCCGCAGGCGTTGGGGTCCAGCCCCAGCCGTTGGATTCGACGGAGAACCGCCGGCAGCGCTTCCCCGAGTTCCAGGAGGGAAAGGATGCCCGCAGGGTCGGTAAGGAGGAGTCCCGGCTCATCCTGCTTGCTCTCCGCCAGGAGATCCGGGGCGTCATCAATCATCACAAAGGTGTACGGCGCGTAAGCACAGTTGAAGGAGGCCAGGCTCCGGTGGGCCTTTTTCATCAGGGTGTCCAGCCCCTGCGGGTCCGCCCCCAGGGCCGCCAGGATCGGTCCCATCCCCTTGCCCTGGTAGAAGGCTCCCTTGCGGATCTCCTGCTGCGCCTGGAGGGCCTCCTGGAAAAAGCCGTCGGCTACCTCCAGTCCCCCCATGCCGCGCATGGCCACGGCCTTGAGCTTCTTGGCCCCCAGCAGGGCCCCCAGGCCGAAGACGTCCCGGCTTCCCCAATAGTTCTCCGACAGCTGCGCCAGCGGGGACCCGGCCTCGCCCGCCGGGCCGATCAAGAGCGTCTGCACGTAGTCGTCGCCGTGCTCGTGCCGGAGCCAGTCCGTGGCCGCCCAGACGTCCTGGCCCCAAATCTCGTCCGCCTTCGCGATCTCCGCCAGTTCATCGTGGAGCCACAGCCGTACGGGCGCTTCGGATTTCCCCAGGATCACCAGAAAATCAAAACCGCTGTACTTCAGCTCCAGCGCGGTCTGCAGGAGGAGGGGCACGTGACACACACGCCCGGTGACCGGGCTTCTGGCGGTGACCACACCCGCACATCCGCCGGGGGCGAAGGTACCGGTGAGCGGTCCCGTGCCCACCACCACCGGGTCCCGGTCCTGGTACTGTTTGTACAGCGCCAGGTTCACCGCGGCGCCGCCGATCTCCTCGGCGATCCGGTCTTCGTCCAGGTCCTCTTCCTCACAGACCCCCTGTTCCAGGTCCACCACCAGGATCTTCCCGATGTAGATGTTTTCCAGGTCCATTGCGGTCTCACTCCTTTTGCTGTGGCTGGATCAGGTAAGAGACAGGCATCCTGAGGGACACGCCTGCACGCACAAAGGGGCCTCTTCGTCCTCGCACCGGTCGCAGGGAGCGCGCATGAGGATCGGCTTGCTGCTGGCCCCGGCCCCTTCCACCTGCTCTCCGGGCTCCACAGTCTCCTCCCCCTCGGGCCGGGCCAGAAGCAGGTTCCGTTCCCGCTTGACCATCAGCCCGAAGTAGTTCCGTTTTTCCACCCGGTGCAGCATGAGGCTGGCACCGATGGCGGAGCAATCCCCATCCTGATGATAATTACAGGCATATTCACAGATCCTGCACCCGGTACACTTCAGACTGTCAACCGCCAGTTCCATGCCTTGCACTCCTCTTCGAGTTGAACCATCCTCCTGTTGTCCCCTTCCCCGGCCGGACACACGATTACGTCTGCGATTTCTCCCTCTGGGCGTCCCGCTCCTCCTTCTTCTTGCGGGCCCGCCGGAGTTCCTCCACGACCTCCTCGTGGATCTCCTGGACGACCTTCTGATCCCGGGGCGGCTCCAGGCCCCGGAGCTTGGGGCCGTTCCACCAGTCGTCCTTCCATTTGATCTCATTCTTGCCGCTCCCGAAGAAGGCGGCAAAGTGAGACGGAAACACCTCCACGAGGTTGTTCATGAACATGTCGTAGCTCACCATGTCCTGAAACGCGGACCGGTTGTACCAGAACAGGTCCTCGTTGGGTCCCAGGGGAAGGCCGAGCACGTAGTTGCAGTCCGGCATGTACCCGATATGCCGCGCCGACATCCCCGTGGCGATCTCGATCCGGTTCGTGACGTTGTGGTGCCAGGCCGTGGCGCAGGCATAACAGCAGGCCGCCGAGTAATCGATGTTCAGCCAGTGACAGGTAGGTCCGTCGCCCATGAGAAGCGGATCCGGTTCGTTCTCCTTTGCGAACCGGTTGAACTCTCCGCAGGTCCGGAACCCGCATGCACTGCAGTTCCAGTTCAGGTCCGAATGCCGCGCATTGGCCCCGATCAGCAGCAGTACGGGAGGACGCCCGTCGTAATAGGCCCGGGTCCAGCACATGGCGCTGGCCATGTTGAACAGGTCCACCTTTCCCAGGGCGGCCAGGGCGCTCATGATCGGCTCCAGGTCCTCCCCTGTGACGATCTCCAGTTCGAACCGCAACCGGCCTGTGATCTGGGGGCTCTTCAGCACGGCCTGAGCGCAGAGCTTGGCCACGTCCAGGAGAGCTTCCTGTGCCATCTGGACTCCGTCGTAAACCGCCATGTCTCAAGCCTCCTCGCCGTCTTTTTCCTTCTTTGCCCTGGCCTCCGCCTCCTTTTTTTCCCGGATCCGCTCCCGCCAGCGGTCGTAGCCCGGGTCCGAAATCCGGTAGTCGGCACCGGTCTGCCGGGCCAGCGAGAACTGCTTCCGCACGGAATCGATGATCTTTGCCTGGTTGTTCAGATGGTAGTCGGTGTTGATGTCCACGTAGGGGTTCTTGGCCAGCGCGGCCACCAGGATCCCCACGATGATGGGCGAGTCCGGGCAGTAACCGAGCTGCTTGGCCGCCATGCCCACGGTGGCGAACGGCCGCGTGTCCACCAGCAACCGGTGCCCCAGGAACAGGGCGGCCCCCATGGCGAAGCCCAGGTCCCCCACCCGCACCGTGCACAGCGGGCCGTCCACGAATACGTCCTTCCGCGGCTGGGTCATGTCGATCTGCCCCATGGCGGTTTCCCGTCGCTCGTAGAGAAACGAGCAGTCCCCCCGGCCGGCGCACCCCCCGCAGCTGGCGTCCATGGGCGTCTCCGCCGCCCGGAAATCCCCCAGCAGGATGATGCAGTCCGATTCCCGGACCATGACCGCCTCGTACTTGAACAACCGGTCCATGACGGGGTTCCAGGACGCCATCTCCTCCATCTTCCTGGCCAGCGCCGCCTGCTCCTTGTGTCCGTATACGAGGTGGGTTTCCACCTGCGGAACCCCGCCGGCGTTGGGGGCGGTCATGGCCGCGTTGATCAAGAGACGGGCGGCTTCCACCACGTTCCGCCTGCGGGCCTGGTCCTGGG
>CAYTRL010000373.1:0-6111 GCA_964439795.1 uncultured Thermodesulfobacteriota bacterium
AGCCTCACCTCTTCCTTGTTCAACTTCCGATACGCCCCCGGTTTCAGCCCCCCGATCTTGAGCGGTCCCAGTGCCACCCGCCGCAGTTTGAGCACCCGGTGTCCCATCTGCTCCATCATCCGCCGGACCTGCCTGTTCCGGCCCTCGAAGAGGGTCACCCGCAGCCAGCTGTTCTTCGCTCCCCGCTTGATCAGGGAGACCCCGGCGGGCATGGTCCAGGTTCCGTCCAGCAGGATTCCCCTCCTGAGCCTGAGCACCGTCCTTTCCGCCGGCAGACCGCTTACCTTCACTTGATAGACCTTCCGCACCCCGTGCCGGGGGTGGATTATCTGCTGTACCAGGTCGCCATCGTTCGTGCAGAGGATCAAGCCTTCCGTGTCGAAATCCAACCTGCCCGCGGGAACAGGCCGACCCTTCACCTTCCTCAGCAGGTCCCCCACGCACGGTCTCTCCTGGGGGTCCTCCATGCTGCAGACCACCCCCCGGGGCTTGTGAAGAAGATAATAGACGCCGGCAGGCCTTCCGGTGACCCGTTTTCCGTTCAGCTTCACGGCATCCTTTTGCGGGTTCAAGCGCGTTCCCGGTTCCCGCTCCACTTTGCCGTTCAGGGTCACACGGCCCTCCTGGATGAGCCGGTCCGCCTCACGGCGGGATACGCCGGCGGCGCCGGAAACAAACCGGTTCAGTCGCTCCTCCGGGACCCCCTCAGCGCTCTTCCTCGTCCGGGGATCCCGTGCCTCGGCCGCCCCCGTTTTCTTTCCGGCCTTCCGGGTCCGGGGTTTCCCTGCCTTCGGAGGTTCCTTCCGGGTTGTGCGGGTCTCCCCCTGCTTGTTCTTCCCCGTGAGGGGAACGCGCCTCCGGGAGCGTTCCGGCCCCGGCTTCCCTTTCACCGTCCTCGGCACCCTCGTTCTCCTCCTCCGGTTCGTCGGATTCCTGTGGCTGTCCGTCCTCTTCTTTTTCCACCACGTCTTCGTAGGCAAGGACCTTGGTCCTGGCGGCCCGTAAAAGCGCATCCAGTTCGGCGGTCTCCAGGTCGCCCGCTTCTTCCTCCCACGCGTCCTCCTCTTCCGGGTCAGCCGCCTCTTCCGGTTCCTCTTCCGGAGAATCAGCGTCCGTGGGGGGCGCCCCGGGGTCTGTGCCGTCGCCGGTTGCAGCGGCCGGCCCGTCCTGCTCGGCCGGCTCCGCCGCGGCTGCTGCTTCCGGTCCATCCGGCCCGGCCCCCTGCCACCCGGATTCCTCCCCGCCCCCGTCCCCGCCGTCCTGCGGCCCTTCCGGTCCGGCATCCTCCTGTTTCTCGAACATGCCCTCGATCTCTTTCAGGGTGGGCAGGCTGCCCAGGTTTTTCAGCCCGAAAAGATCCAGGAAATCCTGGGACGTCCCATAGATGATCGGCCGGCCGGGCACCTCTTTCCTTCCCAGGATGCGGACCAGTCTTTTCTCCAGCAGCGATCCGAGTACGGCTCCGGTGTCCACGCCGCGGATCGATTCCACTTCGGCCCGGGTGACAGGTTGCCTGTAGGCAACGATTGCAAGCGATTCCAGCGCAGCCCGGGAGAGCCGTACCGGTTTCATGGGTTGAAGTTTTCCGATCCAGGAAGCAAATTCCGTCCGCGTACGAACCTGGTACCCGCTGGCCACTTCCACGATCTCAAAAGCCCTTCCCCTTTCCAGGTACTCGGTGTTGAGCTCGTCCAGCAGGGTCCGCACCTCCTTGCGGGTGCAGTCTCCCACGACGGAGACCAGCCGGTCCAGAGAAAGGGGCTGCTCGGAAACATAGAGAAGCGCCTCCAGGACGGCCTTCAGCTTTTCAGGATCGAACCCGCTGCGATCCCCGACGGGAGTCGGCGTCTCTTCCACAGCTTCTCCCAACGGGAGGGATCCATCCCCGTTCTCTGCCTGATCATCAGGATTCATAGTGAGGCATGCTTTCTTTAAGTTTTTGTTTAGGATCGATTTCCCCGGAAACCAGACGGATCTGGATCGGTCCGAACGGCTCGAACTGGTAGGCCCTGGCCAGCTGCATCCGGATCAACTCCAGGAGGGAAAGAAAGGTGACGATTACCTTTGGCCGGGTGGGATTTTCTCCCACGATCTCCTCCAGGCCCAGCGAGTTCTTCTCCACCAGGAGGTCCAGCACTTCCATGATCCGGTCCACCAGGCGGATGTGTTCCGGGATCACCTCGTGCACCGATTCCTTGGGGAGGGTCTTCAGCAGCCCCTGAAAGGCATCCAGCAGATCGAACAGGCTGGCCTTGATGGGAAGGTCCTTGAGGTCCGGCTTTTCCGCTTCCCCGTGCACGTTGACCTTGAAGACATCCCGGTTGAGCAGGTCCCTCCCCTTGAGTTCCTGGGCGGCCTCCTTGTACCGCTGGTACTCGATGAGCCTTCTGTGCAGTTCTTCCAGGGACTCGTAATCGTCCTCGTCTTCATCGGCCTCGGCCGGGCTGGGCAGGAGCATTTTGGATTTATGGTAGGCCAGGGTCGCGGCCATCACAAGAAAATCCCCGACCCCGTCCAGGTTCAGGGATTCCATCATCTCCATGTATTCCAGGTACTTGTTCGCGATGTCGGACACGGAGATGGTGTAGATGTCCAGCGCGTTCTTGCGGATCAGGTGCAGCAGGAGGTCCAGCGGCCCTTCGAAGTCCTGCACCTTGACTTTGTAGGCCATGTTACGCAACACCGAATACACGTAAGAGGAGGTCCATCACATACCAGGCGGGACGCAAGACACCGATATATGGGTTCAGAACGATCAGCCCCACCACGATGAACATCCCGTACGGCTCAAGGCGGCTCACGGCGATGGCCTGGGCCCTCGGCAGGAGGCCTACCAGGATCCGCCCCCCGTCCAGCGGCGGAACCGGAATCAGGTTGAACACGGCCAGGACCACGTTGATCAGCACGCTGAACTGGGCCATCTGCAGAAAAAAGATCAGAAAGAAAGACGCTCCGTGCCCTCCCTGGGAAGCCAGAAACATAAGCAGCTGAAAGAGAAGCCCGCTCACCGCGGCCAGGGTAAGGTTGGTCAGGGGCCCGGCGGCCGCCACCCAGACCATGTCCCGCTTGGGGTTTCGAAGCCGAAACAGGTTGACCGGTACGGGCTTTGCCCACCCGAAAAGAAATCGCGCTCCGGTGATGAACAGAACCATAGGGACCAGCACGGTCCCCACGGGGTCCACGTGGGCAAACGGGTTCAACGTCAGTCTGCCCATGAGTTTTGCCGTGGGGTCCCCGAGACGGTAGGCCACGTACCCGTGCATGGCCTCGTGCATGGTTACGGCAAGCAGGAGAGGCGGTATGATAACCAGCAGGTTCTGTAGATCCATCTTTCCTCACTGAGCAGAATCCTGGATGCGTTCCGCAGGGGTTGGAGTCGCCGGAAGATACGGAATTCTTTACGAATTTTTATCAGAAGCCGTTTCCCGTTGTCAATGGGACGGACGCGGAAAATGCCTGGAAATCCACTCTTTTTCACCGTCCGGGCCTTGAATAACACCGTCCAGCCTGGCGTTCATGACCCGGAGGAAGATCTCCCGGTACAGAGGTCCCCGGGGATACCCCATCTCCATGAGGTCACGTCCGGTCACGTTGATCTGCACCGAACGCAGCTGGGTGATGTACAGGGAGACCGCCTTGCGGATCGTCTCCCGGGATGTCTTTGTCATGATGTACAGAAGCACCTCCACGGGCAGGGGTTTGAGGATACTGTAGATACGGCTAGGCTTGAGCCGTTGCGGCCGAACCGCCATCTCCTTCAGCGCCTGCTCGGCATCCACCTTGAGCTTGATGATCGACACGATCTTGTTGGATCGGATCTTCAAACGGTCGGGCAGATTCGTCACCGCCTCCTCGTCCAGAAATGCGATCAGGCAGAGCAGGCGGTACAGCCACTCGGTCCAGGGCTCATCCAGGTACAGGAGCCGGAACCAGGAAGCCACCTCCCGGGCCTGCTCCATCACGGCCCGAAGCTTGTCATCCAGGACCAGCCCCGGATCGATCACCCGCAGGAGGTCCATCTCCTGCATCCGTTCCAGGATGACCCGCGGGTGCTCTTCCTGCAGGATTTGCCTCAGCTCCAGAAACAGTCTTCGGCCGTCCAGTTGTGACGGCAGGCCCGTACGGATCGCGTTCTTCATCAGATATTTCGTCTGGGGCCCCAGCGCAAAATGAAACCGCTCGGCGAACCGCAACGCGCGGAAGATCCGGGTGGGGTCTTCGATGAAGCTCATGTTCTGTATCACCCGGATCACCCGGTCCTTGATGTCCTTCTGCCCGCCGAAGAAATCCACCAATTCTCCGAACCTTCCCGGATCCAGGCGAACGGCCAGGGTGTTCATGGTAAAATCTCTTCGGTACAGGTCCAGCTTCAGGGAACTCCACTCCACGTCGGGCAGGGCCGCAGGTTTCTCGTAGTATTCCAACCGGGCCGTGGCCACGTCGATCCGGAACCCGTCCGGGAAGATGACCTTGGCGGTCCCGAACCGTTCGTGGACCCGCCTCCGCGCCCCGAAGGTTTCACAGATCTTCTCCGCCAGCAGGACCCCGTCCCCCTCCACCACGATATCGATGTCCAGGTTGTCCCGGCGCATGAGCAGGTCCCGGACCACCCCCCCCACCAGGAACACGTTCATCTCCAGGGTCGCCGCGATTTTTCCCACGTCCTTCAGCAGGTCGAGCACGGCGGCCGGGAGTCGTTCGCTCATGAGGCGAGAGACGCGCTTCTCGCGGCTACCCAGGGACGACCCGTTCCGGGCCAGCCGTTCCTTGATCGGCGTGGGCAGGGACCGGGCCAGGGACCGGATCACGTCCATGCGCGTGAGCACACCCACGATCTTCTCCACGTCCACCACGGGAATGAAACGCTGTCCGCCGCCCAGCAGGAGATCGTGGGCCTTTTCGATGGGGTCTTCCACGGAGAGGGTGATGGTGTCCGTGTTCATGAACTCGGACACCGGGTGCTTCTGCATGCCGTGATGCGCCGCCTTCTCCAGTTCCTGGCGCGTGATGATCCCGCACAGACGCTCCCCATCCAGGATCGGAAAACTGCTCACGTTGTACCGCCCGACGGAGAGACCGGCCTTGCGAACCGTGTCCCCTGCCTGCAGGGCGATCACGGGGTAGCTCATGAAGTCCCGCACTTTTTTCCTGGCTTCTCCGGGCCGGATGGAGTCGTGCAGGACCGTCAGGAGACGTTCCCGGGCCTGGAACAGGGTGAGGTCCTTGATGGTGGCCGAGGCTGCGGTGGGATGCCCCCCGCCGCCGAAGGCCCGCGCGATCTCACCCACATCTACCTGCTCCAGCCGGCTGCGGGCCACGAGAAACACCCGGTTCTCCATCCGGGCCAGCACGAAGAGCGCGTTGTAATTTTCCATATCCCGAAGCTTGTGCACCAGCGCGGCAAGGTCTCCCACATACCCGTCCGCGCTGGCTTCGGCCACATTGACTTCCACCCCGGCGATGGTGTGCGTCCGGAGGGTCTGGACCATCTCGTTGAGAAGGACAATCTGGTCCTGGGTGAGCTCGGAGGTGATCAGATGGGACACGGCCGACAGGTCGGCACCTTTTTTCAGAAGGTATGCGGCGGCCTCCATGTCCTCCACCCGCGTGGAGGTGAAGGTCAGGCAGCCCGTGTCCTCATAGATTCCCAGCATGAGGATCGTAGCCTCCTCCGGTGTCAGGCGAAGCCGCCGTCGTCGGATCTCCTGCACCAGGATGCTGACCGTGGCCCCCAGGGGCTTGCAGAACTCCACGTCCCCCCGGATGTCGTTTTCCGTGGGGGGGTGATGATCATAAATGTGCACCTCCACGTCCGGCCGATCCACGATCTGGTCGAACTTTCCGATCCGGTCCCGCTGGCGGATGTCCACCAGGATAAGACGCCGCACCTTGTCCAGGTCGATTTTCCGGGCTTTCTCGAACGGGGCCATGTAGAAAACGCTCTCCAGGAAAAAACGCCTCAAGCTTTTCTCCTGGGATCCGGAAAACACCAGGACCGCATCCGGATAGAGCTTCTTCGCGGCGATCATGGAGCCCATCGCGTCGAAATCCGCATTCAGGTGTGTGGTGATTACGTCCATGAAATGTTCGGTCCTATCTTCCTGCATCAAG
>CAYTRL010000374.1:0-1414 GCA_964439795.1 uncultured Thermodesulfobacteriota bacterium
TCATGAACCCGTCGCCCACGAACCAGCCGGCAAGCGTGAGCCCCAGCCCGACCACCAGCGCACTCCAAAAACCTGCTCCGTTCTTCATGGAAAACCTCCCCTGACCGTTTGTGGAATAGGTCCTCCCATGACAACTGACGCCAGGAAGGCAGTGTAAGGCGCGCGTTGCTGGTGTGTCAAACGGATGTGCAGTAGCGAATTCGAAGCTGCTTCTGTGGGGAGATTACAAGTGTAGAGCGGTAATCCCCTGGCGCAAGAAGGACTTCTGCGCCGGGGGGTTGCCGCGTCGCCTGCGGCTCCTCGCAATATCCATACGGTGCATATCAAGTCCGGGATGACGGAAGGGCATATTAGGATCGTCATCCCCGCGGACGCGGGGATCCAGGCGTGGACAAGTGGGGGCAAAAGAGCCTCCCCCTCACATCTCCCCTGGATCCCGGATCAAGTCCGGGATGACAGAAATAGCTTCACAGGATCCACGGGTGGCCTGATGGGGGAGCCCAAAGAGCCTCCTCTCCACCCCTGCCCCTGGATCCCGGATCAAGTCCATGATGACGGAAGGCAAGGAACCGTTGTGTTTCATGTTCGATGTTGAGCTGGGCAACGGAACGGCAGGTATGCCGGGAGAAATGAGGGGGCAGGCCGCGTGTGAGGGGGAAGCGGGGTAGGTCAGTGCGCGTTCTTCCTGACGTTGCTTCCAAACAGGGTGAGCCAGATAATCTTCAGGTCCAGCCAGAGGTTCCAGTTCTCGGTGTACTGGATGTCGTATTCCAGCCGCTCGGCGATGGAGGTGTCTCCCCGCAGGCCGTTGACCTGCGCCAATCCGGTGATCCCTGTCTTGACCAGGTGCCGGATACGGTAGTTGGGCAGGTCTTCCTTGAACTGTTCAACAAAGTGCTTCCGCTCCGGCCGGGGGCCCACCACGCTCATGTCCCCCATCAGCACGTTCCAGAACTGGGGGAGTTCGTCGAGCCCTGTCCGGCGCATGACCCGCCCCACTCGGGTGACCCGCTCGTCGTTGGCTTTGGTCCATGTCCGGTCGGAGATCTGCCGGCTCTGGTGGACCATGCTCCGGAACTTGTAGATGAAAAACTCCTGGTTGTTTACACCGATCCGCTTCTGTTTGAACAGCACCGGACCGGGGGAGGTGAGCTTCACGAGAACAGACAGGAGGAGAAACGCCGGGGAGAGAAGCGCCAGCGCCGTGAGGGAGAAGAAGATATCGAACGTCCTCTTGAACGCCTTTTTCTGCATGGGTCCCACAGGGGTTGAGGGAGCGTGATAGGTGATACCTACGCCGGTTTGTATAACAACCGGACCTTTCTTGTCAAGAAACCAGGTTTTGTTTTGCCGGACTGTCCTTGAAAACTCGCAGCACAAGAACTACCCTGTCAGCAGGAGGTCCGCTGCACGG
>CAYTRL010000374.1:1514-4426 GCA_964439795.1 uncultured Thermodesulfobacteriota bacterium
CCTTGAAAACTCGCAGCACAAGAACTACCCTGTCAGCAGGAGGTCCGCTGCACGGTCAGGGCGTGACAGGGCGGCGGCGGGCGGGATCGGTGGGGACCGGAGCCGGACCGCGGACCGGCCGCAGGATCGGTGCAACCGCCGCCGGGTTTTTGCTCAGCGGTTTTTTGCTAACGCCGGACAAGAGGAGGATCGGGAGATGGGAAAACAGGACGCGGGGGAAGAAATCCGACGCTGGAACCGCGAAGGCGGGGCTTGTCTTGAAAGCGGCGACCTGGAAGGGGCCCTGGAGCGGTTCACCCGTTCCCTGGAACTGATGGCCGGGGAGGACGTGAACCGGCGGGACCGGGCCGGGATCCTGAACAACATCGCAATGGTACAGGTCCAACTGGGCCGGTACGGCGACGCCCGCATCTCCTTCCAGAAAGCGGCCGCAGACTACCGGGAAGCAGGGGACCCCGTGTCCGCGGCCTGGCAGATGGGCAACGCCGGGTCCACATGCCGGGACATGGAGTTGCACGACGAGGCCCTGGAGCACTATCACGAGTCGCTTGCCGTTTTTTCCCGGGAGGGGCTCGGCATGGGGACCGCCGACCAGTCGGGAAACATCGGGTACATCCACGCCATGAAGAACGACCCGCAAAGCGCGCTGGAGTGGTTTGAAAAAGCCCTTGAACTCTACCTGCAGGAGGAGGGAGCGGAGCGGAAGGCGGACCTGACCCGGAAAAACATCGAATCCCTTCGTTCCACACTCCAGGAGCAGTCATGATCCGGCAGATCTCCCGCCGCCGATTTCCGGGGCCGGGCCCATGAAAGGGCTGGATCTTGCGGAAAGATATTTCCAGGCCGAGGGCCGGCCCATGCTGGCCCAACGGTTTGCGGACCGCCTGGATCGGATGGCGGCGGGACTCGTGGGGGACGGATCCGAGTGTTACGGGTTTGACGATGTTCTCTCCAGGGATCACGACTGGGGCCCGTCCTTCTGCATCTGGCTGCTCCCCGGGGACGCCCGTGCTTTCGGGGCCGACCTCCAGGCGGCCCTGAACGACCTGCCGCCCACCTTTGAGGGGTACGGTCCCCGGCTGGAGAGCCAATGGGGAGAGGGGCGGGTGGGGGTGTTCGAGATCGGTGCTTTCTACCGCCGCTTCATCGGCCTGGAACGCCCCCCTTCGGAGCTTGCCGAGTGGCTCATGCTCCCGGAGAACGCCCTGGCCGCCTGCACCAACGGCAGGGTGTTCGTGGATTCCCCGGGAGAGTTCACCCGGTTCCGTGAGGCCCTGCTCGCCTTCTACCCGGAGGATGTACGCAAGAAGAAGATCGCCGCCCGGTGCATGACCATGGGGCAGGCAGGCCAGTACAACTTCCCCCGCAGCGTGAAGCGCGGGGACCGTTTCGCGGCCCGGTACGCGGAAACCAAGTTCTGTGCGGACGCGCTTTCCGCGGCGTTTCTCCTGAACCGGAGGTACACGCCCTTTTACAAGTGGATGCACCGCGCCGTGAAGGACCTCCCGATCCTTGGGCGCTGGATGCACGAAGAAATCGCCGCCCTGCTCCGGGAGACGGAGGACTCGGCAAAAGAAGATCGGATCGAGGGGATCTGCGGCGCCCTGATCCTGGAGTTTGCGAGCCAGGGGCTGAGCGATCTGGAGAGTTCCTTTCTGCCGGATCACGGGCCCGGGATCCAGGCCCGGATCGAAGACGAAAAACTCCGGGAACGGAACGTCTGGGTGGGCTGAAGGGGCAGGGGGAACATTCCACACCGGCCGGGAGGAAAGGACCGTGGAAGAGGATCGAGACACCGGGAACCCGGCAGAGGACCTGATCCGGGAGATCCTGGACCGGGAGCAGGAGATGTTCCTCTCGGTCCGGTCCCGGGGCCCTGCCCCCTGCCAGTCCAACCCCCGCGCCTTCCGCCAGCACCGCTCCGCCCAGTTCTCCGTATGGTCCGAGCAGGCCCTGCGGTCCTACCGGGACGACCTGAAACGGGCCGCGGAAGAGGACCGGAACCTGATGACCCTCAAGTACGCCCGCATGGAGAACCTGATCCCGTGCCTGCACAGCGACCCCGGGGTACAGGAACGGATCGACCGGATCGTTTCCGTGCAGGTGAACTGGCAGAGGGAGCTGGCCGCCCGCTACCCGGGGCTCATGGGAAGGGGGCGCCCCGTGGAGGACGCGGAGTCCGGCGGGGGGGGCACCTCCTTTGCCGGGTACCTCCGGGGCGAGCTGGAAACCTACTCCGAGGAAACCCTCGCCCTTGTGCACCGGGACGTGACCGACGCGGAAACCCGGGGCCGGAACCTCACCGAGGGGATCTACCAGCGCCTGGTCAGGGACCTGGGCTACCGGTCCATCGAGGACGCCGAGGAGAGAATCCGGCAGGGCAAAGCCTGACCGGGAGGGACGGTGAGTGGACGGGTGGCCGCCACTCAAAGGCAGGAATCCCAACAGGCGGCAAGACTGGATTCCGGGTCAGGGGGGTATAAGGGTCAAGCCCGGAATGACAGAAAAATATCGTCATCCCTGCGAAAGCAGGGATCCAGGGGTGGCGGGGTGGGGGCCAAAGAGCCTCCTCCTTGCCCCTGCCCCTGGATCCCGGATCAGGGGGGTTTAAGGATCAAGTCCGGGATGACGGGAGAGTATGTGCGGTGGGGCAATGGGGTCAGGTCGTGAATATCAACCTTTTGCTGGCTTGCCCAAGGATATAAGGTTGATATTCACGACCTGATCCCCCACGACCAGGGACCTGGGCTACCGGTCCATCGAGGATGCCGAGGAGAGGATCCGGCAGGGAAAAGCCTGACCGGTGCGGCAACCTCTGCACGAGGGAGAGGTTCCGGCTGCCTACTGGGTTTGGGAAGGGCCGGCGATGGCGGCCGCTTCCGGGTACGTGGCCCAGAGTTCGCCGGACGCGT
>CAYTRL010000374.1:4526-6101 GCA_964439795.1 uncultured Thermodesulfobacteriota bacterium
GGGCCGGCGATGGCGGCCGCTTCCGGGTACGTGGCCCAGAGTTCGCCGGACGCGTCAAAGGCCAGGTCGAACGGGGTGGCGTTGGCGTAGAAGTTGAAATCCCCGGGCAGGGGAACGATGGGCGTAAACGTGCTCGACGCCGCGTCCCACGAAAAAGCGGAGACCCGGTCGTTGCCGTCATCGGTCTTGCGGGAGTCGGCCACCGCCACGATCGTATCCGCCAGGACGCTCTCATCGGGAAGGACAGCCACCCCGCGCGGAGCCTCGAAGTGATCGCTTTCCGGATCCCAGATCTCGAGGACGGCATCGCAGACAGGTGGGGTCCCTCCCCCGATACCCGAAAACCGGAAGAGGGCGTTTTGCACCTTGTCCGTCACGTACAGGGCCGGCAATTTCGAAAGCGGGGCCACCGAACCGTCCACGGCCACGCCAGCGGGGGACAGGAAAGGTTCCCCGCACCCTCCGGGGATCGGGGCGTAGGCCGGGTTCCCAAGGGTAAATTCCTTTTCGGCCACCAGGTAATCGAGGATCCAGACCTTGTTGTCATCCGCCAGGAAAACCCGGTAGGTGTTGTCGTCGATATACAGGCTTGCCACGCCTCGCAGGTCGATGAACTCTTCCGGCAGCAGGTCACCGGTTTCAGCCAGCAGCAGCGAGTCCAGCCCCACATCCCCGGTGTAGTCCGGCTTGACGGCGAGCAACCGCTCCGCCCCCTCCGTAACGTCGGTGACGAACATCACATCGCTGGTCCCGCCGGTGGCCACGTCCACGGTGGAGGGGGAAAACCCTCCGGTGGCCGGCGCTGTAATGGCGGCCATCAGGGTATAGACCCCGTCCGTCAGTTGAAAACGGATGACCGACAGATAAAAGGCCCGCTCCACAAGGTACATGAAGTGCTGGAGGTTCGACTTTGAATCCAGCTCGGAGTTGAAATCCAGCCCCCAGGGCTCGAGTTCGATCACGAGGGTTTCGGAATCATCGCTGCAGCCGAGGAAGACCGGGAGAAGCGAGATCAGCAGGAACCCGCAGGCTGCGAGCAGGATGCCGGTTGGAGAAAGGCGCTGGCTTAAACGTGTCATGGGTCGGTTCTCCCTTCCTCAATCTTCAAACAGGTTCGAGCGTCACCCCTCACAAGCCGTTTGCAGGGGTTAATTATCTCACAGGGGCATGGAAATCTGAACCCCCACGGAGAAGATGTCGCCGCCGAAGGAGTAGCCGGGGTAGTAGGGATCCTGGTCATCGGTTTTCACGTACCGCCGCTTCACCAGGTAATGGTACTGGAAGTGGAAGCTGAAGAACAGGGGCTTGTCCCAGAAGCCGGGGGGGTCCTCCACCACCACTTCCGCGCCCAGGCTGAAAACGTGCCGGTCGTTGTCCAGGTAGTTCCACTTCCCGGGCTGGTCCGGAACCGGCGTCTCGTAGTAGAAGTACCCCCCGCGGAACGCGATCCAGCTCTTCCAGCGGTACTCAGCCCCCACCCTGGGCATCCAGGTGTCGTGGAATGAGGGTTCGGGCTTCTGGCCCTCCACGTTCAGGAACTTGGACCAGTCGAACCAGCCCAGGTCCAGGGAAAGG
>CAYTRL010000375.1:0-4575 GCA_964439795.1 uncultured Thermodesulfobacteriota bacterium
CGGGACTTTTCAAGCAGGTCTGGGAAGAACGAAGACTGGTGAAACTGTCCGAGGTCCCCGCCAGCCTGGTGGACGCGATCATCGCCACGGAAGATCAGCATTTTTTCCAGCATCCCGGTGTGGACTTTCGAGCCATCGCCCGGGCGGCCCTTGCCAACCTGAAGGCCGGCAGGGTCGTGCAGGGGGCCAGCACGCTGACCCAGCAGCTGGTCAAGAATTTTTTCCTCACTCCCAAGCGGACCCTCTCGCGGAAAATCCGGGAAGCCTGCATGGCCCTGATCCTGGATCTCCGGTACTCCAAGGACGAGATCCTGCAGGCCTACCTGAATGAGATCTATTTCGGACAAAAAGGGAGCCTGGGCGTTTACGGGGTGGGGGAGGCCGCCGAATTCTATTTCGGCAGGCAGGCCCGGGATCTGTCCCTTCCCCAGTCGGCCCTCCTGGCAGGCATGATCCGGGCACCGAACCTGTACGCTCCCCACAAGGGCGAGGACAAGATCCTGGCCCGCCGGAACCACGTCCTGAAAAGGATGTGGGCCCTGGGCATGATCACCGAGGAAGAGTACCAGGAGGCGCTGGAGGCACCCGTGGACGTGCGCAGGTTCCACCCGGAAAAGAACGATGCCCCTTACTTCGTGGACTACCTCATGAAGGAGTTGCAGAAGGAATATTCCCTGGACTTCCTGACCTCGGAGGGGCTCCTGATCTTCACTTCGCTGGACGTGGAGATGCAGCGGATCGCCGGGAAGAGCATACGGGAGGGGCTCCAACGGCTGGAGAAACGGGCCCCCGGTCTCCGCCAGGGGGTGAAAAGCGACGCGATGGACCCGCTGCAGGCGTGCCTGGTGGCCCTGGAGCCCCAGACCGGCTTTATCCGGGCCATGGTCGGGGGCAGGGAGTATAAGAAGAGCCAGTTCAACCGGGTGGTTCAGGCCCGGCGTCAACCCGGAAGCCTGTTCAAGCCGATCGCGTACATCACGGCCCTGGAAGGCCGGGCAGGGGCTGCACCGGAATTCACGGCCGCTTCCCTGCTGCGGGACGAGCCGATCGAGATCCTGTACGACGGCAAATCCTGGAAACCCCGGAACTTCAACGATCAGTACACCGGAGAGGTCACCCTGAGAACCTCCCTGGAGAAATCTCTTAACTGTGCCACCGCCTGGCTTGGGGAGCAGATCGGTTACCAGCGGATTATCGATACGGCCCGGGATCTGGGGCTCACCACGCCCATGGAGCCGGTCCCCTCCCTGGTGCTCGGCGCTTTCGAAGCCGTCCCCCTGGAGATCGCGTCCGCCTTCAGCGTTTTTGCGAATCACGGCGTGCAGAGTTCTCCCCGAGCCATCAAGACCGTTCTGGACAAGGAAGGAAACCTGCTGCAGCGTCGTCCCATGAAGCTGAAACAGGTGGTTTCCCCGGCATCCGCCTTTCTGATGACACACCTGCTCAAAGGGGTTTTTCAACGGGGGACCGCGGCCGGGGTTGCCGGCCAGATCACCGTGCCGGTGGCGGGCAAGACAGGAACCACCAACGAATTCCGCGATGCGTGGTTCGTGGGGTACACCTCCCGGATGGTGGCACTGGTCTGGGTGGGTTTTGACCAGCCGAGGAATATGGGGTTCACCGGGTCCGGTGCGGCCCTGCCCATCTGGACGGATTTCCTGAAGAAAGGGTCCGGGTGGTTTCGCCCGGAGGACTTCATCCCCCCGCCGGGGGTGGAGATGCGAACGATTGACAGGATCAGTGGGTTGCTGGCAACCTCGGAGTGTCCGGATCCTATCGAAGAAGCCTTTCTCGCAGGGACAGAGCCCACGGAACCCTGCCCCCTGCACCCCGGACCGGGCATCGGCGAGAAGCAGGGAAAAGGCGAGGGAGAGGGGATCCTGAAACGGTTCATCAACCTGTTCCGCTGAAAAGGAAACGAGTCTGATAGCCGGGGTCAGGTCTTCATTTTACATTTATCGTCTATCCGAACGAGTTGTCTTGCATGTCACCCACGTAAAAAAATGTAAAATGGAGACCTGACCCCAGACTGTGAAAAGGGGAACGATGAACAAGCCTCTTTTTCCCGGCCGGGAGGAAGCGAATCCGGAATCCGTATCCCGGGCGGACATCGTAGTGGGGATCATCGACGATGGTCCCCCGGAGTCCCTGGTGGAGAAGCGGCGGCAGGCCGGCCGAACGCTTCGGGAAGTTTTCCCGGACAAAAGCGGGGCCGTCATTCTCAGCGAGGATCGGTCCGAAGGCCCGGCCCGGGAAGCGTTCTTCCGTGAGTCCATGGAGGTTCCGGGTATCTGCCTTTCCACCCCTCCCGGCGTGACGGGGAGGGGGAACCGGATCCTGAACCTCCTCGAAAGGGCCCGTGAACTCGGGGCGGAGTCCATTGCGGTGATCAGCCGCAGAGCTTCAGACCCCACCGTGGACTGGGTGCGCCGGCTCCTGGAGCCCACCTTCCAGGAGTTTTCCCTGGTGTCCCCCATCTACGCCCGGCATCCCGGAGAGGGGAGCTTGACCAGCAATGTGGTGTATCCGCTCCTCCGCTCCCTGTTCGGGAAACGGGTGCGGGAACCGATGGGGGGGGATTACGGGCTGTCGGGTACGCTGGCGGATCTCCTGCTGGAGGACGTCCCCGAGGGGAGTGTACACGGGTACGGGATCGATGTGTGGATCACGACCACGGCTGTGGCCCGGGGGGTCCCCCTGTGCCAGACGTTCCTCGGAGGCGCCTCGACGAGTGGGCACGATACTCCGGTCCCGGAACCTCCGGCGGTCTTTTCCGATACGATGGAGACCGTCTTTTTTCTCATGCAGAAGTATCATGACCAGTGGAAAAGCGTGCGATGGAGCAAACCCACAGTGGTCTTTGGAGTGGGCGTCCGAAGCGAACCGGGTGGAGAACCTGCAGTCGGGGGTCCGGCCGTACTCTATGCAGGCTTCCAGGAGGCTTTTCCCCGGTTCGAATCCCTCTGGAAGGAGGTCCTGCACCGGGACGTCTACGAAAAGCTGCGGGAGGTGAAGAAGATCTCCCTGGAGACCTTCGAGTTTCCCGCCCTGATGTGGACCTTGTCCCTGTTCGCCTTTGCCCTGGCGTACAAGCGGAAGCCGGAAAGCGTGGACGCCCTGGTGGAATGCCTTCTCGCTCTGTACATGGGCAGGACCTGTTCCACGGCCATATCCACGTCTCATATGAGTTCCCAGCAGGCCGAGGTCTACCTGGAAGATCAGTGCCGGGTCTTCGAGGAGACCAAGCCGTACCTGGAGTACCTCTGGGAAAAACGGTGATCCCGGGTCCAGCCCGGAATAACGGAAAACGACAGTATCCCTGTTTTGCGAACCCCTCACAGGTGGGAATAACTCCGGCGGGCGTTCCCCCCGGATGCATCCCGTTGGGTACTCAATCAAAGAGGAGGTCCTATGGAACGCTACCCAAAGATCTTTTCCGTACGGTATCGGCAGGGAGCGCCGGGACAGGAGGACTGCGACGACTCGTTCGGCAGCCAGCGGTTCGCCGGTCATGAGGGGTGGACGCCCCACACCGACATCCTGGAAACCGAGGATGACGTCATCATCGTCATGGACCTGGCCGGGGTTGGCAAAGAAGATTTCCGGGTGACCTTCGAGGAGAACCTGCTCAAGGTGTCGGGCATGAGGACCAAGCGGCAGCCTCCCGGGCTGATCCGGTTTCACCGCATGGAGATCGAGTACGGCCCCTTTGAAAAGCTGTTCCGGGTTCCCGGAGAGCTGGTGGACCCGCAGCAGATCCAGGCGGTGCACCGCAACGGTTTTCTGGAGCTGACCCTTCCCAAGAGAAAGGTCCGGGAGCCTACACGTATCGATATCGTTCATGAAGATTCCCACTGAACGGGTGGGCCTGCCAATCGATTCCAGTGAGGGATGAACCTATGGAGCCTCAGAGCGAACCGTTGAGCGTTATGCAAGAGAAGCCCGGCGGGGAAGAGATCTCGATCCCCGAGGAACTTCCTATCCTGCCTCTCTCCGGCATTGTCCTGTTTCCTCAGGTGATCGCCCCGTTCATGGTGGCACAGGAAAATTTTGTTCAGCTCGTGGACGATGCCGTACTCCGGGACGGGATCATCGGTGTGGTGCCCAACAAGAGCCCCGATCCGGACAAGGACCCTGTCCCGGAAAACCTGTTCCCCCGGGGGACCGCGGGAAAGGTGTTGAAGATGATGAAGCTGCCAACCGGCGGTGTCAGCTTCCTGGTGCAGGGGATCGCGCGCGTGGAGGTGGGTGAGTTCACGGTCCGGGAGCCCTACTTCAAGGCCCGGGTCCGGCGACTGGAGGAGGTCCCGTCGGCGGAGGAGGATATGGAAGCCCTGGTCTCCGGTCTTCGCCAGGTGTTTCAGCAGACGGCGGAGATGATTCCCAACTTTCCAAGCCAGGTAATGCTCACCGTCATGAACATCTCCGACCCCGGCCAGCTGGCGGATTTCGTGGCCTCCAACCTCGCCCTGAGCCTGGAAGAGCAGTACGGTGTCCTGGAGGAGCTGGATCAGAGGCAAAGGGTCCGGAACGTAATGTCCTTTGTGAACCGGGAGATGCAGAAGCAGGAACTCC
>CAYTRL010000375.1:4585-6097 GCA_964439795.1 uncultured Thermodesulfobacteriota bacterium
AGCGGATCCAGGAGGAGATCGCCGGGGAGATGAACGAGGAGCAGCGTAAGCATCTCCTGCGGCAGCAGCTCCGGAAGATCCAGCAGGAGCTCGGCGAAAAGGACGAGAAATCCGAGGAGATCGAAAACCTCCGTGCGCGCATCGCGAAGGCGGGGATGCCGCCCGAAGTGGAGAAGACGGCCCTCAAGGAGGTGGACCGGCTCCAGATCATGAACCCGGCGGCCCCGGAGTACAACGTGTCGCGGACCTACCTGGACTGGCTGATCGAACTGCCCTGGTCCCGGTCCACCACGGACAACCTGGACGTGAAGAAGGCGGAGGAGATCCTCAACGAGGACCATTACGACCTGGAAAAGGTCAAGAAGAGGATCCTGGAATACCTGGCCATCCGAAAGCTGCGCCAGGACATGAAGGGGCCGATCCTCTGCTTTGCCGGTCCGCCGGGTGTGGGCAAGACCTCGCTGGGTAAATCGATCGCTCGGGCCATGGACCGCAAGTTTCTGCGCATCTCGCTGGGCGGCGTACGGGACGAGGCAGAGATCCGGGGACACAGGAGGACGTACGTTGGCGCCCTTCCCGGGCGGATCATCCAGGGCCTCCGGAAGTGCGGGACAAACAACCCGGTGTTCATGCTGGACGAGATCGACAAGATCGGCGCCGATTTCCGGGGGGACCCCGCGTCCGCGCTCCTGGAGGTACTGGACCCGGAGCAGAACTTCACGTTCTCGGACCATTACCTGGAGGCCCCCTTCGACCTGTCCCGGATCTTCTTCATCACCACGGCCAACGTGCTGGATACGATCCCCCACGCCCTGCGGGACCGGATGGAGATCCTGAACCTGCCGGGTTACACCGAGGAGGAAAAGCACAACATCGCCCGCAGGTACCTCCTGCCCAAGCAGGTGGCCGAGCACGGTCTCAAGCCTGAGCAGCTGAAGATGACCGACGCGGCGCTCACCAAAACCATACAGGAGTACACCCGGGAGGCGGGGGTACGGAACCTGGAGCGCGAGCTGGCCGCCGTCTGCCGGGCCGTGGCCCGCAAGGTGGCCGAGGGGGAGGAGGAAACCCCGGACGTGGGCGAGGCGGAGGTGAGCGAGTACCTGGGGCCTCAGAAGTTCTTCTCCGAGGTGGGGGAGCGGATCACGGCGCCGGGGATCGCCACGGGCCTGGCCTGGACACCGGCCGGCGGGGCCATCCTTTTCGTGGAGGCCACCCGCATGGAGGGGAGAAAGGGGCTGGTCCTTACGGGCCAGCTGGGAGACGTGATGAAAGAGAGCGCCCAGGCCGGGTTGAGCTACATCCGCTCCAACGCCGATGCGCTGGGGATCGAGAAGCAGTTTTTCGAGACCACGGACCTGCACATCCACGTTCCCGCGGGCGCCACCCCCAAGGACGGCCCTTCCGCGGGTGTGACCATGGTGGTGGCCCTGGCCAGCCTGCTGACCGGAAAAAAAGTACGCTCGGACCTGGCCATGACCGGGGAGATCACCCTGCGCGGCAAGGTGCTTC
>CAYTRL010000376.1:0-6068 GCA_964439795.1 uncultured Thermodesulfobacteriota bacterium
AGAGGATTTTCAGAAGACACTCACGTGGATCAAACGGAGGGGACACCGCTTTTCCCATATCTGTTTCAGTGCTTTTGTCATCACGCCCGAGTATCTGGCCCGGCGGCCGGGGGTCGTTTCGTCCGAAGGGGACGGCCGGCACCCTCTCCTCTGGCGATCCGAAAGCGTGGACCCGGCAGTCCGCAAAGAAAGGTTCCTTCGGCTCGCGGCGACCCTGCAAGGTCTCGGCGTTGAGTATATGATCTCCGATCCCCTGGCGGGTAAGTACTATCGCAACTGGGACGCGCGGACACAGGCTGAATTCGAGGAGGACTGGATCCGGTCCTTTTCCTGAAGGGGGGGGGGTGGAAGGCGCCAGGCTCAAGGGGGCGGCGGGAGGATGCCGGGCGCCGGCCGGATCCCTTCGTGGGCCAGCACCTTGCGGGCCAGCTCCTCGGCGATGATCCGGTGGCCCACGGCGTTGGGATGGGCACCGTCCACCGTGTAATACATGGCCCCGGGATCGTAAAACTCGGCATCGATCTTCTCCCCCAGCATCTCCCGATAGGGGGCCAGCAGGGGGGCATAGAGCCCTCCGGTTCTGATGGCGGGAAGCCGTTTTCGAAAGGCCTCCACCGCATTCAGGAAACCCGTGCCCTCCTCGCGCGCCACCTCCGCCATGGTACGGCTGTACAGGTTTCGATAGTTGGCTATGTTCATGTAGATGACCTCGAACCCCTCCTTTTCGGAGATGTCCCGGAACCGGGCAAGATTCCCGCGGTATTCCTCCACCGGGACCCTTCGCCTTTCCCCCGCATCCGAGAACAAGCCATGGATCTTGGACCACGTCCCCAGGATCCCCTTCTTCAGGCCGTGATAAAGATGGGTCCCTTTCACCCACCCCATGAGGCGGGAGGGAAGCTTGTTGGAACGGTTGAGCAGGGCAATGACCTCCCGGTCCGTGAGATCCCTGTACGGGCCCAGCTGCTGCGTGAAATAGTCGTTGCTGCCGTACCCGACGACCACATAATCGGGCGAAAAGGCCAGGGCCTCTTTTTCCAGAAGGAGCAGCCCCTGGTAGGAAGAGTATCCGGAAACGCCCAGGTTGATCACCTCGAACCGCCCCTCTCCGGCCGCCTGGTTCAGAATATGTTCCAGCTGCGAGGCAAAGATCTGCGACTGTGGGACACCTTCGCCGAAGGTATGTGAATCTCCCATGCACAGGACACGGACCTTACCCGGAGCCTTTTCCCGGATGAATTCAGAACCCCGAAAGCCGTGGGAGTTGGTGCCATAGGTTACGGAAAAACCCTCCGGGGTCACCTCCGGGGGGAACACGCCCCCTGTCCACTCTTTGTTGGGCGGCATCCGGTACACATAGTCCGGATAGCTTTCAAAATTGATAGCGCTCCTGTCCGGAGGCACGATCAACCCGCAGAGGAAATCCAAAAGGAGCAGGATGAAGATGTTGATGCCCACAAGGATCAGAACATTGCGCAGTTTCTTCCTTTGCATTCCCAAAATCCTGGACGGCATTCTCATATCCCGTGCCCGTTCGTATCAGGGAGCCTTTGAAAAGGACGTTGTTTCGATTAGAATAATCTTACCTCAAAGCGATGGATAAAGCGAAGATCCCGCCGGGGCCTCATCGGTATGAACAGGAGCGAAGAGCGCCCGGAAAGCGGGAGGCTTTCAAGAGAAATCCCATGGGCTCGGCATTCTGATGAAATGGAAGAATCTCAAATCCATGCTTTCCATCCTGCTGCCCGGGCAAGAGGAGACGTGGCTCCTGCGGGCCTGTCTTCTGGCGCCCCCGGCCAGTGAGGAGGCCTGGAAGGCGTGGACGCATCGGATCCAAGACCCGGCGGGCTATTTCCTGAAAGACCGGCTGGGGATCAAAGGGCTGATGCCCCTTCTGCTTGACAACCTGAAAAGGAACCCGGTGGAGCGGGATCCGGCCATCCGGGGATCCCTGGAAGCCGCCATGATTCGTGAAGAGATCCACAGCGAAGCCATGCGCCGTCTTTGCAGGGAGACCTTCGACCTCTTGAACACGGCCGGGGTGCAGTTCATGGTCCTCCGCGGACCGGCCCTGGCGGAAACCGTCTATGAGCAGGCTTTTCTAAGGCACTATGACGACATGCACCTTCTCCTGGACCCGGAGAATCAGGCGGCTACCATCCATGCCCTGGAAGGGGCCGGACTGCCCCGGAGAAACGGATCATGGGAAGGTATGGGCAGCAACACGGTCGTCTTCGAACACAACGCAGGGTTTCGGATCCACCTGCAACGGGAAACCCTTGCGGTGCCCTATTTCGAACCGCCCGGGCAGGGGTTGCGGAAACGGGCCCTTTCCCGCCGGGTGGCCGGGGCCGACGTACGGGTTCCATCACCGGCAGACCATCTGCTGCACGTATGCGCTCACGCAATCACCTCCCGCAGCCGGGACAGTCTGCGCTGGGTGTGCGATGCGTTTTTTCTCGCGAGAGGCCTGCCGGATCCAGACTGGCAGCTCTTCCTTGAAACGGCCGTGGAAAGCGGCATGGCCCTGCCCGGTTCCATCCTGCTCGGGTACTTGAAAAAGGAAGCGGGGGTTGCCATCCCCTGCCGGGTGCTGGAGGCCCTTTCCGCGGAAGCGGAAGAATCCCCTGCCACCGCCGTGGACACGGCGATCTCCTGCGCGCGTCTCGGCCGGAGGGGAAGCTACCAGGCCATCATCCGGGGGGCGGACAACGCGCCGGCCCGGTGGCTTCTTCTGCGCTGGCTCCTCTTCCCCTCCCCGGCCTTCATGCGGGCAAAATATCCCGTGGGTCCGGCCTGGAAGCTGCCATACTACTATGCGTACAGGGGATTCCGATTCCTCAGGGAATTCCTGTCCAGACAGGGGTAACGGAGTCATGCACCCAAGCGGGGATGCTCCGGCAGGTGTTGTGTGCCCCTTTGCCGGATTTCAACGATCCGACAGAGACCAGATCCGATAGACCGGGTCGTCCAGCCTTGTGCGGAACTCGGCCACCGGGTTCAGGGCCTTTCCGCTGCGCCGTGCCGCCTCGAACACGGCTCCCTGGGCCCCGTCAAAGGCCACCCACGGACTCACGTGACCGACAATCAGGAGGTTCGGCTCCCGAAGGAACAGCGATTGGAGAAAAGCCAGGTATTCGGGGTCTTCGAGGCCGTTTCCCGGCTTTCCCACGTAGCGGTGGTAGGTGCTCACGGTGCGGATCCCCCCTCCGGACAGGAAAAGGTGGGGGCGGTTGATCCCCCAGTCGGCACACAGGACCGGTCCTTCCGCCTCTTGCATCAGATAGGCCTCCACCCGGTAGAGCGAATCGCTCCACAGCCCCAGCCCTCCCTGAAGCCTCAAGGCCTCCCCGACCCTCCGGATCCTCAGAGCGTTTGCGCCCAGGGGCAGAGCGAGAACCAGGATCACCAGCAGGCCCGTGGCTCTATACCAAACCGCCGTTCTCTTCGGGTTCCTGTGTGTCACGGGACGATCCGGAGCGGACCCGCCGCTTTTGGAGACCACGGCCGCTTCCGCGTGCTCCCGAGTATGCCTCCCCTCTTTCTCCACCTCTCCGGTCCGGGGCCGCGAAAGCCCCGCCCGGATCAGAGCGGCGAGGATACCGGCCGCAGCACACTGAAAGAGTGGATAGGTCACCAGGAGGTGGTGATAGTCCAGGGCGAGATCGAAGGGGCTCTCCAGTGCGGGCAAGAGCAGGATCTGAAAGACAACCAGGCCCCCGGCCAACACCAGAAAGAGGGCCTTCCTCGCCGGGTCGCGCATGCTCGCTGAACACCAGGCCCAGGGGATGAAAAGGGCCGGCAGCACGAACAGGGGGATCAGTGGGGAGGTCAGAACACGAACCAACGTGGCCCCGAAATCGCCAACCCCGACCATATCCGGCCGGAGATACCCGGAAAAGGTCTGCACCGCCAGGTGCAGCACGTTCCCCGCGGATTCCATGAGCTTCCCCGCGAAGTCGCCATCGGAGACGCCCTGAGACGATGAGGAGAGGGAACCCCAGAGCCAGGTCCCGAAGAAATGGCCGAACCGGGGGCCGTACCAGCTGAAGAAGATCAGCCCGCCCGCCAGGGCCAGGAGAGCGGAAACGAGAACCGGCTTCCAGGAGAGTCGAAAGAAGCGGCGACAGCAGGTCACGGGCCGGAGGAGAAAGGCTGCGGCAACGATCCCACCGTAGAACCACAAAGCGATCGCCTTGTCCGAAAGGGCCAACCCGACAAGAAAGGCCGCCCCGTAAAGAAACCGTTTCGCCCCCCCCCTCCACCACAGGAGCAGCAGCAGGAGGGAAACGCTCCGGAGCACCATGGAAAGGGAGAACCCCACGCTGTCCGTCCGGGTGGAAAACAGGTAGCTGGGATCCAGTGCCAGGAAGAGCGCGGTCAGGGCTCCGGCGGCCGGATCCCTGAAGAAGCCGCGGGCGAACAGGTACGCCGCCAGGATCCCCAGGACGCCCAGAACGAGGTGAAACCCGCGAAGCACGCCCAGGGAGGCACCGAAGAGCCGGAAGACCGCCCCCTGAAAGTAGGCCCGGAGCATACCGAGGTACTGCAGGGCCATGACCGGAAAGGATCTTCCCGAAACCCGGAACTCGTGCAGCCCGATGTCCTCCTTGTAGTCTTGCGGAAGGTCGTACCCGGCCATCTCCATGGCCGACGGGGCGAAAAACAGTTCGTCGGTGTAGGGCGCGGGCAGGTGGAGGTCGGGAAGGGCAAGCCAGAGATACAGGGCCACGGGAAGGAGAATGCCGATCGCGTTCCCCCACGCCCGCAGATACCGCACCCGCGGCCCGCCGCCCTCGGGCCCCGCACCTTCCGGGGTGGAATCAGGTGATGTCTTCGGTGGTTTCCCCACCCGCGGTCTCCCCCTTCTGCATCAGATAGGCGCTCGCTCTCCCGGCCGCGTGCTGGCCGCAGAGCATGGCCACGTGCATGTTGATGTAGCGAAACTCTCCCCACCGCCCGGCCGAGAAAAGGTTCGAAAACGCACCCAGCTGCTTGCCGAGCTCCTCGACCCGCTCAAAAAAGCCCTTCCGGTAGACCGGGTAGGCGGCGGGGACCGGGATGCTGATCCGGTCCACCACCTCCCCGGAGCTGCGCAGACAGCCCTCCCGCATGAGCTCCCGGATCACTTCATCGGTGACCTTTTCCGGATCCCTCCATCGCTCGTCCCCTCTGGAGCACGCCACCTCACAGAGCAGAATGGTGTGATCCGCCGGATCCACGAGCAGCCCCACACGCTTGGGTTCGCTGACCCGCCCGAAGAGCGCATCCTGGAAATAGACGAAATTGGCGTCCAAGACCTCGGGCCGGTTCACCAGAAGCCCGGAGACGATGAGCGAACGGACGGGGAGCCCATGGGCTTCCTTGTCCACGGACCGGCCCAGCAGGGCCGGTAGACGGTCCAGAGGCAGGGTGCTGACCACCGCGTCGCAGTCCACGTCCGCCCGGCCCTCGGGCCCGCGGCAGACGGCCCGGAAGATCCGGCCGTCGCCGTGCTCCAGCCCGACCAGCTCGCTGTCCGTCCGCACATCCACCCCCAGCTCTTCCAGGCGTGCGCCCAGCAGGGAAAAGAGCCCGCCGCTGCCCTGCGCGGTGTAGTAGAGGGTGTCTGCCACCGGCTGGACCTCCGCGCCATGGTGAACGGACCGCCTCCCGGAGAGGTTTCGCGCCGTGGCCGCCAGAATCCGGAACAGGTCCGTTTTCTGGATACGATGCTGCACCAGCCTCGGATCCAGCTCGCAGGCCGGGACCCCCCAGTGCCTTTCCGTATAGGACCGGAAGAAGATCTCGTACAGGCGGCTGCCGTAATCCCGGATGAACTGATCCTCCGCGGAACGGATCTCCCGGGGCCCGAAGACCCGGGCCCTGAGCAGGCTGGTTCCGCAGCCCAGAAGCGTGGCCGGAGGGAGCTTCCGAAACAGGTCCTTTACGGAGATCGGGTATTGATAGAGCCGGTTGTTCCACTTGATCCGGATCTTCTGCCGGCTCTCAATGAGCCTGGCCCCGGCGGCCTCCCGGATTCGACGCAGAAGCGCAGCGTCGTCGGTGTGAAAGATGTGGGTTCCCAG
>CAYTRL010000377.1:0-6036 GCA_964439795.1 uncultured Thermodesulfobacteriota bacterium
CGCCCCTCCTGATAATTATGTATATTCTTGTATCTACAACGGAAATCAATCCTGGTCCAAAGGTCAATAATATTTATTGACTTAAAGTCGAATTTATGAATAATGGTTAATTAATGGACTTATTCAGCGACATTCATCCTCAGTAAAGGCTTTCACCAGCATGGCATTGTCACCCAGGAAACAGCGGGAACGGGAAGCCAGGAAGGAAGACATCCTGGCCGCGGCGAAGGAGGTCTTCTTCGAAAAAGGCTTTCAGGCCGCCACCATGGAAGAGATCGCACAGAAGGCGGGTTTCAGCAAGGGGGCCATCTATTTTTACTTCAAGAGCAAGGAAGAGATCCTGGTCCATATCAACTGCGAGCTCATGGAGGTCTACCTCAAGTTCCTGGAAGACCTGCGCAGGGACGCACCCTCCATGGACAGTTTGATCAAGGGCCTCCTGGATAACCTGAAGAACCTGTTTCGCACGTTTCTGGCATCATTGGACAACCTGATCTATTTCTCCCCCGGTTCCCAGCCTCTCAACGTACCCGAGGACCTGGACGAGCGGTGGTTCCGCTCCCTCATGAACATCCTCAACGTCTTCCAGGATTATCTTCCGCAAACTCCCGGCAGGGAGGAGGGGTCCCGCCGGGATCCGCTGCAGTACGCCCTCTTCGCCCTTTCCATGGGCCTGGGGGTTTTCCAGCTGAGCCGGGTGCGGAACGAGTCCATGAAAGAGCTCATCGATACCGACGCGCAGTTCGAAATCCTGGAAGAGGTGGTGCTCAATGGACTTCTGAAAAAGTGATCGACAGGGACGGCCCGCGGGGGCCTGATTTTTTTTGCCCTTCATTCGACCAATAGTCGAAAAATCATTTTTTAGTTTTTTTATTGACTTAAAGAATATTTCATTACAGCCACCGACTTTGCACACGGACATCTTGACTGCTGAAAAAAAGCAAAGGAGCCCCACATGATTTCACCACGCCTCCTTCTTCAAACCACTGCCCGGTTCCTGGCCGTCACCCTCCTGGCAATCCTGATCGGGTGCTCGTCGAACTCCGACGGCGGACCCGGCCAGGGAAGCGCTCGAGCCCCGGAGAAATCCTGGTCTCCGGCCACCTTTGATCTGTACGCCATGTTCGGGGACCATCAGCTGGCTCCCACGGTCAGCGACGGTTCCGTGGCTACGGGCTTCCAGGTACGCAACGTCTCGAACACGACCGGTGACGTGTCCCTGGAGATCGTGTCCGAAGCCGGCCTGGTGGATGCCGGCATCGAAACCCGGGTCGTGTCCCTGCAGGGAGCGGACGCGGTGGCGGAAGTACCCCTGACCCTGAAGCTCAAGGAGGGCGCACCCGAAGATGCCGAGGATTTCGTCCAGGTTCGCGGCACGAGGGGGGAAGAGGAGCACGTGATCTTCTTCCGGGTGAAGTCCCTGTCGTCAGCCCCGGCCCTGCACCTGGGCCGACTGGAGGGAGAGGTGCTGGAAAGGGAGTTCAAGCTCACCAGCGGGGGGGCTCCCGTGGATTTCCTTTTCTTTGCGGCCAACCTGGGGGCCGCCCCTGACACGTTCCCCCTGGATTTCGAGGCCCCCGCCGGCTGGGACGTCCGGTTCCTGGACCTGGACGGGGCGCCGATCTCGGAGATCCGGGTGAAGGGGCTCACGCAGAACTACCTGCTGGAACAGTTTTCCCCGTTCGTGGCCCGGGTGGTGCCCCCGGCGGACCTGGTCAAGAACCGTCCCCGGGAGGTTCGCGTGATCCTGGGGCCGGGCCGCACGGGCCTGCAAAACACCGACGCTCTGTCCGTACGCGTCATGGAACAGGGGATGCTCTCCTCGGTGAACGACCTGGACGGCCCCTTTCCGCACACCCACCGCATCTTTCCCGACCCGGGC
Organism: uncultured Thermodesulfobacteriota bacterium; assembly: GCA_964439795.1. Classification (GTDB taxonomy): domain Bacteria; phylum Desulfobacterota; class DSWW01; order DSWW01; family DSWW01; genus CAYTRL01. The sequence continues at coordinate 1,883 of CAYTRL010000377.1, forward strand.
GGCTACGCCGACCCGGGCGGCAGCGCCCATACGACCTTTGTTCTTCGCGTGTTCAACCCCGGCAACGGTCCCGCCGACGTGGAACTCTCCCTGGATCCGGTGCCGGAAGGGTGGGAGGCCCGTCTGAGCCTGGAGCGGATCCCGGACCTGCCCGCCGGGGCTTCGACCGAGGCCGTGCTCAGCGTATGGCCGCCCCCGGGGGCCGAGCCCGGCCGGGAAGCCCTGTTCGAGGTGAACGCCCGTCACCAGGCCGGCGACGTGGACGGCGTGCGGCTCCGGGCTCAGGCGGCCGCATCGCGCAAGGTCTATTTCTGGGCCATCGATTCCATGAACGCGGAGTATCTCCACATGAACAGCGCCGGGACAGGACCGGGGCACGAGGGGAACTGGCTCTGCCCCCACCTGCACGCCTTCATGGAAGACGCGGTGGACTATGCCGACGCATACACCCACCTGCCCTCGGTCACGGACAACAACCACTCCAACGCCATGTCCGGCACCATGTCCGGCACGCTGGGCCTGTACCAGGTTTCCGGGAGCTACCTGGGAACGGATGAGCACCGCAGGATCTACACCTGCCCCATGACCATCGACCTCCTGCGCCACGGAAAGGACGGCAAGCGTGTGGACCGGGTGTTCGAGGTGGCCCGGGACCATGATCCGGGGGCCCTGTGCGCCCTGTTCTCCAACAAGAAGTGGGTCGCCGTGCTCCACGACGATCCGGAGGACACGCTCCAGTGCATCGTGCACGGGAGCAGCTACCCGCCGTACGCGGACCGTCCGCCGTTCTTCTTCCTGGGGGAACGGCCCTCCCCCAACCTGATCCAGATCGCACTCCAGGAGATCCCGGTGCAGGAAATCCTGCTCCCGTCCCTCCGGGGAGAGCTTGCGGGTGTGCTGGACATTACCAAGTCGCTCTCGCCCATCGGGAAGCTCATCGGCGACCGGCCGGGCGAGTTCTGCTCCGACGGCTGGCTTGGGGACACCCTGCTCGACATGATCCGGGAAGAAGACCCGGACGTGGTGTACATGAACATGGCGGAACTGGACGACGCGCAGCACCTGATCGGAAGTTCCGCGTTTCCGGAGAAGTGGGACGACGGGACCCTGCCCGCCCCGGAGGACGACCGGCACGTGTACAACCCCACGGCCCGGCGCAACTCGAGCATCGGGACCCTGCGGGAAGCCGACGCCCATTTCGGCCGCCTCGTGGCTCTGCTCAAGGAGCGGGGTACGTACGAGGAGAGCATCATCGTGGTCCTGGCCGATCACGGCCAGCACAACTACAAGCACACCAAGGCCGGTTACAAAATGATCGACATCCGCAAGGAACTGCGGGAGCGGGGGATCCTCATCGGAGAGGACTACGAGTTCACGGTGAGCCTGGTGGACTACTCGATCATCTACGCGCCGGACCCGGCCTCCTGCGAGCGCATCGAGCGGGAGCTGGAGGCCCTGGAGGTCATGGACCCGAACAGGGGCCCCACCCGTCCCCTGGTGGTGCTGAACCGGAACGAGATGCGCACCGGCGTGGAGGAGACGGACCCCGAACGCCGGGGAACCGCGTACGCGCTTCCCGGGGAACTCCACTCGGAGTACTACACACAGCCGGTTTCCCCGGAAAGCCGCCGCCAGCGCTGGCCGGACCTGCTCGCTTTTTCCATCGAGTCGTACGCGGTCATGGTCAACGGGGACCAGCTCCGGGGGAGCATGAACCCCACTGGGATGTCCCTGGGCAACGCGCCGGCGGAGCTGTCCCTGGCCCTCACAGGCGGGCACGGCGGGTTCGACACGGTGCACATCCCCCTGATCCTGAAGATCCCGGGCGTGCCGGGCGGAAAGCGGGTGGACGAGAGGGTCTACATCTCGGACATCGCGCCCACCGTGTACCGGGCGCAGGGATGGCCTGTCCCGGACTTCGTGGACGGAAGCCCCCTGCCGCCGGAATGAGCGGCACCCGGTTCGATGATCGAGCGTTTCCAATCGACGGGACCTTTCCTTCCATGCACAGACAGGAGGAACCGGACATGCAGCCATTGGAAAAACTCCTGGAACAGTTCCCGGACACCCCCCGAAATATCGTGATCAAAGCCGACATCCTGCGGCGGGGGGTCCGGCGGAACCAGGACATACAGGACGCGGGTGCGCAATCCAATACCACGGGCCTTTCCAGTAAGCTCGAACGGGCCGTGGGCGCCACCGAACCGCCGCCCAGCCAGTTCCACTTCCTGGCGGATGAAACCACGGTGGACATCAAGATCGACGACGAGAGCCCGTACGAGATCCGGGAGGATGCGGACGGCTCATACCGGCTCTTCTACGGGGAGGAACCCCTCGGCGGGGTCCGGTTCACCGGGCGCCCCTCCTACATGGACAAGAAGACCTCCAACGGCACGCCCTGCGAGGACTTTCTTCTCCACCGGGGTCCCTCCTGCATCTGCGTGAGCCCGCTCAATTTCTGTGCCTATCTAAAGAAGGGCGAAGCCTGCAGGTACTGCCTCTGTTCCCCTGCCATGGATGTGGGCATCCAGATGAAACTCATGGACCCGGTCCCGGACTACAAGGCCCTGGCCGAGGCCATGGACATCGCCTGCCGGGAAGATGTGGACCTGAAGGAGCTGAAGCTCACCGGCGGTGCCCTCTACGACACACGAAAAGAGGCCGGCTACTACAAGCAATGCCTGGAGGCGATCCTCGCCCGCATCTCCCCCCCGGAGGAGGTTACCCTCCTGGCGCAGGCCTTCGAGCCGGACGACCAGAAGGAGCTCAAGGACCTGGGCGTCACCAATGTCTGTTTCGACCTGGAGGTCATGGACGAGCGGTTGTGGCACGAACTGGTGCCCGGCAAGGCCCGGGCGGTGGGCCGGGACGAGTGGATGAAACGTCTCGACGCTGCCGTGGAGATCTTCGGCCGCGGCCACGTGGGCAGCAACTTCGTGGGGGGGGGTTCGAGTGCGCGCCCCGGCCCGGGTTCCTCTCGCAGGAAGAGGCGTTCAAGGTCTACACGGAGGGTTTCGAACAGCTCATCGAGCGGGGGGTCGTTCCGTGGTTCACCATCTGGACCGCACACCCCCTGGTGGGGGATTTCCAGACGGACGACCCGCCCCCCACCGAGTTCTACCTGCGCCTGGGACAGGAGGTCCACGAACTGCTGGAGCGGTACGGGGTCTACCCGGACCTTGGGTTTTCCGGGATGGGATCGGATCCGGCCACCCTGGGTCTCTACTGTTACTATTGCTACAGCATGCAGTTCACGCGCGACTACCCCCGGTTGCTGGGGCGACAGGCGTAACCGCCGCCTCGACGCCCTGGTTGCGGCGGAGGGTTTGATCCCCCTGCTCCGAGCCGGCGGAAAAGGGAAGCGCTTGAACCACGGAAGACAGGGAAGAACGAGCTATCCAACACAAAAGGAGGGAAAGATGAAAACAACAGCGAGGCTTTCGGTAGTTTCCACGATGACCCTTTTTGCCTTTATTCTCTTTTGTGGAGCGGCCGGGGCCCAGACCACGTATATCGTGGACCAGGGCGGCGGCGGGGATTTTACCGTCATCCAGGACTGCATCGATGCGGCATCCGGGGGGGACACCTGCCAGGTCAATGCAGCTACCTACCTGGAAAACATCGACTTCAGCGGGAAAGACCTGAAGGTGGTCAGCGCCTCGGGGCCGGAGGTCACGATCATCGACGGGAACGTGACCGGAACCGTGGTAACGTTCGAAAACGGCGAGACCGCGGACGCGGTCATCGACGGCTTCACCATCCGGAACGGAATGCCGACCTGGGAAGCGGGCGGGGTCCGCTGCGAATCCTCTTCCCCGACCATCGTCAACTGCATCATCAGCGATAACGATGCGTATAATTTCGGCGGCGGGATCTACTGCGAGGCCTCCTCCCCCACCATCACCAACTGCACCATCAGCGGGAACGAGGTGCGCCTGATGACATTGCCCTTCATCGGGTTCGGCGGCGGGATCTACTGCGACGGGGCCTCCTCCCCGGCCATCACCGGCTGCACCATCAGCGGGAATACGGGGGAAGGGGGCGGGATCGCCTGCGAGGGGAACGCATCCCCGACCATCACCAACTGCATCCTGAGCGGGAATACGGCGCTTTATGGCGGCGGGATCTTCAGGACAGGGGGGGGGGGGGCGGGC
>CAYTRL010000378.1:0-6009 GCA_964439795.1 uncultured Thermodesulfobacteriota bacterium
TGCGCAGAAAGGTGATCCCCTCGGCGGAGTTGGAGATCACCGCGGGATCCAGGTGGGCGTACTTGGTGCGGAATTCGGAAAGGCCCGAGGGAAGGTCCTTGTACAGCAGGTCGGCCGTGAGACAGACGGCCAGTTCCTCCAGGGTGAGATGCGGGTTGGATTCGGTAAACAGCGCGATCTTTTCCTTGTAATCTTCGATGTTCATGGTGGCGATTTTACCTCTGCAGCGGAAGGGAAGGCAACGGGTCCCCGATCCCCGCTATAGAACCCGGCGTTTCCTCCGTTCGGGGTGCATAGCTCAACCCGTGGCCGTAAGGAAACAGGGGGTCCCCGTCCGGATCCCCGATGTTCACCGGGATCTGGGACATGTCCCGGGGCCAGCTGTGAGAAAGCTTCCCGGTGGGGCCGTGGTCTCCGAACAGAACATCCGCCACCCCCTGCCCCTCCGTGCCCGGCAGCCAGGCGGCCAGGACCGCGTCGAAGGCCCCCATAACCGGCTCGATGATCAGGGGCCGGCCCGAGACAAGGACAAGGACCAGGGGGATACCCGCGTTCTTCATCCGGTTGATCGTCAGCAGGTCCGGGATCGAGAGGCCCAGATCCGACCGGTCTCCAGACCACTCCGCATAGGGGAGTTCCCCCACGACCACGATCCCCGCGTCCGCCCCCTCGGCCCCGTCTCCGTAAAGGGAAAAGGTGACCTCCGTGGTCGGAGACACGGTGTCCCGGATCCCCTCCAGGATCGTGGTCCCCTCGGTGATCTCACCACTTCTCCCCTGCCAGGTGATGCTCCAGCCGCCGCACTGGTTGCCGAGGTCGTCCGCGCTACGACCCGCCACGTGGATCCGCCGGGCCGACTTGTTCAAAGGCAGCATGTTCCCCTGGTTCTTCAACAAAACCAGGGAACGGCGTACGCATGCACGGGCCACCTCCCGGTGTTCGGCCGACCCCACCTCCGGAAGCAGTTCAGGCTCCCCGTACGGGTTTTCAAACAGGCCCCACTCGATTTTGACACGAAGAATACGCCGAACGGCATCGTCGATGCGGGAGACCGGGATCACGCCCTGCTCCACCAGGGACCGTGCCGTGTTCAGGAACAGCATGTAACGGTCCGGGACCATGACCATATCGATCCCCGCGTTCAGCGCGGCGGCTACCTGGTCGGTGTAGCTGCCCGGCAGTTCGTCGATGCCTTGCCAGTCGGACACCACGAACCCCCGGAACCCCAGCTCTCCCTTGAGCAGATCCGTGAGCAGGAACCGGTGGCCGTGGAGCTTCTCCCCGTTCCAGCTGTTGTAGGAGGCCATGACGGTTCCCACACCCGCCTCGATCGCGGCCAGGTACCCGGGCAGGTGGATCCGGCGAAGCTCCTCCTCGGAGAGTTGCACGTCCCCCCGGTCTTTCCCGTCCAGGGTGCCGCCGTCCCCCAGGTAGTGCTTGGCACAGGCCACGATCCTTTCCGGGGTGCCGGGGTGCATCCCCTGAAAGCCACGCACGGCCGCGCTCCCCATGGCCTCGGCAAGCTCGGACGTCTCTCCGAACCCCTCGTAGGTCCGCCCCCACCGTTCGTCACGCGGCACTGCAACGCAGGGTGCGAAGGTCCAGTCGATGCCGGTGGCGGCCACCTCACGGGCCGTGATGCGGGCGGCCTCCTCTACCAGGGCAGGGTCCCGCGTGCAGCCCAGGCCGATGTTGTGGGGAAAGATCACCGCTCCAATGACGTTATTGTGGCCGTGCACGGCATCCACCCCGCGGAGAAGGGGAATGCCCAGGCGGGAGCCCAGGGCCAGGGTCTGAAACCGTTCGTACATCTCGGCCCACCCCCGGGCCGCCTCGTCCTCCGGACCGCGGTCCCCCCCGCTGAACACAGAACCGAGACCGTACCTGCGGATATCCTCCTTGTTCCGCACATAGGCCTGGTCCGCCTGCGTCATCTGGCCGATCTTCTCGTCCAGGGTCATTTGCTCCAGCAGCGCTTCCACCCGGGGATCGACCGGGGACGGATCCGAACTCACCCCCGCGGGATCCGAACCGCTGCAGGAAGAAAACAAGCAGCCGATCATCACGATCCGAAACCAAACGGCTATGGACTTCATGGGGATCCTCATCGTGGGACGAACGCCCTGTGGCCCATTCCGGCCCGGGTGGGAGGCACTTCCGCCTGGACGCTCTCCTGTACACCGCACCACCCTGCCCGTCCGAGCATAACAGACCCGGGGATAACCGTCGACGCCTGCCCGACCCGCCGGACACTGTTGTCAATGTTGTCAAGGGAGCATCGGTTTGGTAAGAAAGGGACCGACGGGCGGTTCTCGCAGCATGGCCTCGTTGACCGGAAGAAGAGAGAGGAGACGTCCATGGCAGGCATCTGTTCCTTTGGAGGGTACGTTCCCCGTTACCGCCTCCCCCGGAAGACCATCTTCCAGGCCATGGGATGGATGAACCCCGGCGGCATCGCCGGCGCCAGGGGGGAAAAGGCCGTAGCCAACTTCGACGAGGACAGCCTCACCATGGCCGTGGCCGCGGGCAGAGATGCCCTGGGCGGACGGGAACCATCGGGAACGGATGGGGTCTTCCTGGCGTCCACCACCCTGCCCTACCGGGAACGGCTCAACGCCGGCATCGTTGCCACGGCTCTGGGCATGGACGAGCGGGTCCGCGCCGCAGACTTCTCGGGCGGACTGCGGGCGGGCACCACGGCACTCCTGTCGGCCCTGGAGGGGGTTCAGGCGGGCGGGGCGAAGTCCCTGCTGGTCTGTGCCGCCGACAGTCGGCAGGCCAGGCCGGCGTCCCCTCAGGAACTGGTTTTCGGGGACGCCGCCGCGGCACTGCTGGTGGGAGAAGAGGACGTGATCGCAGAATTCATGGGATCGTACTCCCTCACCTACGACTTTGGCGATCACTACCGGGGCGCCTCATCCACGTTCGACCGGCAGTGGGAGGATCGCTGGATCCGGGACGCAGGGTTTCAGCAGTTCATCCCTGAAGTGATCGAGGGTCTTCTTCGGAAATACGGGCTGAACATCTCGGACTTCACCCGGATCATCTATCCCTGCCACTACCCGCCGGTCCGGAAGAAGATCAATCAGGCCCTCAACATCCCTGCGGAGGCTGAGCAGGAACCCCTGCAGGCGGAGGTGGGCGAAGCCGGGACCGCCCATCCACTGGTCATGCTGGTCCGAACCCTGGAGGGGGCCCGGCCCGGGGACAGGATCCTCCTGGTAAGCTTTGGAAGCGGCTGTGACGCCCTGGACTTCCGGGTTACCGAGACGATCACCCGCCCGGTCCGGAGAAACGGGATCTCCGGATGCCTGAACCGCGGGGTGGAACTGGACAGCTATACCAAATACCTGGTCTGGCGCAACATCCTCCCGGCGGATGCGGGTCTGCGCTCGGAGGAGGACCTCTGGACCCGGTGGTCCCTGCTGTGGCGCAAGCGGAAAGAGGTGCTGGGCCTGTGGGGGACCCGGTGCCGCCAGTGTGGAACCCCTCAGTATCCTGCCCAGAGGATCTGCGTGAACCCCGAGTGTTCTGCTGTGGACAGGATGGAACCGTATCGTTTTTCGGACAGGACCGGCCGCATCGCCAGCTACACAGGGGACATGCTGGCCGCCTCCCACAACCCCCCCGCCGTGTACGGGCAGATCGTGTTCGAGGGGGGCGGCAAGTACATGTTCGACTTCACGGACTGCGAACTGGAGAACCTGGCCGTGGAGATGCCGGTCCGGATGAGCTTCCGCAGGAAGTATTTCGACGAGAAACGGGATATTTCTGGATACTTCTGGAAGGCCGTCCCAGAGGAGGGCGAATAGATGGCGGAGGGTATCCGAAATAAAGTGGCAATCCTGGGCATGGGCTGCACCCGGTTCGGGGAGCGCTGGGAATCCAGTGCCGAGGACCTGATGGTGGAGGCCTTTGTGGAGTGCCTGGAGGACGCCGGCATCCCGAAGGGGGATATCGAGGCGGCGTACCTGGGCACTTACTTCGACGAGGTGAACGTGGGCAAGTCCGCCGTGCCGCTGGCCGCCACCCTGAAGCTGCCGTACATCCCCGTAACCCGGCTGGAAAACTACTGCGCAACGGCCACGGAGGCGTTCCGCGCAGCCTGCTACGCGGTGGCCGCCGGTGTGTGCGACATTGTGCTGGCACTGGGCGTGGAGAAGCTCAAGGACACGGGATACGGGGGGCTTCCCGGGGGCGCCGCGCGCGGTGTGATGAACTTCATGATCGAGGCGAACCGAACGGCGCCCGGATCCTTCGCACAACTGGCCACCGCGTATTGCGCGAAGTGGGGGTTGTCCATGGACCGGCTGAAGGACGCCATGGCGCATATCTCTTCCAAGAGCCACGCCAACGGGGCTCTGAACCCCCGGGCCCACCTGCGCAGGCCCGTCTCCGCGGAACAGGTCCGGGCCGCCCCCATGGTGGCCTACCCTCTGGGCCTGTTCGACTGCTGTGGTGTAAGCGACGGAGCAGCGGCCGCCATCGTGACCCGCCCGGAGATCGCCCGGAGTCTGAAGAAGAACCAGGACACCGTCCTGGTCAAGGCTCTGCAGATTTCCGCGAGTTCGGGGGTGGAGTCCACCTTCACCAGCTGGGACGGCGCTCACCTGGTGACCACGCGCAAGGCCGCCTCCAAGGCCTACCGGGAAGCGGGGATCCGGGACCCCCGGACGGAAATCAGTATGATGGAGGTCCACGACTGTTTCTCCATCACGGAGTTCGTCACATACGAGGACCTGCATATCTCCCCCTGGGGAGGCGCCTACGATGACGTGATGAACGGACTCTTCGACCTGGACGGTCCGGTTCCCTGCCAGGTGGACGGGGGGTTGAAATGTTACGGCCACCCGATCGGCGCCTCAGGCCTTCGCATGCTGTACGCCATGTACGAACAGCTCCTGGACCGGGTGCCTCCCGAGCGGAAGGTGAAAAACGCCCGCCTGGGACTCACACACAACCTGGGAGGGGTTCCCTGGTACAACGTGGCATCCGTGGCGATCATCGGCCGGGACTGATCTGCGGAGATTGAACGGCGCTCATGAAGGAGAAAGCCTCCCCTGTCCGAAGACAGGGGATGGGACCAAACAGACCATTGAACGGTACAAGAACGAGGGGTGGATCTGAATGGACATCATCGAAAAGAATCTCGAGAGCTTTGACGGGACCCGGATCTGCTACCAGGTGACCGGGGCGGGAAGGCGGAACTTCGTCCTCTGCCCCGGCCTGGGAGGCAGCATCACGGCGTTCAAGCACATCATCAACGAATTCCACGACCGGTTCCGGTTCTTCTCCTGGGACTACCGCGGCCTGTACAAATCCGGAAAGCCTCCGGGCGACAAGGTGCCCATCGGCGACCACGTGCGCGACCTCCAGGAGATCCTGAAAAAGGAACGGGTGCGGCGCGCCGTCTTCGGAGGCTGGTCCATGGGGGTCCAGGTAAGCCTGGAATCGTGGAGGAGCCTTTCCAAGACGATCACCGGTTACTTCCTGATCAACGGAACCTACGGCAGGGCTTACGACACCGCCTTCAATATCCCCCTTTCCAAGCACCTGATCCCCAAGATCAACGCCTTTCTCGCATCCCTGTCCCACCTGCACAAGCCTGTCATCCGGAAGGTGATCTCCTACGAGAAGGCCCTGGACTTCTTCAACACCCTGGGCCTGGTGGGAAGCCAGTTGGACCGGGAGGTGTTCAAGGAAATCGTAGACGGCTTCATGGATCTGGATTTCAAGGTATACTACAAGCTGATGGATTCCCTGGGGGAACACGATGCCTCGGATCTGCTTCCCCGGATCCGCGTGCCCACCCTCATCGTGTCCTCGGAAAAAGACGTGATGACACCCCCTTCGGTCATCGATACGATGGTAAAGGAGATCCCCGGGGCCGAACATTTTTCCATGCCGGCCGGCTCCCACTACTCGGCCATCGAGTACCCGGAGATCCTGAACCTCCGGCTGGACAAGTTCTTCCGGGACCACTTTCCCGGCAGGTGAGGCGCCATGGAA
>CAYTRL010000379.1:0-5997 GCA_964439795.1 uncultured Thermodesulfobacteriota bacterium
CGAACCCTCCACCGTTCGGATCACTTCTACCTGTTGCATGGGCGAACTCCCTCTCTGACACCGTTCCGTGGAGGATCGTGTCAGGAACAGCTGGAAACCAACGGATTCGAAAAGTTGGATCATCATAGTACAGGTCGCGGGAAAAGACCATGAATCAGATTTCGCACACGGCACCGCGTAAACGTACGAAACCCAGGAGGAGGACCTGCTCATGACCGTTCCGACGATCTCACAGCTGTTCGATCTTTCCGGCAAGGGCGCCGTGGTCACCGGGGGGGGGCAGGGAATCGGGGAGGCCATCACCTGCCGGCTGGCGGAAGCCGGGGCCGGCGTTCTGATCGCCGACATCGACGAGGCGGCGGCGACCGGGACCGCGGAGCGGGTCCGCGCGGCAGGGGGCACCGCCGAGGTGGTCCGCGCCGATGCGGCGGACGCCTGTGATGCGGAACGGACCGTACAGGCCGCCGTGGATGCCTTCGGCAGCCTGGATATCCTCGTGAACAACGCGGGGATCTTTCCCCTCGTACCGGTGTTAAATGCCACGGAACCGTTGTGGGACCGGGTGATGGACATCAACCTGAAGGGGGTCTTCCTCTATTCCCAGGCAGCCGGCCGGGCCATGGCCGAGGCGGGCCGGGGCGGCAGGATCGTAAACCTGGCGTCGATCGATGCCCTGCATCCCAACGGAATGGCCGCCCATTACAACGCGTCCAAGGGCGGTGTGCTCATGCTCACCAAGGCCCTGGCCCTGGAACTGGCCCCTCACGGGGTCCACGTCAATGCCGTATCCCCGGGGGGGATCATGACGCCCGGTACGGAAACGGCGAGAAGCAACCTGGTCCAATCCATGGGGATCACGGATGAGATGATCATCGGAGGGTGGGTGCAGCGGGTTCCCCTTGGGCGCATGGGGGAACCGGACGATATCGCCCGGGTGGTTCTGTTTCTGGCCAGTGCGGCCGCGGATTATATGACCGGTGAGAATATCCTCGTGGACGGAGGATACCTGCTTTCCTGATCCGTGGTGTTTTCAGGCCGTGGCGGGTTTTGCCGCATCCAGACACTTGAGACAGGTCAAATCCTTGCCGGCGGGGGGAAGAATGGGAACCATGCACTCCTCGCCGCAGATGCAGCACACAACCTTGTACTCACGTTTTCTCTTTTTATAGTAGTCCCTTCGGGACCCACGGGCTTTCTTTCGCTTTGCGATGGCGGACCTCCTCCCAGAACGATGCTGTACAATCCGTTGCCGCCTCCGGGCTCGCGAAAGCGGTCATAGTCATCCTCAAGCCGCAGAAAAACCGGGGTGCCCACCACCGGTCACCTTAGCCTCGGCCCCCTCTCCTCTTCCTGCTTCTCGGAGGCTTGGCTTCGTCCACGAACAGTTTCCGTCCCTGGTAATCCACGCCGTTCAGCTCTTTCTTCGCCTTTTCCGCTTCCGCCTGGCAGGACATCTCAAGGAAGGCGAAGCCCTTGCCCTCGATGAGCTGAATGAAATGGACCTCTCCGTGCTCGGAAAACAGCTTTTCCAGTTCTTCTTTGGTAATGCCGTAGTTCAGGTTGCCTACGTATAGTTTCTTGCCTTGCACAGGAACCTCCTCTTTGCTCTCCCCCGGGTCCCGAGGAAACCCGTCGGGACCCGGACCTCAGGCCTGGGTTCCCCCGGCGTATTCGATCGTGGCTGCCTGGCGAAGCGTTCCCAGGTATGCACCGATCTTCTCCTGGTTCTTCTGCCCGTTCAGAAATTCCGCGACCTTATCACGAACCTCTTCCAGGGGGACGATACCGGCTTCCTGGCGCTCGGTGGCCAGGATCAGGTGGTAGCCGAACTTCGTTTCCACGATGTCGCTGATCTCACCCGGTTTCAGATTGAACGCCGCTTCATCGAACGGCTTCACCATCTTTCCGCGTTCAAAGAATCCGAGGTCCCCGCCCTGGGCCTTGCTGGGACAGCCGGAATGCTGGCTCGCCAGGCTGGCAAAATCCCCCCCCTGCTCGAGTTCGCCCCGCAACTTGGAGAGTTCCAGGCGCTTCTGAACCCGAACGGGTTCGGGGTCCTCGGGGCCCGCGGAGATCAGGATATGGCTGGCCCGGACCTTCTCCTGGAGAGTAAAATTATCCGGATAGTCTCTGTAAAAAGCATCCACATCCCCTTCCGTTGCCTTTTCCGGAGTTCCCACCTCTCCCTGCAGCAGGGTCTCGATCTTCTGATTCCGGGCGAGTTCCACACGAAAGGTCTCCTCGGAGAACCCCATGGAATCGAGAACCTTGTGAAAATCTTCGACCTGGGGAAACCTTCCGGCAATGTCGCGAAACCGGTCCTCGACCTGTTTCTCGTCGGGTTGGATCCCCTTCCGGTCCGCTTCCTGAAGCAGCAGGCTCTGGTTGACCAGGCTTTCCACGGCCTGTTTTTTCATTTGGGACCGTGCCTGGTCCATCTGCTCGGGAGGAATCTGGCCCTCCAGTTCCAGCAGGAGTTTCTCCTGCGCCCTGTCCACGTCCTCCTGGGTGATCTGGACTTGATTGACGGTAACCACAGCCATGGGGCCCTCCGTGATCGGGTTTCGGGCAGGATCGGGATCCCACCCGGAACCCGATGGAATCAATGCGCCGGATTGCCGGGATCCGGTTCAGTTTTCTCACAAAAAAAAGCCACCGGACGGAATTCCCAAGCCGGTGACCTTCTGGTCGTATATCCTCGAATGGAGGCAACAGCGTCAGGAAGAAAGGTGTTCGAAAATCCTATGGGATACAGGGTACTCCCCTACGGGAACAGAAGTCAAACCCTTTTCCCATTGAAGACGATCAGGGGGTTCACTCCGGGAAGACTTCCAGGGTGTGTTCCTCCCGGGCCGGATCGGTCCAGACACGGAGCACCGACGCGTCTTCGTCCCAGGTGTACGACCAGGCGCCTTCCGGGTCACTGACCTCCAGTCGCCAGCCGCGGGGATAGTTCCGGTGGGCGCCCAGGTAGATCTCCGTGGGCCCTGCCACCTCCCGGCTTTGCCGAAAAACCACCCTCAGTCGACCCGTGGCCTCGTCGTAGCTCCGCGACACCGGCGTGCCCGCGATTCGGCGCGGGTAGGGGCGGGTGATCATGGGAAGCACCTCGTCCGGGAACGGCTCATGAAAAAAAAAGTTGCAGTCCCAGTAGGCCCAGCCGGCGGTGATCCGCTCGAACATGCGGAGCGCATCGTCGAAGAACATCAACCGGTCTTCCAGACCGTACCAGCGCAGCATGGACCACTCCCCTACGAGGAGAGGGGCCCCCTGCCGCTCGCTCTCGGCCGTCCGGGCCTCCGCCCAGAGGGACAGCGTGGGGTCGGTGTCCCGGTCGTAGCCCCCGGCCAGTTCCACGGTCAGGGGGTACAGGTGGGGGAAATAGGCCAGGCGGGGTTCTCCCTGTCGAGGGTCCTCCAGGATGCCCATGTACGATGGCAGGCCCTGGTTCGGCCCGAAGGCGCAAGGCTCGAAGAACACCCAGTGCTCGGTATCCTCCCGGCGGATCGCCTCGATCATGCGCTGGTTGAAATCGGTGTATTTCCCCTCGTCGAATTCCCGGGCCCGCAGGAGGTCGCTCCCCTGCCACGGTTCGTTCATGGGGTTGTAGCCCAGCAGGGCCGGGTGATCACGAAACCGCCGGGCCACGTGGGCCCACATGTCCGCGTAATGGTCCTGGAGTTCCGGGTGCGGCCCGTCGTAGTCCCAGAAGTTGTCGAAGGCGCGGTTCACGGCCGGGGAAAGGTAATCGAACCCCCAGTTGCCAAACCATTCGCTGAGCGGAAGGTGCGGGAGCCCGTCGGTGATCGTGGCCCAGTCCGGGGCTCCGTCGCTTCCCCCCCAGTCTTCACTGATGCCAGGGCCCCACACATCCTGGTGCATGTCGAGCACCACCAGGATCCCGGCCTCGTGCAACCAGTCCAGCCGCTCCCGGACCTGGTCTAGATAGGCCTCGTCATAAAAGCCGGGTTCGGGTTCGATCCTGGCCCAGAAGATCAGGTAGCGGGCGAAGTTGAACCCCCAGTCCGCGGACAGGCCCAGGGCATCCTCGCGCCCGTAATTCGGGAGACCGGACTCGCCCTTGGCGGACCCGTCGAAGTTGCAGCCGTGCAGGACCAGGGCGCCGCACTCCCCATCGGTAACGAACGGTCCGCCGGGGCATTCCGGCCGGGGCTGGAGGGGATCCACCGCCGGGACGCCGTCCTGCCCCCCGGACCCGGAGCAGGCCATGGACAGAAAAACGGACAGGGCAACTACGGAAAGGGCTTTTCGCATCCAGGAATGGAGGAGCATCTTTCCATTCTCCTCAATCGTCCGTGGGAAATGGATGATAAAAAGGATGACAGGGAAACCGCGGCAACAGCGGCGATCCCCTAATAAAAGTTCACCTGGGAAACCGTCTCCTGTTTCAGGATGAGGTCCCGGATCCTTTTCTGCGCCGCCGGATCCCGGATCGGTTCCACATGGGAAACCGGAAGTCCTTCCGGATCCGTCTCGTCCTTCCAGTGGAGGATGTACCCCTTGACCTGAACGTACCCGCAGCCGCCGCTGCCGCAGCAGGTCGTATCAAAGACCGCATAGCCGCACAGGTACAGCACCTCGCGGCCCTCAAGGGAAAGCCGGCACTCCTTGGTAAAACGGTAATGTCCGCCGATGGCCGTGACCACCTCGTCCAGATCGCGGTGTACGTGGGGCCTGCTTTCGGTTTCCATGGCATATCCCGGGCGGGTTCCAGACAGTGAACGACAAAAAGAAGGGGCGCCCCGTTTTCCGGCGCCCTCTTGAAGCGGAATCACGAGCAACCTTAATTATTATTGCACATTCACAGGCGGGCTGCTAGCGGCTTTCCTGCGGATCGGTGATCCTTCGGTAGATGGTCCCGTTCGTCATTTCGAGCAGGGGGGTCATGCGCCCCTCTTTTTCCGCCCGGTCCCTGTTGTGCGTGAGCGCCGTGGTCACCTCCCAGATGTCCTCGGCCTCCACCTCCAGAAGCGCCAGGTACTTGCCCGTCTGCTCCCCCGGGGTCACGTTCTCATAGCGGGCCATGCGCACAATGCCCGGCACCTTCAGGACATCGGGAATGTGCGTATTGTCGTACCAGTCGTTGAACTCCTCTTCCCGGGACGGATCGGTACAGTTGGTCTCGACCGCGATCAACCATTTGTTCATTGTGGCGGACCTCCCTTTTCGATCTAACAGGCTGTTGAAAAAAGCTCATCTGCTGCGTTCCACTCATCCCTCGTCAATCAACGTACTTCCAAAGTACGTCTCAATCCTCGGTCTTTCGTGCGCCTTGCATCTAAACCTTTTTGAACAGCCTGCCCCACAGGACTTCTTCAATGACCTGGTAGATCTTGTCGATAAAAAGGATAAAAATGAATACTATTTCAGGGGCCGGAAGTAGCGGATGTCCAGCAGGCTCCCCTTGCGTTCCTTGCGGAACACCGCCTGGACCCGCATCCCGACCCGGAGGTCCTCGGCGTCCACCTCGCCCAGCATGTGGACGAAGCCGTTGTCGGCCCCGTCCAGCTGGATGATGCCGTACAGGATGGGCGGCGCCACGGGCTGCACGATGTTCGGCTCGTGCATCACCGTGTAGGTCTGCAGCGTACCGAGGGAACTGACCTCGACAAAGTCATCCATCTTCCCGAAACACTCGTTGCAGGTGGACCGGGCCGGGACGTACACCCGGTTGCACGCGGCACACCGTATCCCCATGATCTGCTTCTTGTCCCGCAGGGCTTCGAGCACCCGGGTCCCCACCGCCCCGGCGGTGTACGTGTTCGGGATGTAGACCTGCCCCTCGTAGATGTAGACGTCCGCATCTTCTCGTTTGGTTGTCGCCGGCATCCCTCTCTCCTTATTTCGTGGTCGTCCGGAAGTACCGGATATCCGCTGCCTCCTCGCCCCGCCCTATCTCCTTATTTCCTGATGGTCCGGAAGTACCGGATAACCGCCGTCCCCTCGCCCCGCTCCTCGTCGTCCATCCAGACCGCC
>CAYTRL010000380.1:0-5989 GCA_964439795.1 uncultured Thermodesulfobacteriota bacterium
CCCAGCCCGAAAGCAGGCTCCAGAGGTAGCTGAACAGGAGGCTCCCCCCGAAAGCCAGGGCGATTTTTTTAATCGGCCGCTCCAGGATGTGGGTGAAAAAGTCCAGTTTGCTCTGGAAAGGGGGTTCCTGCAGTTCGGCGATCATTCGCACAGCCTTCCCGCGTCCGCTGTCCTCCCCCAACTTTTCCACCAGCCGGGCGTTGTGTTCGCACATCTCCCGGTACTTCCGGCCCTGGCGGACCTGCATCTTTCCCAGGGTCCGGAAAAAGTAGGGAAAGTAGCTGCGGACGATGTGCCATGTCTCGTAGAAGTGGCGACGCCACAGGCTGTAGAAATACGCCGAGGTATGACGGTAGTTGGGGGCCAGGGGGTTCTGGTACTCCAGCTTGTTGAAAAAGTAGCGGATGAAGAACGAGCCGTAGGGAAGGTCCAGTTCGTAGCGGCCCACCGGGCTGTCCGGGTCTGAAAGCAGGGGATAGAGGAAGTTCCGGAAGGCGTTGATGGAGTCGTACTGGTTGCCGTGCTCCACGTAGAGCAGGTCCTTGATGTACAGGGACCAGGAGTTGATCTGAAGACGGTCCAGGGCCTGACTGATCTTCTGTTCCCTGCCTTCCCCTTCCGGACAGAGTTTGGTGATGAACCCTTCGAGCAGTTCCAGGAACCGGTACCGGACCTCCGGCCAGAACCAGTTCACATCGTGGTTTCCCTTGATGATGACGACCCGCTGGCCGGACAGCAGGAACCGGGCGAGCGCCCGGAAAAACCGCGGGTGCCCTTCCACGATGCGCTCCAGCTGCCACTTGGATTCCGCTGGCGAGGTGCCCAGGCCGTACTTCCTCTTGGTCAGGGAAATGCGGGGGAAGCCCCTGGGAGGGCGGTCCGGGTCCGGGATGGAGGTTACACGCAGAAAATCCAGCATGTCCCCGTTGATGACCAGGGTCCAGGGGCGTTCTTTCTTTGCTGCAAGCGTTTCCAGATGCGCCAGGAACCGGTCAAAAGGACGGTCCGAAAGGAAGTTCTCGAGCCGCGACACCCGCAGCGAGTCGGGCCTGGTTCCCTCGGACAGGTGCAGGTCGCTCAGGACAACGTAGTCCGACGGTTCAGGGGACGGGGACATGGGTTTTCCCCAATCGGGTGAAGCCAAACCAGGGGTCGATGTTTGGAGTCAACATAGACCAATCCCGCGTTTTTTTCAAAGGGCGCCCGTTGGTTTCAGGACCCCCGCGGGTTCATCGAGCCGGAAGCTGTTTTATGATGTAAAGTTCCAGACTGTCTAGATTTTTTTTCAAAGATCCGATTTAATAATACATAGAGCCGGGGAATTCCGGACGGAAGGAGCCCGGCCGGCCGATCAAGGGAACTTTTTCCCACTTGTGTATGTCTATTTATATATCCCGCGCGGTGTAAGCTCCTGCAGGACCCCATGGCAGGGGGCCGCGGGGAAAGGACAGACCTTGGATGCAACGGACGAGATACTGGTATCCAGGTGCCAGGGTGGGGAAAAGAAAGCGTTCGAGCTGCTGATCCAGAAATACCAGCGCCGGATTTTTCATCTGATCTACCGCATCACGCAGGATTCAGATGTCGTAGAACCGTTGGCTCAGGAGGTTTTCTTGAAGGCGTACCGGTCCATTTCCTCTTTTCAGGGGAACAGCCAGTTCTACACCTGGCTGTACCGGATCGCGGTCAATACCTGCCTGAGCCATGTCAAACGAAATTCACTCGAAGACCCCTACGAGAACCCCCACGACATCCGCCCCGAGAACCAGCACCCGGACGCCAGAATGGCGCCGCCGGACAACCCGGAACAGCAGGTCATACGCAAAGAATTCTATCAACATCTGACAAGCTGCCTGGACCAGCTGCCGGAGGAACTGCACACGACCATCGTGATGCGGGAGTTCATGGGGTTGAACTACGAGGAGATCGCGGATGTGATGGACATCCCGCTGGGAACGGTACGGTCCAGGATCTACCGGGCACGGGCTCACTTGAAGGAGCTTCTGACACCGTATGTAAACGCTTGATCCAGAAAATAAGTTTCATTTTTCCAGTTTGATCGGTTCATATGCAGGAAACAGGGGAGAGAACAAACCATGGGATGTGAACAGTACAGCCCTCTCGTCTCACGATTTCTGGATGACGATCTGGAAAAAGGGGAGCTGGAAGTGTTCCTCGAGCATCTGTTCGCCTGTGAGCGTTGCAGGGAGGAACTGAAAGCGTTCGAAGGCCTGCGCCAGGGGTTCCAGAAGGCGGAGCTGCTGGATGCGCCCCCCGAACCTTCCCGACCGTTTTCCCTGGAAGACCTCGGGCCACACGCGCACACCGAGGCCGGTGCTGTCCCCCTGGCCAAACCCGCCCTGGAAGCGGATGCGGTCCCGGCCCCCGCCCGTCGCGAAAAAAGGCGGTCCAAAGAGTTTTCCTGGATGGGGTCCTTGTCCCAGTTCATCTTCCCGCAAAACTTTCTGCGCTACGCCGTTCCCATGATCGCCGTGCTCATTGTGGGAATCTGGATCTATCCCGAGGATTCCCCGGATCGGGTCGACGTTCGGAACATTTCCACGTCCCGCGCCCTGTCGGCGCACTTGTCCGGGCAGGACGCGGGGAAGGAGAACATGGACCTGTACGTCATGCAGCATGCCGCCAATCAGCCCTGGGCGCAATATGGAAGTCATGTTTCCATGATCCGGAAGGCATCCGGGTCTCTCCCTTGAAAAGGCATTCGCTATGAGCCGGTTGAAATATTTCGGTTTCCCCTCTATCAGGACCCTCCTGGCGTTTTTCTTGACAGGACTGTTGAGCATCGGGGCCGTTGTGGGGTGGGCACAGACCGACAGGGAGCCGACCCGAGAGCAGTTGAACCAGCTCTCGGAAGAGATCCGCCAGTCAGGGCGGGACGCCCGGTACCAGGCGGAACAGACCGTGTACGAGTACCTGGGGAACAAGATCCATGCCACGAGGTACCGGATCCAGCATGCCTATCCTTACCTGAAAAAGGAGATCATCAGCGGGCCGGAAGGGGCCCGGGTGATCATGCTGGAGGACGGGACATCCCTGTGGAGCTATTTCCCGGACAAGGGGATCGTGGTCAAGGAAGCGATCCAACCGTCTGAACACATCCTGCCGGTGGAACTGCCTGAAAACCTCGACCTGCTTGTAAAAAACTATCGAATCTACATGCGCGGGCCGGTGACCGTGGACGACGGCCTCGACTGCCATGTAGTGGAGTTTCTTCCCCGGAAGGGCGACCGGCCCAGCCGGGAGATGTGGCTGGAAAAGAAACGGAAGCTTCCGATCCGCATGTACATGAACACTCCGGACGGGCGGCCCGCCTACCGGACGGAATTGAAGCGGATCCGCTGGAACCCGGCCTTCGGCGCGGAAACCTTTCAGATCAAGGTTCCCCCGGACACCAAGGTGTTCGAGATCCAGAAGCAGGGGAACCTCTCCCTGGATGAGGCCCGGCGGTTGCTGAAGCGGCGCGTGATGCTTCCCCTGTTCGTCCCGGAAGGGTACGTGCCCAGTGACATCGTGCTGCGGGTGGAAGAGCTGAAGAAGCGCCTGCAGGTGGTCTACTCCGACGGGCTGAGCAGCTACTCCGTGTTTCAGGAATGGTCCACCGACCCGGATTCCCGGAAGGCGCCCGCGCCCCCCTCCCAGACAGCGGCCGCCTCCCGTGCCGCCGAGGGGGAGCAGGCCGGTGCAGGGTCGCGGCTCACCCCGGACGAGCCCGTTGCCCCTCGTTCCTACAGCTACGGGCTGATCACCGTTGTGACCTATGACCGCGGGGGGTACCGCGCCGTGGCCGTGGGGGACATCAACGGGGGGCATCTCCTGAACGTGGTCCGTTCCGTGAAGTCTGAGGAGTGAACCACGTTTTCTCTCTTCCCGTCCCCTTGACAGCGAAGGGGATCTTCCTCTAGTTTTTCTCAGAGTACATTTTCCAGGTACAGGATAGAGTGGGCGAACCGCCGGAAGGCGTTTTGTGGTGGTCCGCATTATCACAAAGGAGAGTCCCCCGTGACCGAGAAACGCGTGCTCTTTCTTCCGATTAACGTCCTGTCCAGTGTGACGCGGCAGATCGCCTGCGCGAGGGCCTTCCGCGAGAAGGGGTATACCGTTCACTTTGCCGGGGAAGGTTCGTACCTGGACATGGCCGCGGAAGAGGGTTTCCCGGTACACGAGTTGTTGAGCATGAACGTGGAACGGCTGTTGACCCGGCTCCGGACCATCGAGAAAAACCTCACTTCGTTCCTGCAGTTCACCAAGTGGGCCTGGAATGAACTGGACCTGGAGCGCTTTGTCCAGCAGGAAGTCGCTCTCTTTCAGCAGATCCGACCCTCCATGATCATCAGCGAGGAGCGGGTTTCCGCGGTGCTGTCCGCGAAGATCGTGGAATGCCCCCACGGCTCGCTGCGAAACGCCTACCGGACCGCCTATTCGGTGTTTCCCCTCATGGACATGTCGGACACCATCGTGGCCCGGGTCATTCCGGATCCGGGGCGCGCCCAGTTGCGTCTGCTCAAGGTATTCTCGCGGCCGTTTCTCTGGCGGATGAACCGGCTGCTCCGCTCCTACGGAATCCGGGAACCGATGAGCTTTGAGGACTACATCGAGTCCGATGACCTGGTGTTTCTCTGCGATGTTCCCGAATTTTCCCCGGCCGGAATCCTTCCGCCAAGCTACCACTATGTGGGCCCGCTTTTCTGGGAGAAGGGAGGAAACCGTCCCTCCTGGCTGAACGATCTTTCCTCATCGGACCAGATTGTCTATGTGTCGCTGGGATCCACGGGGACGCCGGAACTGCTGGAGGTGATCGTCAACTCCCTGCGCGGGCGCGGGTACAAGCTGGTGGTCACCTGCGGCATACCGGAATCGGGCGGGCAGGAGATGGAGTTCGGGGACGGGGTGTACGTGGAGCGGTTCATGGACGTGGGACCCGTTCTGGAGAAGGCGTTTGCCGTACTGTGCCACGCCGGAAACGGAACCGTGTACCAGGCGCTGGCCGCGGGGGTTCCGGTGATCGGCATTCCCACCCACCTGGAACAGCGGTTCAATGCCCAGCGGCTGGAGGCCATGGGCCTGGGAAAGAACCTGGACCTGAAGATGCTCAAGGCCTGCCCGGAGATGATCCTCACGGCCATGGAGGAGATCCGGAACGACCGGTTTCTGCAGGACAGCATCCGGCGGTTTCAAAAGCGGATCATGGGGTTTCATGCCGCAGGCCGGGTTGCTGAGCTGACCGAGGCCTACCTGCTCGCCCGGGAAGGGGAGGGGTGTCAGTAGGGTTCCTATGACGACAGCCAGCCGTCTACCATCAACAAAGAATTCCGGCCTTCCCGTCATTCCGGGCTTGACCTGGAATCCAGTTTTTTCTGGTTTTTTCCCCCAAGTCCCGGTCCCCCGGGAACACCCCACCCTGCTTTGTTCGCCCGCCTTGGGTCGCCCTGAAGCGGAAAACTCCTGAGGGGGGAACCCCCTGCCGGAAGAGTCGCGGCCCCATAAGTTTTCGGGGCGGTACCGGGAAAACGTAACAAAACAGGCGAAATATGTTTGTTTTTTCAGAAAAAAAAACTTCTCAGCCATTGACAATAACAGATCTATCTTATAAAAAACGATGGATACGCTGGCTAAGGTGATATCCCGAAAACAGGACAAGGCAGGAGTGTGATGGATACGGAAAAAACGGAAATAATCCTGGGGACGAGGAATCACGGCAAGATCGCGGAATTCCGTTCTCTCTTCCGTGGAATGCCCACGAAACACTTTTCCTTTTATGATTTTCCCGAGATGCCCGCCGTGGTGGAGAACGGGAAGACCTTCCAGGAAAACGCGGAGAAAAAGGCCAAGACCATAGCGAAGAAAGCGGGACGGTTGGCTGTCTCCGACGATTCGGGTCTGGAAGTGGACTTTCTCCAGGGGAAACCCGGTGTGTTCAGCGCCCGGTTTTCCGGAGAAAAAGCCACCGACCGGGAAAACACGAGGCGGG
>CAYTRL010000381.1:0-5984 GCA_964439795.1 uncultured Thermodesulfobacteriota bacterium
CGAACTGGCCGAGCACTTCAACGAATTCTATCTCGTTCGCGGAAACGCCATCGAGGACCGTGTAAAGACGTACCGGGGCCAGGGCCAGTCTTTTCTGTGAACCGAACCGGGATTTCTCCTTCATGAGTCGCCTATGAAACGATGGATCATCGACCTGCTTACCCGCCGCCCCTGGCTCTGGATCCTGCTTATCACGGTTCTCTCCGCGTTTCTTCTCAGGGAAACCCTGGGGCTGTCCATCCGGGAGGAGCTTCTGGATTACTGGTCCGAAGACGACCCGCGTCTCGTATTCCTGGAAGAAACCCTGGAACGTTTCGGGCTGGAGGGCGGCGCGGTCCTCGGCCTGGAGTTCCGCGGGCCGGTCTTCACCACCGGAAACCTGGAGCGCATCCGGCAATGGACCGAAGCACTTGCCGTTATCCCCGGGGTCACCGAGGTACTGAGCCTCACCAACGTCTCTACAGTAAAAGGGGCCGACGATGGGATCGATGTGTCACCCCTCGTACCCTTTCCCCTTCCGGACGCGGAGGAAGCTCTGGCCACGATCGCCCTCAACGCCCGGGAGGACCCCCAGATCGCCGGCCGTCTTCTGTCCCCGGACGGCCGGGCCACAGCGATCCTGGTTTCCTACCCGGACAAGCTGGTCTACGCGGATGAGCTGACGATCGGCGAGGCGATATGGGCCCTGACGACATCGGAGGAGAGGAAACACCCGGAGGTAATCTTCCACCCCACGGGGATTCCCGCCTTCCTCTCCGTTTTCAAGTCCCTTACCTATCGGGAGCTGGTCGTTCTCTATCCGGCCGTCATCCTCTGCATGGTCGTCATCCTCTGGCTTTCCTTCCGGAATGCTCGCGCCATTCTGGTTCCCCTGGCGGTGATCTTGATCGCCACGACCTGGACCCTGGGGACACTGGCGCTGTGCGGACGGTTTCTGAACTCCGCCACCATCGTGGTCCCCGCCGTGGTCGTGGTGATATCGGTGGCGGACACGATCCACATCATCAACCAGTATTTCGAATCCGTGCGAAAAGCAGGCCCGGCCGTCGCTCCGGAGGACCGGCAGCGCCTGATGCGGACCACCCTGGACCGCGTCCTGTTCCCCTGCTTTCTTACAACGGTGACCACCCTGGCCGGATTCCTTTCCCTGCTCCTGGTGGATGTCCCGATCATCCAGGATATGGGGCTCTTCGTGAGCGTGGGGATCCTGTCGGCTTTTCTGGTTTCCGTCACACTGGTCCCCGCCTGTTACCTGCTGGCCCCCCTGCCCTCCCGGGAAGCCACCTCCATCCAGGTGTCGGGATGGATCGGCCGCTTCCTGGATGCGGTGAACGCCCTGGTTCTCCGGCGGCCCCGCGCCGTGGGACTCATCTCGGTGACGCTGGTGTTTCTGGGTCTGGCCGGGCTGCTTCATCTTCAGGTGGATTTTCACTGGAAGAATTTCGTGAAAAAGGGGCACCGGATCCGGGAGGCGATCCGCTTTCTCGATGAGAAGCTGGGGGGCTACGACTGGCTCACGGTGGTCCTGGAGGTCCCGGAGGGAGAGTCAGGAGATCTGCTGGATCCGGAAAGGCTGAAGGCGGTCCAGGCGATCCAGGAGGTCATGGAGGCGGAACCGTTTGTGGGACACGTGGACTCGCTGGCCAACCCCCTCCGGAGGGCAAACCGGCTGTTTCACGGCGATGACGAACGGTACGACGCGGTGCCGTCCAGTCGCGAGCTGGCCGCCCAGTACCTGCTCCTGTTCGATCTGGGCGCTCCGGGGGGCCTGGACGGCCTGCTCTCTTTCGACCGGCGCGTGACACAGGTTTCCTCCCGCCTCGTCTCCCCGGGCCACCGGGCGGTACGAGACTGGATGGAACGCCTGACACCCGAGGTGGAGGCACAGGCTTCCCGTGCGGGGCTTCAGGGCACCCTGTCCGGGTTTTCCATGATCTTCTCCCAGCTGAACATGACGATCACCATGGGGCTGATCTGGAGCCTGTCCGGTGCAATCCTGATCATCTCCGTAATCCTGACCCTGTCGCTTCGGAGCGTGCGGCTGGGGCTGGCGGCCATGGTCCCCAACCTGATCCCGGTGCTCGTCACGCTGGGATTCATGGGCTGGATCGGCCTGGACCTGTCCGGACAGACCGCCATCATCGGGTGCATCGGGATCGGAATCGCCGTGGACGACACGATCCACTTTCTGCACCGTTTTCACCGGGAACTGCGGCGAAACGGGGGGGACCGCCGCCTGGCCGTACAGGCCACGATCCACAGCACGGGAAGGGCCATCACCTTTACATCCCTGGTCCTGCTTGCCGGGTTCTCCGTGCTGCTGCTCTCGGCCTTCGTGCAGTACACCCTGTTCGGTGTCCTGTGCGGGGTGACCATGATTTCGGCCCTGCTGGGAGACCTGTTTCTGCTTCCGGTGATCCTGATCACCTTCCCCTGGATTACGGCCGGGAAATACGGAAGGCCTTCCGGTCACGCCACGACGTGAATAGATCGGCAAGTGCCCGGGGCACAGGGGATCAGCGGCGTGAAACCCGACGTTCCAGCCACTCCCTGTAGCCCTCTTCCACCGCGTGGGCAACCTGCCGTTTGAACCGATCCCGCCCGAACCTGTCGGCGTTCCGGACCAGGTCTTCCCGGGAGAACCGTTTCGGGTTCTTCTCCATCCCGGTTACCGCCTCCATCAGGGATTCGGGGGTGGGTTCGTGGAAGAAAACTCCCGTGCGCTCGTTCACGGTCTCCAGCGCTCCGCCCATGGCGTAGGCGATCACCGGCGTCCCGCAGGCTTGCGCTTCCAGCGGGGTGATTCCGAAGTCGTCTACGCCGGGGAAAATAAACGCCCGGGCTTTCTGGTAGAGTTCCACGAGATGCAGGTCGTCCACGCGTCCCAGAAACTCCACCCGGGGGCCCGCCAGCGAACGGCTGCGTTTCTCGTCCCAGCCCACCCCGGCGATTTTCAGGGGAAGACCCAGGCGGTTGAAGGCATTCACAGCCAGATCCACCCTCTTGTTCGGCACGAGGGCGCCTGCCATCAGATAATAATCGTCTTTTGCGCCCGTTCCCGGACGGAAACGGGAAAGATCTACGGGGGGGTACAGGACCCCGGCATCCCGACCGTAATGTCGGCGGATCTGCTCCTGAACGTTCCGGCTGTTGCACAGAAAGGTGTCCACCCCTGCCGAAGTTTTCCGGTCCCACCCCCGGAGAAAAGGCCGGACCAGCGACGCACCGAAGCGGAGTCCGGCCCGGGTGTGCCGCCGTCGGAAATACAGGTCGAACGCGTCCCAGACATAACGCATGGGTGCGTGGATATAGCTGATGTGAAAAGCCTGGGGGTCGCATCGCACGCCCTTGGCCACACAGTGGCTGGAACTGAAGACGATGTCATACCCCTGCAACCGGAACCGGCCTGCCGCAAGGGGAAACAGGGGAAGGTAATACGGATAGCGCCGACGGAGAGGGGCGGGAAACTTCTGCAGGAAGGAGGTGTGTGTGCGCATCCGCTCGATCCGTTGTGAGACGCTCCCCCGCTCATGGAAAAGAGTGAAGAGGTCCGCGTCCGGAAACAGCTCACAAAAAACCTCCAGGCACTTCTCTCCCCCGCGCATGCCGGTGAGCCAGTCGTGAATCAGCGCAATCTTCTTTCCGCGGATCGTGAGGGACGTCATGAACGGTTCCCGTTTTCTCACAGGGAGCATGCCGGTGCTTTTCGTTACGGCCGGCATGCTGTCCGGTTCTTCCAGGGGTTCTGAAACCAGCGTTCAGGTGTACCGAACGAGACCGGTGCGTGTCAACGCCGACACAACCCCCGCTTCCTCACCGAAACCCGACGAAGACGGATGTTTTCGCCGGGAGGATGTTGAAATACATCCGGTTGTAATCATCCCCGCGAAAGAGGCTCCTTTAATTGATGCTGCCGGTCTGTTCATGGCGAATGTTGCGAGGAGCCGTAGGCGACGCGGCAACCCCCCTGTGACAAAAAGCAAATCCCGCTGGACTGGGGGGTCGCTTCGCTCGCAATCTCCAACCTTGTGTTTTTGTTTGTGAGGGACGGGTGGTGTGGAGCTGAATGCTGAACGCCGATAGCTGACAGCAGATATCGACTTCGCCCGCAATCTCCCCTGTTGGGCGCATTGCCGAAAGAGCAATGAAAGACAAATAAAACATTACTCCTTGAAATATAATAAATTTGACTCCCCTGGATGTTCCGGGATATCCTTGAAAGACAACCTTTCCAGAAATCGAGTGCAAACGAAGATCAACCACCCCCAGCCCTGCAAGGAGCAGAAAATGAAAAGAAATTCGACTCCTGTGACACCCACCACGGTCTTTTGCATGATGCTGATACTTGGTCTCGTACTCCCGGCGGTTGCGGCGGCAAAGGAACTCCCGGCGGGCCTCACCCTGAACGTCGAACCCCTCGGATCCGTGGAACAGATCGTCCTGCCTTCCGTGGACAAGGCACAGATAGATGCTGAGGATGCGGACCGGGAACGGACCGGGCTGGCTCCCCGGTTCGCCGTGCCATTTGCGATGAGCAAGACGACTCGCACGGCGGGCACCTGGGAGGCACTGGAGAACGGGGACCGGATCTGGAGGCTGCGGGTGCTCTCACAGGGGGCATCCACCCTGAACTTCGGTTTCGGGCGCTATCTCATGCCTGCCGGAGGAAAACTGTTCGTGTACAGCCCGGACGGAACCTCCGTGCGGGGACCGTTCACCGACCAGGACAACGACGTGCACGGGGAGTTCTGGACCCCGGTGGTTTTAGGCGGGGAAGCCGTGATCGAGCTGGTCATCCCGGACGAGATGCTGCCTTACCTGAAGCTGGAACTCACCGCGGTCAACCACGGCTACAAGGATTTCTGGGTCTCAGGAGCGGATAAGTCCGGAAGCTGCAATGTGGACGTCATCTGCCCGGAGGGCGACCTCTGGCGGGACGAGATCCGCTCCGTGGCCGTGATTTCCACAGGGGGGTCCACCTTCTGCAGCGGCTTCATGGTGAACAACACAGAGAACGACAACACCCCCTACTTCATGACGGCGCACCACTGCGGGATCAACGCCGGCAACGCGGCCTCCCTGGTGGTCTACTGGAATTACGAGACATCCACCTGTGATGGCCCGCTGGACGGCACCCTGGATCAGTACAACAGCGGAGCGATCTTCCGTGCCGCCAGATCGGGGTCCGATTTCACCCTGGTGGAACTGGACGATGACCCGGACGAGGCGTTCAACGTCCACTGGGCGGGCTGGGACAACAGCGACGATGACCCCACCAGCGCCACGGCCATCCACCACCCAAGCACGGACGAGAAACGGATCAGCTTTGAAGACGACCCCCTCACCACCACATCCTACCTGGGCGCCGCGTCCCCCGGAGACAGCACTCACATACGGGTGGAAGACTGGGACGTGGGCACCACTGAGGGGGGGTCGTCGGGTTCCGGACTCTGGAACCAGGACCACCGGATCGTGGGCCAGCTGCACGGCGGATACGCGGCCTGCGGAAACGATGACGCCGACTGGTACGGCCGGTTCTCCGTGTCCTGGGACACCGGCGCCACGGCTGC
Source organism: uncultured Thermodesulfobacteriota bacterium (assembly GCA_964439795.1). GTDB lineage: Bacteria > Desulfobacterota > DSWW01 > DSWW01 > DSWW01 > CAYTRL01. The sequence goes on from CAYTRL010000381.1 coordinate 5,571, forward strand.
CGCCCGGCTCAAGGACTGGCTGGACCCGGGGGACACCGGGGCCGTCACCGTGGACGGGGTCGATCAGTGCCCCCGGCCGAGCGTGGACTTCACCTTGCTGCCCAACCCGGCCCTGGTGGATGAGCTCGTATCGTTCGACAGCACGGTGAGCGGCGGCCTTCCCCCATACGCCTACGCGTGGGACGTGGATGCTGACGGCATCACCGACTACACAACGGAGGACTGCACACACACCTATACCGAACCGTTCAGCGGTTCCGTTACCCTCACCGTCACCGACAGCTATCCCTGCCCCACCACCCGGGTGCACCATCTGGCCGTGGGATGCAGCGATGAGGACGGAGACGGGTACGGCAGCATGGCAAGCCCGCTGTGCACCTATCCCGAGGAAGACTGCGACGATGCCGACCCGGA
>CAYTRL010000382.1:0-5968 GCA_964439795.1 uncultured Thermodesulfobacteriota bacterium
AAAAACAAACAATTTCATCCTTTTTTTGTCATATTATGCCGATGTCACCGGCATGAAGGGGTTTTCCCGGGTCTCCCGTCGAAAACGTACTGAAAAAAAGGGACATGAAGCCCCCGGGGCCCGGGATTGCCGGCGCGAACGTTGACAAAATGAACCCGGAGGTTTTTCATGGAAAACATCTGTTTTCAGCTGCCCGGATCCATTCCGGAAAACAAGGCCGATGTAACGGGCCCGACACGTTCGAAAAAGCCCCTTCAATAAAAAGATTCCGGTGGAGGAATCTGCTCATGGACCCCCTGATCCTGGGAATCGACATCGGTGGAACCAAGATCGCCGGAGGCCTGGTTACGGAACAGGGAAAGCTGGCGGCTCGGCAGGAACTCCCCACACAACAGGAAAAGGGGTTCACGCATTCGTCCGGACAGATGCACCGGGTCATCGAAGACCTTCTCGAAAACGCACGCCGCACGGGTGCTTCCGTAACTGGGATCGGGGCCTGCGCTCCCGGCCCGCTGCACCCGGAATACGGGGTTCTCGTCAACCCCCCCAACCTGACAGGATGGGAAAACCTGGCCCTGCGGGACCTCCTGAAGGAGCGCTACGGGGTTCCCGTCCACCTGGGAAACGACGCCAACGCCGCGGGACTGGCGGAGGTCTTGTGGGGGGCCGCCGCCGGGTTCCGGAACGTTTTCTATGTCACGGTGAGTACGGGTATCGGAACCGGCATTATCCTCGACAAGAAGATCCTGCTGGGAAAGAACGGCATGGCCGGGGAGGGAGGCCACGTCACCATCAACTACCGGGACGATGCCCCCCGGTGCAACTGCGGAAACCTGGGCTGTATCGAAGCCTACGCCTCCGGCACCAACGCCGCCAGGCGCGCTAAGAAAAAGCTGGAGGGGATGACGGTAAAGCCCGCCCTTCTGGCCCGGGAGACGGGAGGTGACTGGGATGCCCTCACCATGAAGCAGATCGCGGGGGCAGCGGAAAAGGGCTGTCCTTTTTCCCGGGAGATCATCCGGGAAACCGGGACCCTCATCGGGATCTGGCTGGGCAGCATCGTGAGCTTGCTGGACCCGGAAGTGATCGTTATCGGCGGCGGTGTGGCACGGATCGACGAACCCCTGTTTCAACCGATCCGGGAAGAACTGCCTCGGCGCACCATCAACCGGTGTGCAGCACAAACCCCGGTCGTTCGAGCCCGGCTGGACCGGGACGTGGGAATCTACGGGGCTGCGGCCCTGGTCATGGAGGAGACAAACCCTTGAAAGCGAAAACACGAACCGAACGCTCATCGAACCCGACGCCGGATTTTCTTTTTCCGGCCCTGATCATTGCCACGGCCCTGGTCTGCTCGCTGCTCTCCCTGCCCAACGCATGGGGAGGACCCACCGAGCTCGAGGTCTTCCACCCCACCTTGACCCATCATCAGCGAAACGCGCCGCCGGTCCAGGAAAAAGACCTGTGGTTCCGGGACGAAAGCCGCAGGCCTTACGGGGAGTGCTGGTACTTCCTGGCCATGGCCCAGGACGGGACCCTCTTCTTCTGCCACTTCAACCTGATGAGAATCAACTTCCTCATCAAGCAGTACGCACTGGATTTCAGCCTGTACCTGCCGGACGGTACCCGCCACTTCTTTGCGGACAGCTTCGAAAAGGACGACCTGGATATCGCCACGGACCGCCTCCTTGTAAAATTCGGACCGAACCGGATCACCGGAACACTGGACCGGCAGCAACTGCATATCGATGAGCTGGGCTACGTGATCGACCTCACGTTCACACCGCGGGTTGCGGCCCTTCGGGACGGCAGCGGCAGGATCTACCTGAGCCCGAAGAAGAAGGAATACATGGACATCACCTACCAGCCGGACCTGAAGGTGAAAGGGACAATCAAACACAAGGGGAAGGAGGTGTCGCTATCCGGGTGGGGGTACAGTGATCACGTACGGCAGACCTTCCTCCCCACAGATTTCGGCAAGGTTCTGTACGCCTATCGTGTCAAGGTGGGAGAGGTCTTCATCACGGCCCTGGAATACCACCCCGAGCCGAAGAAATACAGCCCTGGCCGCGTGCCGTCCATGATCGTCACCTACCGGGACAAGCTTGTCATGGTGAGCCACGATTACACCCTGCAGGTGACGGAGACATATACGGATGAGAAGCGCTCCACCGAGGTGCCGCAAAGCTTCCTGCTCAAGGACCGGGCCGAGGGTTTCGAGCTGGAGTGCACCGCCGAGGGGGAATTGCTCAAGCGTGTGGACCTCCTGGCAGCGGTAAGCTCGTTTCAGAAAAAGGTGCTGGACCTGTTCGGGATCCGTTCGTTCAGCTACATCTTCGATGAAAAGACAAGCTGCCGGATCCAGTCCCCGGAGGTTTCAGGCGACTTTCAGGGGACCGGCATCCTCGAGGTTCTGGTCTCGGACTGACGGCGCCTGGGCCCCCACCATGTTGACTTCTCCGCCGATTCCCATTATGTAGGGAACCCTCGGCTCAAGAAGGCTCGGACCCGTACACAATCGAAAACCCCTATGGAAACACGGAGGAACGAGATGGGAAAGATCGATTTTTCAGGAAGAGCTGCCATCGTGACCGGAGCGGGCGGCGGCCTGGGAAGAACCTATGCCCTGGAGATGGCCAAGCGTGGCGCCAAGGTGCTCGTGAACGATTTCGGCGGAACCCGTGACGGCTCGGGCGGCGGATCCAACATGGCCGATGCGGTGGTGGACGAGATCAAGGCCGCGGGCGGAGAGGCCGTGGCGAACTACGACGGCGTCCACCTCAAGGAGGGCGGGGAGAACATCGTCCGTCAGACCATCGAAGCGTTCGGCAAGGTGGATATCGTGATCAACAACGCCGGGATCCTCCGGGACAAGAGCTTCACCAAGATGGACGGGAACCTCTGGAACCCCGTCATCGATGTCCACCTGAACGGGGCGTACAACGTGACCCAGCCCGCTTTTCTCAACATGCGGGAGAACGGATACGGGCGGATCCTGGTGACCGCCTCGGGAACGGGCCTGTTCGGCAACTTCGGGCAGACCAACTACGGCGCGGCGAAGCTGGGGCTCGTGGGGCTCATGAACTCCCTGCGGATCGAGGGAGAGAAGTACAATATCAAGGTGAACGCCCTGGCCCCCGTGGCCGGTACCCGCATGACCGAGGACATCATGCCGCCCGATGTCTTTCAGAAGCTCAACCCGGAATTCGTCACCCCCGTGGTCCTGTACCTGTGCTCCGAAACCTGCGGGGACTCCGGTCAGATCCTGTGCGCCGGTGCCGGGCTGGTTCAGAGCGCCTTCATCCTGGTGAACGACGGCGCCTTTCTCGGTGAAAACCCGGCCACGCCGGAAGACGTTGCGGAACAGTGGGGCAAGATCACCGAACAGTCCAACCTGAAGAAGCTGAACAACGTGATGGACCAGTCCCTGGAGATCATGAAGCACTATTCCTGATCTGGGGAATCCCAGGCACCTGTCCAACGGAGCCCGGCCCCGCGAGAGACTGGAACGGGTATTGTAACAAGAGTTCAAGAATCGGCACCCTCGTAAGGGGGTGTCGATTTTTTTCTTTCGGGTTTTCTGTTATTCCTGAATATGCCCAACCCGGGTGTGAACCGGCTTGATGAAAAGAGGACCGCCAGCGTGCAGACCCTCTACGATACCATCGGCATTCGATACAGTGTGTATCGCCGCCCCGACCCAAGAATTGCACAAGCGGTCCATGCAGAACTCCGCCAGGCTTCCACCATCGTGAACCTGGGTGCAGGCGTTGGTTCCTACGAGCCGACGGACAGAGACCTGATCGCTGTGGAGCCATCCCGTTTGATGATCTCGCAGAGGCCCGGGAACGCTTCACCGGTGGTGCAGGCCAGCGCTGAGTCCGTCCCGTTCAAGGACAGGACGTTTGACGCCGCCATGGCCGTTCTAAGCATCCACCACTGGTCAGACATCGAGAGAGGTCTGCTCGAGGCGCGTCGGGTCGCGAAACACCAGATCGTGCTTCTGACATGGATCGGGTTTGGGCAGGATTTCTGGCTGCTCGACTATCTGGCGCAGATCCGGGAGATCGACGAACCCCTGTTTCCCCCGATCGAAGACCTCGCTCAGATCCTTGGCCCTCTTCGAGTCATTCCGGTGCCGATTCCGCATGATTGTACGGACGGTTTTCTGTGTGCGTACTGGCGCCGTCCCCACGCCTATCTTGACGAACGCGTAAGGAGCGCGATATCGACATTCTCGCGAGTTCGAGAGATTGAAGACGGGCTGTGCCGGTTGGAAACAGATCTTCAGTCCGGTGAATGGGCGCAACGTTACCACCATCTATTGCACTCCGAAAACATGGACTTCGGCTATCGCATCGTGGTCGCAAAATCAAAAACCGCCTGACCGTGGGGTGCAGACGGCCCCGCACCAGGTGCTGGACCGCTGAACCCGGAGCGTTGTTTGCTTGAAACGCATCAAGTTTTTCTCTGTGACAGCCGGGGCAGAGGAAAGAGGCATATTCCGCTGATCAGTTCTTGTATCGCCATACACATCACTGCCCGGACCAACCGGCCAGACGGGCCATCATCCACCAGAAAGCCTTTCCCTTGAGCTGGCAGTTGAGACATGTGGAATGGGAGCAGTAGCAACTCGCGCATTCCCCCGGGTGGTCTGCGCACCATTCGGTGGCCCAGTTCCCGCTGTCGTAATCACAGGTATCGTCCGCCCCACGGTCGAGGAAGTAACTGCCGTCCGGGTCGTAGCTCTCGATGTCTGCGAAATCGAAAAGGACCTTGTCGTTGGCGAGGCAGTATGCCCGTATCTGTTCGTTTCTCAGGTGGAGATTCCCGCCCTCACCGGACCCGTCCAGGTGGCCGGTCATGTAGATGAAGGTGACACCCGGGTAGTCCGCCTCGAGCCCGCTCATCAAGCTCAGATACGTGTCGATGTCCGCCTCTGCCGCGGAGGAGACCTGTCCGCACCATGACCACAGGATGAGGTTCCTGTCGTTGCCCGGCGCGTCCAGGAGGTCGCGCGTTCTCTGGGCCCAGGTGACCCGGTCCGGGTTGCCCAGATCCCCGGCGGGCACCCTGTCGTGCAGGGAGAGCCCGCCCGCCGACCCGTCGGAATCGAACCAGTAAAGGGAGCCTGACTCGCCTTTCAGGAGGTCCATGCCGGTAACGATCTGGCTGCCGTGGGAGGTGTGGCCGTAGGCCATCCGGAACGCAGCCTTGGCCTGTTGCACGTAAGCGGGGGGAACGGAGGAAAACGCGGCCGCGGCGGTATGGTTCGACACGATTGCCCCGGTGGAGGTGCAGTCCGGGTCCAGGGAATCCGTCTCACCGTCGCAGTCGTTGTCCAGACCGTCGGAGCATGTCCCCTCCCCCTCGGGGCCTTCCACAACGCCCGGATTCACTTCCGGGTTGTCATCATCGCAGTCGTCTCCGCCGCAGAAACCGCTCACAAAGGAATCGCCGTCCGCGTCCAAAGGTTCGCCCGAACACACGCCCCCGGAACAGGCATCGTTCATGGTACATTCGTCGGCGTCGTCACAAAAAACCGTGTTGTTTGTGATTGCACAAACATACTCCACGCAGGCATCATCCGTGCAGGGGTTCCCATCGTCGCAGTCATCCGGCACGATGCATTCCCGGCACCCGTTGTCGTCCATATCGAAAAGTTCATCGCAGTCGTTGTCCAAACCGTCTTCGCAAACGGGGTCGCCGTAGGAAGCCTCGGTTACCCCCGGATTCACCTGCCCGTTGTCGTCGTCACAGTCGTCCCCGCCGCAGAGATCGCTTACAAAGGAATCGCCGTCCGCGTCCAAAGGTTCACCGGAACACACACCCGAGGAACAAACGTCATTCATGGTACAACCGTCTGCATGGTCACATGGAATCATGTTGTTTGTGTTTAAACTCGCATGGTCCTTGCAGGCATCATCCGTGCAGGGGTTGCCATCGTCGCAGTCTGAACCGTTTTGGC
>CAYTRL010000383.1:0-5965 GCA_964439795.1 uncultured Thermodesulfobacteriota bacterium
CCATATATATCTGCCCTCATCCGGTTCAACGAGCAGATGGTCGTTCCGGATGTCCCCGTGATGTTCTCCCTGCCGCCGGAGGAACTCGATCCCTTCAAACGCCTTCATCAATTTCGCCAGGATGCCCGGAAGCTCTTCATGAAAATAAGCCTCATGATCCATGTCCAGGTCTCTCAGGGTGCCGTAAAGGCTCGGGCCCGGAATGAAATCGATCACCCGGACCAGGTTGCCCGCGGTATCCTTCACCGACACCCCCTGCATGAACCCCGGCTGCCCCCGGACCACATCCAGTACCCGTGCTTCTTTCTTCGGGCTCCGTTTTCCGGGAAACCGGTGGGGTCCCACATGGAGTTCCAGCGTTTCATGAAAAACGAGCTTGATCACCTTCTTGCGGGCGCGTTCCAGGTCCACGGCATACTTGACCCAGAACTTGGGTTGATCCTCGATGCCGAACCGCCCCTCCCTGGCATCCCCGGTCACGTAATAGTACCTGCCGCCCAGACACACCACCGATCCCCCGCCGATCCGGAAATAATGGGTGGTGTCATCCCATACCCGGAGCGGGCCTCGGACCTTCTTCCCGGTCCATTCCTCGACGAGGTGCCTGATCTCATCCTCGCGGATTTTCATGTCCAACGGGACCCTTTCCGGTCATGCACTCTTGCCAGGATGTCCTCAAGGAAATCGTACAACAGGATCCCGGCAGCCGGAAAGGGTTTTTCCTCGAACTGTGGGAGGAAGGTCCGGGCGGAAGCGGGGATTGCCAAATGTTTCCCCATCGAATAAAAAAGATCCCAAAGCATGGCCGGAAAGCAGGAAATCGGGGACAGGTGAAATCGGTGTCTGTCCCCAATTTATACTTCAATCCAGGCAGGCCCACCCCGTGCCGAATTCAAGGGCCGCGTTGTAAAATATCTGATGGTCCAGAAGCGTACCGCCTTGATAGGCCCAGACATCAACCGTTGCAGAAAAGGATTCAACGCCGGTTTCAGGTTCAAAGCCGGTTGGAGAAGGCGTTGAAACATATCCAAAAGATTCGGGTGGTGTCGAGGCATCAAAGATTAAATGCCGGTCTAAGGTTGGATCCATAATTTCAAAGCGGAAGGTTCCTGCACAGCCGTCATGTTCTCTGATAAAGGTTAATTCCGGCATGGAAAAGATATAATCCCAGTTCACATTCGGCGAGCGAAAGGCGCCAATATACGTATCCAGAATGAACAGATCGAAGTCGACTTCGGCTGTACTCATCACAAACTGCGCCTCATTGTCGGTGGCGATTCCCTGGGTCCAGATCCAGCCCAGAGGAAAGGCTGCTCCCCAGTTCTTCTCCAAATGGGTATACCCGGTACCACTATATGTTCCGGCGTTATCTCCACTGTGAACGGTGTATTGATAAGTCGCATCTGAACCCAGGCTGTGAATCCACCAGCGAAGGGGAAGCGGAAGGGCATCCAAACCCGCATAGGGACCTATTTCAGGATCGAAAATATTAAAAGGAAGCCTGTTTTCCGTTTGAACGTTTACATCGACAACACCTGGAATAGAAACAACTACGCTGTCCTCTGTGACGGTTCCAAAACCCTCTGCCAGCCATTCGAAATCAGCAATGGAATAGGGAACCGGGTTTGTTGATACGGGTTCGCCGTCAACCAGTGCCATCGTCTGTTCCGGGTAGATGGTGTAAGAATAGGTTGGTGCGCCGTCTCCTTCGCTGATCAATACGTTGATTTTACCGGGGTAATACTGGCCCGGAGTATAATATTGGCCCTGAGGCAGGGCGGAGGCGACGATAATCGCGATTGACCTGCTGCCGCCCACATCGCTCACCCGGGTATACCATCCCTCGAACCACGGTCCGGGCCCGGACGGGACATGCGGATTGTTGGGGGATCCGGCCACCACTTCGGCGTTCGTGGTGATGTTCCACACATAGGTATCGTTTCCCAGGGCGTTCGTCAGGTGGGCCTTAAGCGTTTGAAAGGTCGTGCTGTTGTCCGGCGCCGTATACTCGAAGGTGTTGCCCCCTGCCTGAACCTGCACATCGTCCAGGGTCCAGACCAGGTCCCCGTGATCGGCAAAGGTGTAGGCGGTGAAGATCTTGGAGGCGCCTGGAAAGACGTAAACAGGATCTTCCCCGGGCGACCCGGTAACAATGCACCCGCTGGAAAGCAAGGAGAAAAACAACCCGCAGAAGACCCAGGACCCTTTTTTCATGGTCGATTCCTCTCGATGCATTTTAAACATTTGTTTTTTCAGTATACCATTTCTTGGATTCCCTGAATATTAAAAAGGTGCGGCTGTCTTGAGGGCTCGCAAGGTTGGACGGGCGTTGAAAGTCTGCATCTCCTCTCACGGGAGCGTACGACAGACACTCCTTCTCATTCCTCCATCTCGTCAATGGGGGGAACGTACCACGCCGTATCCGCCGCCGTGTTCGGGTCGAAGGCCTTCTTGATCCTCGCCTGCCAGAGGTGGTAGTTGAAGAGCTTGGGTCCGTAGATCTTCCAGGCCCCCGGGGCCAGGTTGGAAAGTCCGAGCCCCAGGGTGTGCTCTTCACAGGTTTCCGCCGATTCCTCCAGGTACCGGAAGCGCCCCTCCGCGTTCCCCTCCCGCCGGTCAAAGAAGGCCGCGGTCTCGCAGTGGCCCCAGTTGGCCGTCCCTTCGTAGATCCCGCCCCACCCGATGTCCGACGAATCGTCGTGGAAGACCCCCTGATCGATATATTTCTGCTTGCACGTTTCCGCCACCCGGGCCTGCCGGACGGCGTTGTCGTACTCCACGGGACTTCCGTAGCTGGTAAGAAAGTCCCCCCCCGACCGGAAGGTGAGCGCCGTGGGGATCGACCGGACCCCCATGAGCCACCACCAGAACCCGTACCCGGGCATACGGCGCAGGTCCACGAGGAAGCAGCCGCACTCCAGCGCGATCTTCCTGAGCACCTTTTCCTGATAGTCGACCTCCCGCCGGGACACCGAGCTGAGCAGGGCCACCCCCAGGTGCTGAAAGGTCTTGAGCAGGGCCCGTATCGAGGGAGATTGAAAGATTTTTTCCGCCGCCCGGGGCATGAACAGGTCCACGCCGGCCGCCAGGGGGGAGCGGGCAAACCAGTAGGCGATCTCGGCATTGCCGATCTCATAGGCCACGTCCGCGAACTTCTCGAAATTCGGCGCCACCACGAAGAACATCTTTTCTGTTTCCGGCACCTCGGTTTGAACGTCCAGGAGCACGCCGTCCACCTTGGGCTCCCTGGGGCCGTAGTAGGGATAGAGCTTGATGGCGCACTTGGTGAAGATCCCCAGCGACCCCTGGGTCCCGGCGAACCCCCGCATGATCCCCCGGAGGCTGGGGCCGGGGCCGTCCCCGCTGAACCATCCCGCGTCGGACCCCGGCGATCCCAGTTGCAGGACCTCCCCGTCCGGGAGGACCCATTCCACACCCAGGGGGTTGCGGCCTCCATAGCCGGTGGAAAGGCCGGTCCCACCGTACCCCCAGCCGGAGGTGGTGCTGGCCAGCGGGGACGTGTTGGGGCCCGCGCCGATGATGTGGCAGTTGAGCCCCCTCTTCATGGCCTCCGCCTGGAGCTGGCCGCAGCATACGTACGGCTCCACCACGGCAAAATGGTTCTTCTCGTCCAGTTCGATGATCCGATCCATGCGACGAAGATCCACCTGCAAGACACCCTCTTCCGACGGCCCGCCCCAGGCGGCCCAACCCGTGCTGTGGGCCTTGAACTTCACCTTGTGCCGGTTGCAGCAGAGAACGATCTCCCGGACTTCCTCGGTGGTCTTCGGAATCACCACGGCCGCGGGCCGGGGGATCCACTCCTCGCTGGTCAGGTTCAGGGCCGGCTGCCAGGCATAGCCGTCCAGCACGGCCGGTTCCCGGGATATATGATCCTTGCCGAGCACCTCTTCCAGTTCCTTGTACATCTCTTCGGGCAACGTCTTCATGTCAGGTCCCTCCCAGGGAGATCGATAGAAGATCGATCACGTCCAGCACCCGGATCTTTTCCCCCTGTTCCTCGATCACGTCGCGAAACACCCTCTCGCACCACGGACACGCGGTCACGATCGCCTCCGCCCCGGTGGCCTTGGCCTCCTCGATCCGCTCGGCGGCCGTCCACTCGGCGAACTCCGGGTACGCCTCCAGCACGCCCCCACCGGCGCCGCAGCACCAGCTGTACTCCCGGATCCGTTCCATCTCCACGAAGTCGATTCCCGGAACGGCCCGGATGATGTCACGCGGGGGCTCGAAGATCCCCAACAATCCACTCTGCTTGAACCGGACGGGCCGGTGCAGCTTGTTGTCCCCGTTCCAACCGGACTTGTAGATCTCTCCCCGCCGGCCCAGGTGACAGGGGTCATGGTAGGTCACCCGCATGGGGACGCTCTTTTCCGGCCGGAGGTTCCCTTCCCGGATCAGCCGGTCCGCAACCTCCGTGGTGTGCAGGACCGGCACCCCCAGGTCCAGGCCCGCTTTCGGGTAGAGATATTTGAAGGTGTAGTAGCAATCGGAACAGGGTGTCACCAGCAGTTCGGCGCCTGAGCTTTTCACCCTTCCCGCCATGTCCTCCGCAAAATTCCTCATCTCCGCCTGGTAGCCGATCTCAAAAACCCGCCCGCCGCAGCAGGCTTCTTCCCTGCCGGCGATCCCCAGGTCCATCCCCGCATCCCGCAGGAGCACGGCCCAGTTCCGTACGGCTTCCCGGAGATCCTCATCGTAGGAATATTGGCACCCGGCGTGAAACAACACCTCCACCTGCCGGGTACTGATGTCGGGCAGGTCCAGGCCTTCCGCCCACTGCCCCCGGTCGCTTTTCAACATCCCCAGGACGTTGTCCTCGCGCTTCATGCTTTCGAACAGTTCCAGGTGTTCCGGCAGAACGAACGCCTCCTCCACGCACTTGGCCCTGGCCTCGAGCAGCACGTCGGACAGGTCGATGTCGTCCCGGTAGGCCTGGCAGGAAACCTGGCAGGCACCGCAAAGCTGGCACTTGTACATGAGTTCCGAAACGGCCTCGTTCTGTTCGCTCCTCCCCTCCAGGATGGAGTTCGAGGCGATCAGCCTTCCTCCGCCGGAAAAAGCATGAAAATGGTACCGGTCCACGGACGGGCAGATCTTGGCAAACCGCCAGCTCTTGATCTGGGCCATGGGAACCCACTTGCAGAGGGAACACCGGGAGCATCCCTCCATATCTCTCTTCAGCTCACTCATTCTGTCCATGCCCTACGCCTCCTTCCCGAAACAGAGCCGTCCCGGATTCATGATCCCCCTGGGGTCGAAGATGGCCTTCACCTTTCTGAGTGCACGGGCCGTGTCCGGGCATTTTTCGTAGACCGCTTCCGCCATGGGACCGTAGGGGCGTGAAAAGAATCCGCCCAGGTCCAGGCACGCACCGCCGGCTTCCCCCATCAGGGGTTCGATCCGCTGCACCTCGTCCGGTTCTCCGGCCTCGAACATGAAGTTGAACTCAATATGGCAACCGGTGCCGTGACGGATCGGCTGAATGTACACACCCACATCCTCCCCGGTGACCCCGTTCTTCTCCAACGCGGGTTCCACGGCCTGGATGAATGCAGGCGCCCGGTCCAGGGTGCACAGAAAGAACAGGTCCCGGCATCCACCCTTATTACGAAGCTTCCAGTGCGGCTCCGTCCCGGGCCTGTCCAGGATGTCCATGAGCCGGTCCGCGGAAACCCCGGCGATCTTCCGCACGGGCCTCACCCGGCACGCTTCGGCGATCTCATCGATGTCTGCCTCCATGTACCGCAGGCGTTCCTCCGGAAAATGCCGCAGCCCGGACAGGGAGTACACGAGCACCCAGGGAGGCAGGCCCTCCGGGTCGGTTCCGGAGACGGCGGCCAGGTTCACCCGGTTGAGGATCAGGCAGGTATCAGGCAGTTTCCGCCACAGGATCTTGTAGGTGAAATCGATCAACTCTTCCACCGTCAGCCCGGCCACCAGG
>CAYTRL010000384.1:0-5962 GCA_964439795.1 uncultured Thermodesulfobacteriota bacterium
AAACCGACATGGATGCCGGGTATCTGAGCGACGCCTATGCAAAGGGTTACTCTCCGGAAGCGTTCATGCGGTTCTATCACGCGCTGGCCGAAGAATTCTTCCTCCTGGCCCACCCCACCCGGGCCATTCCCATCTCACCGGTTCCCCTGGTTCTGGACGCCCGGTTTCAGGAACGGTTCTCCCACCTCGCTTCGGTCCTCTGGAAGGCGATTGCCGACCCCCGTTACCGGCTGCTTTCCGCGGAGAACCTCCCCCGCCGGCTGACGCGCCCCGTCCCGGAGGGGCCTGAACCGATCGACTTCGACCCCCTGAGCAGTGTCGGGTGCATCGACCTGCACCTGGACCGGGACGGCCTGCAGATGATCGAGTTCATGGTCCTCCCCCCCGGAATGTCGGGCCTCTATCCCGGCATGCTCACCCGGTATGGGGAATACCTCGAGGAGTGCGTCCCCGGCTACCGGGCCACCTGCTTTTCCCCCGGATGGAACCGGACGCTCTGTGAAGAGGCTCTCCTGAAACACATCCTGGGCGGCACCGAACCAGGCCGGGTGGCGATTATCGACTGGGAACCTGAAAAACAGATCACGTACGGGGAGTTCCGGTACACCCTTCACTGGTTGAAGGAAAAAAAGGGGATCCCGGGGTTGATGGCAGACCCGAGGGAGGTAGAATGGGACGGATCCGGCATCCGGATCCGGGGACTTCCCGTGGACCGGGTTCTGAACCGGCTCACGCTTCTCGACTGGAACCTTCATCAAGGCGAGATCCCCGCCTACACCCGGCTTCTCTGGGAGGCGCCCCACTGTTTCGTGTACCACCCCTACCTCTGGTACCTGGGAGACAAACAGTCGCTGGTTCTGCTGGCAGATCCGGAAGTACTCGGCGCCATGGACATCGGGGAAGAAAGCCGGAGGAGCCTGGGGGAATGGATCCCCCCCACCTTCCGCCTTTCCCTGTTCCGCCGTCCGGACGGGAGCGGCTGGGATACGGACCGGATGCGGGAGCAGGTGGGCCCACCGGACAGGACCGTCCTGAAACCGATATCCTCTCACGCGTCCAAGGGGATCATGTTCGGCCCGGTAGACATTCCCACCATCGAAAACCTGGAAACCGCACTGAGGGACATCGTCCCGGAAGAGTATGTGGCCATGAAGCTCGTTCCCCCACCGGAAATCCTCGTGCCCCGGGGCGGGGGACTCGTGGAAACATGGAAATGCGATCTGCGCATCTTCGTCCTGAACGGCCAGTACGTGTTTCCCGGGGGAAGGGTGTATCTGGGGGATTACACCAACCAGGTGCCCTGCCGAACCTTTGCGCCTCTGTTCTTTGCCTGAATTCGAATCCGGCGGGCCGAAAACCCGATCACTTTCGAACTGCCATCATGAACCGCAATGGAGAATCCATGCCCGACAAAAAGCCCGAACAGGAACCCCTCTGGTGGAAAGGGGGCGTGATCTACCAGATCTACCCCAGAAGTTTTCAGGACGGGAACAAAGACGGCATCGGGGACCTGGAGGGGATCATCCAGAGGCTGGACTACCTGAACGGGGACGAAAAACGGTCCCTGGGGGTGGATGCGATCTGGCTTTCCCCCATCCACCCGTCGCCCATGGCGGATTTCGGATACGACATCTCGGACTACTGCGACATCGACACGGACTTCGGCGACCTGGACACCTTCGACCGGCTGGTCGCGGAGGCCCACAATCGGGGCATCCGCATTATCCTGGATATGGTCTTCAACCACACCTCGGACCAGCACCCCTGGTTCCTGGATTCCCGGTCCGGCCGCGACAGCCCCCGCAGGGACTGGTACCTGTGGAAGGACCCGAAGCCGGGCGGGGGGCCGCCCAACAACTGGCAGGCGACCTTCGGGGGGAGCGGCTGGGAGTGGGACGAGTCCTCGGGGCAGTACTACTACCACTCCTTTCTGAAAGAGCAGCCGGACGTGAACTGGGCCAACCCCGAGCTGCGCAAGGCCATCTACGACTCCATGCGCTTCTGGCTGGACCGGGGCGTGGACGGTTTCCGGCTGGACGTGGTGCACTTCTATGGGAAGGACCCCCAGTTCCGCGACAACCCCCGTGGGATGACGGGCCTGACAAAGGGGCTGATCGCCTACGACCGTTACCGGCACCTCTACGACCGGGATCTACCCGAGATCCACGAGATCTTCCGGGAGATGCGGAAGGTGACCGATGAGTATCCGGAACGCATGATGGTGGGGGAAACCCCCTACGAGTACGGGGCCGATGTGGCCGCCTCCTACCTGGGAAACGGGGAGGATGAGCTGCATATGGCCTTTTACTTCAAGTTTCTCATGGCCCGGTGGAACGCCAGGGGATACAGGGACCGGATCGATAAGATCTACCGGGCGCTGCCTCCGGAGGGGTGGCCCTGCTGGGTCCTGAACAACCATGACATGCCCCGGAGCATCGGCCGCCTGGGCATTCCCTTTGAATCCACAGAAACCCGGACCAACCGGGCCCGTGCTGCGGCCCTGATCCTGCTGACCCTGCGGGGCACCCCTTTCCTCTACTATGGCGAAGAACTGGGCATGTGCAACGGAAAGATCTCGCGCCATGCGATCCAGGACCCGCTGGGGAAGCGTTACTGGCCTTTGTACAGGGGGCGGGACATGTCCAGGACCCCCATGCAATGGGACCGGAGCCCCGGTGCAGGGTTCAGCCCGGCCGAACCCTGGCTGCCCCTGAACCCGGACCATGCCGTGGTCAACGTGGAAAACCAGCAGGCCCTGCCCGGCTCCATGCTCCGTCACCACCGGCATCTCCTCCGGATCCGGAGAGGATCCACGGCACTGCAGACCGGTTCCTTCCACTGGACCGAGGGCCTCCCGTCCGCCTGCCTGGGATACCGGCGCGTCCAGGAAGAGGAGACCTTCCAGGTTCTTGTGAATTTTTCCCGTTCCCCTGCACGGTTTCCGGCTCCCTGGGAGCGGGGCGAGTCGTGGGACCCCGTTGCCTCCAGCCTTCCGGGTCCTGTTCGGTCTCCGGAAGACACGGAGGGATACATAACGCTTCGGGGGATGGAGGGCCTGATCCTGAAGAAGCAGGTAAGTGGCAAAAATAGGGCGTAGCGAGTCCAGCGAACTTTTTCGAATAAGTCAGAGGAAAAAGGACACCCGGGGACGATGTACAACACCCTCATGAAAACATCGCCGGAAGTTATTCTGGTAGCCGCCCGGGACGGGACCATCCTCGAGGTATCCCATCAATTCATGGAACAGTTCGCCTGCGGCTCCCGGGGGGAGATCCTCGAAACAAGCCTGTTCGACCGCGTGGCTCCCGAATATCAAGCCAAGGCCCGGTCCACCCTGGAAAAGACCCACCAGGACGGAAAGGTCTGGAAGCAGGAACTCCGGTTTCTCCGACACGACGGAACCAGCTTTATCGGCGAGGCCTATGCGGCCCGCGTGGAAAGCGGGTCCGGGCAGCAGGAGGCCGTGATCCTTTCGGTCCGGGACATCACCGACAAGGTGATCGCGAGCGCAAAGATCCGGGAGAGTGAAGAACGCTTTCGCTCCATTTTTGAGGGGTGCCTGGACGCCATATTCATCGCCGACCCGGAGACGGGAAAGATCCTGGATGCGAATCCGGCCGCCGCGGAGATGCTCATGCTCCCCCTGGAAAAGATCCGGGGCCTCCGTCAGTGGGAGATTTATCCCCCTTCACAGCAGACGGAGGAAGAGAAGAGGTTTCACGAGTACGTCCTGGACCGGGCGCCGGGGTCCCCGGAAGAAAAGGTCCTGATTCGTTCGGACGGGTTCCGGGTCCATACGGAGCTGCTGTCCCAGATCCTCCAGCTGGACGGCATCCCGGTGCTGTACTCCACCTTCCGGGACATCACCAGGCGGCGGAAGATGGAAGAGGAGAAGAAGGAGTCGGAGTTCCAGTTCCGCAACCTGTCCGATCACTCTCCGAACATGATCTTCATCAATCAAAAGGGCCGGGTAGTTTATGTGAACCGCAAGTGTGAGGAGATCATGGGGTACAGCTTCGAGGAGTTTACGGCCCCGGATTTCCAGTTCCTGTCTCTCATGTGGGAGGACTCCCGGGAGCGGGCCGGGGAGAACTTCCGCCGGCACATGGGCGGCGAGGAGGTGCCGCCCACCGAGTATACAATGCTCACGAAAGAAGGGAAGAAGATCGACGGCATCCTGGCCACGCGGATCATCCAGTATCAAGGGGAACAGGCGATCCTGGGCATCGTGACGGACATCACCGAGCGCAAGGCCACGGAAACCGCCCTCGCGGAGTCCGAGCAGATGTACCGGGCCCTGATCCGGACCTCCCCCGACTCCATCATCGTCACCGACCCCGCGGGAACCATCACCGAGGTTTCCAGCCACACGGTCGATCAGTTCGGGTGCGGGTCACCGCAGGAGCTGACCGGCGGCGACCTGCGGGCGCGTATCGCCCCAGAGGCCAGGGAAACCATGGACAAGGCCCTGGGCAAGGCCCTGGAACGCGGCTCCTTCCGGAACCTGGAACTTCCCCTGGTCAGAAGGGACGGGACCACTTTTCTGGGGGAGGTGAACGTATCCGTGGTCCGCGACCTCCAGCAGACACCCAGTTCCCTGATCTTTGCCGTGCGGGATATCGAACAGAGAAGGCAGCTGGAGGCGGACCTGGCGAGGATCGAGCGGTTGGAGTCCCTGGGGGTTCTTGCCGGGGGGATCGCCCACGACTTCAACAACATCCTCACCGCCATCTCCACCAATATCTCCATGGCGCAGATGTTCGGGAACCCGGACGAAGAAACCTCTAAGATGCTCATAGATGCGGAGACGGCCGCCACCCGTGCCAGGACCCTGACCCAGCAGCTGCTCACCTTCTCCAAGGGGGGCCTGCCGGTCAAGAAGCCGATTTCTCTTTCCCGCCTGCTGGTGGAAACCACGGAGTTCACGCTGAGCGGTTCCAACGTGATCTGCCGGTACGACATCCCGGAAGACCTCCTGGCCGTGGAGGCGGACGAAGGCCAGATCAGCCAGATGATCCAGAACCTGATCATCAATGCGGACCAGGCCATGCCCGAGGGGGGCACGATCCGGATCCGGGCCAAGAACCTGATGGAGCAGGACGGCGATTCCGCGCTTGTGAGGAAGGGAAACCACGTGCGGATTTCAATCGTCGATCAGGGAACGGGCATACCGGCCAAGCACTTGAACAGGATCTTCGACCCGTTCTTCACCACCAAGTACAAGGGAAGCGGCCTGGGGCTTTCCACCACCTTCTCCATCGTGAACAACCATGCAGGACACATCCGGGTGAAGTCCGAGGCGGGACAGGGCACCACGTTCACCATCATCCTTCCCGCCACGGACAAACCCGTGGAACCGGGCCCGGACCGGAAGGCACCTCCCGGGAAAAAAGAGGGCAGAATCCTGATCATCGACGACGACGATATGGTGCGCAGGTCCGCCGGGAAAACACTCCGGCGGCTGGGGTACTCCGTGTCCTTCGCGCCGGACGGCGCCAAGGGGATCGAGACCTACAATCGAGCCATGGAAAAGGGCACACCGTTCGATGCGGTGATCATGGATGTGACCATTCCGGGCGGCATGGGGGGGAAGGAGGCCATCGCCGAACTACTGAAAAAACACCCGAAAGCCCGGGCCATCGTCTCCAGCGGCTATTCCAACGACCCGGTGATGGCCCATTACCGGGAGTACGGGTTCCTGGGCGTCATCAAGAAGCCTTACAAGATCCACGAACTGGGAGACGCGGTGGAGAAGGTCATCCGGGGCGACTCAAGCGAAGAGGGTTCCTAGAGCTTACCCTGGTAGTCAACGGTGCAAGGTGAGGTCCTGGGCCTTGGAGAACGACAGCCAGAACCTGGCCAGCCGGCTGGCCACCAGGATCCTGGAACTTTCCGGCACGGGCAGGGTTCTGCGGTCCAGCAGTTCAAAACCGCCCCGGACGGGCAGAGCCAGCCCCCAACC
>CAYTRL010000385.1:0-5943 GCA_964439795.1 uncultured Thermodesulfobacteriota bacterium
ATTGTTCAGAGGTGAACTGACTTGACACAAAACACAGTTGCTCCCTCCTCAGGATCGCGCGCGCCTTGCATCTAAACCTTTCTGAACAGCCTGCACCCATGAAGTTTTTCACAAGCTGATAATACACCCGCCCCTGGAATCTCGCTTCCCCTACTCGTTTTCACCCAGCCAGCAGTGGATGTCCTCCGGCAGCGGTGGGATGAACGGTACATCCTGGCAGAGGATCGGGACGTCGGCTGCCTGGAGAGGGGCAGCCATGTTGTCCGCCAGCACGGCCTGGCCCAGAACCACGAAGTGCAGATCCGCCATCATGGTGGAAATTTCCAGCGGAGAGGGGAGTCCCCTGGCTTCGGCCATCTGATCGTAGAGGGGAGCCAGGTTGGATATTCTCAGCATGGACTCCAGGATGTGGCGGAGCATGCAGTGGAACTTGGGGGACTGTTCCAGTTCGGAAAGGGTTTCCTCCAGCGCGGCGCTCAGACCGGGGAACCCCTCCTGGTTCCATGCCTCCCGCAGGGCTTGTGAAAGCTTGAGGGCATCCCGGGACTGGAAATCCGTGAGCAGGGGGGGGCCGTCCTCGAACGTCTCCCGAAAGGGCGGGGTCTCCTCCATGGAGATGAACTCGAAACAGGCGAGGCAGATCTCCTCCTGCTGCCAGGGTGCCGCCCGGCCGTCCACGATGTCCGCGAACGGAAGCGAAAACGTTTCGTACCCGATGAGCATCCGGCTGATGGGCAGCGAGTCGCCTCGGGTGAGCGCTTCATACAGGGGCATACGTTCCTCGTTCAGGCTTCGTCCCTCCTCGATGTGCCGGCGCATGCACCCCTGTCCGCACTCCAGCGAAGCCGGGCACACAGAGGTTGAATCACCTTCGCAGCAAACGGGCCCTGCGGACCCAGGATCCGGGAGATCGTTGCCGCACCCCGGGGCCGCCAGCAGCGCCAGCAGGACCAGGGGGAACAGGAATCGGGGAATCTTCATGTGCATCATCCCCCCGGCCGGAGAAGACCCTGGCGGCCGGTTGCCTGGAAGCTCTTTTGGATCTCATCATAACCGGAACGGGTCAGTTCCCGGTACGTGGTGTCTCCCCGCTGCATGTAGTAGACCTTCATTTCCGGGTTCTGTTCCAGGTTGAAGTGTTCCTTCTTGAAGGGGCGGACCAGGATCTTCTGGGTGTTGGTGAGCGGGAAGGCATCGACGATCCGGATGTAATCGGGCATCCACTTGGGGTCCATCCCGCCGGTTTCCTGCTGCTTTCGGAACCAGTCGAAGGTTTCCCGGGGCTGGAAGGCGTCCCCGGGTTGCATCTCCAGGGTGATCATGACCTTTTCATCCGAGACCTCGCAAGGCGCTCCGTACGCGATGGCCAGCTTGGCGCCGGGCAACCGGAGCGCGGCCTGCAGAACACTTTCCGCGGAGAAGTTCTCCCCGTCCTTCCGGATCCAGTCATCCGTGCGCCCGTTGAAGAACAGGTAACGCCGGCCGCGGATGAGCCGGATATGGCCCAGGTCGCCCGAGTGGTAGAATCCGTCCCGGAACTTCTTGTGGGCGGCGTCCCCGCCCCCGATGTAGCCGTCGAACCGGAGGTTGTCCCGGGGCACCTTCCTGGAGATCTCCCCCACCGCCGTGTCGTAGTTGATGAGCCGGCCGTCGTCGTCCACGATTCCCGGGGGGCATGGACGGCCCTGTTCGTCCAGGATCAGGACGGATCCGGGAGCCCTGCCCACGGAGTCCAGCGGATCCCCGGGCTTGTTGGCGGTCGTGATCACCGCTTCCGTGGATCCATAGATCTCATAGATGTGTTTCATGCCCAGGTACCGCAGAAGCTTCTCCCGGTCCACGGTCGAGGCCCCGTTCCCGTAGGCGACCCGGAACCGGTTCTTCGGGTTCCGGGCAAGGGCCGTTTCCACCTCCCCCTGGCTTCCGTATTTTTTCTCCAGGGCCGCGATGATGTAGTGAAGCGGCTGCCCCACGTAGTTCAGGAAGGTGACTCCGTGCTCGAGCATGTCCTGCTCGAACGCACTGGCGCTGAACCGCCTTTTCAGGACAAAGCTTCCTCCGGCGATCATCAGGGTCAGGATGCCGATATACCAGGCGTTGGAGTGGAACAGGGGCATGGAGATGTACCCCCGGTCCCTCTTCGTGAGCAGAACGGCCCGCTCCACGACCAGGCCCGCGCCCACCATCTTGATGTGGGTGCAGGGGACCCCCTTGGGCATTCCGGTGGTTCCCGACGTGTAGATGACCAGCACCGGACTCATGTTATCCACCGGGAGCCGGTACTGTCTGGGTACTTTTGGCGCCTGCTCCTGCCCGGTTATCTCCTGCCGGAGGCTTTTGAACCGGTTGCTCTTCGAGGCCCCCAGGAGCAGGACATCCTCCGGCGACAGGCCGGGAACGGCCGGGAGGATCTGCTCGATCTCCGGCAGGTGCTTTTCCTGGGTGAGCAGGAGGGCCGGATTTGCCTGGCGGACCACCCCGGCAAGCGTGTCCCCGCGGAAGCCGGTGTTGATGGCGAACAGGACCGAATTGCTCAGCCCGGCGCCCAGGGCGGCAAAGATGTATTCCGGCGTGTTCTCCTGGTAGATGGCCAGCGTGAGCCGTTCTTTCTCTCCCAGGGTGCCTGCGTCCACTCTTTCTTTCCGCTGTAAAAGAAAGTACTCCGCGTAGCGCGCGGCCTCCCGGTAGGTCTCCCCGTAGGTGTATTCCCTGCCTTCGAACAGGAAAAAAACCCGGTTCCGACGAAACCACAACCCCCGGAACAGAAGTTGGATCATGGATCGGAAGTGGACGAACCACAACCCTCTCCGGATGAATGTTTTCAGGTTGAACAAGGACATGAAACAGGCCTCCGGGAAGATCGACTTGCCCGAAACGATGGATGCATGAGGAACGGGCCGACAACAGGAACTCTGTCATAGGTTTTCCGGGGTTCTCTTCCCCGAAAAACTGTCATTTTATCAGTATCCAGCGAGATTTTCGAGCGGGTGACGGGAGGGAAGGTGCGGCGGCGTTCCCCCATGTTAGATCACGCCGCGTTTTTGGGCCATGAGCATCATCTGCTCCGCCATGCTCTCGGGCGGAACGCGGCGTTTCTCCTCGGGCTTCAGGGGCAGCCGCATGGCGTCCGCGGGGCAGGAGGTCACACAGAGTCCGCAGCCGATGCACCTGTCCGGGTTCACGACCGCCAGGCCGTCCCCATCCATGTCCAGCGCCTGCATCTGACAGCGGTCCAGGCAGTCCTCGCAGCCTGTACACGCTTCCCTGTCTACTTCAGCGCACCGGTTGGAGAAAACGACCTCGGCGGGACGCGGGTGTTTGTTCAGGGCGGTGAGCACCCCGCAGCAGTCTCCACAGCAGTTGCACATGCCCGCCGGGTTCTGGGAGGTGGCCGGCTGAGTCACCAGGCCCGCTTCCTGGCAGCGGTTCAGGATGTCGATGGCCTCGTCCAGGCTCACCTCGCGGCCCAGGTTCCGGTCCAGATAGTACTGCCCCATGGAGCCGAACATGAAACACGCCTCCAGCGGTTTCTCGCAGCCCTTCTCCAGGATCCCCGTTCGCTTGCGGCAGATGCAGTCCGTCACCACGATGCGCGGCTTGCTCCTCAGGATCTCCATCGCATCTTCGTAAGGGACCACGGCCTGGGCCGCGTCGATCGACTCCTGGACCGGGATGGGACGGAGAAAATAATCTGCACCCTCCTGCATGGCCGTAGAAAAGGCTTCATCGAAGTAGCGTTCCACCATCTCGGAAAGGGTCCGGTCCAGATCCCGGACCTGGAACTCGAACAGCCCGTGCACGAACGGAATGGCGGCATACCGGGCAGAGCTCCCCTTTTTCTGACGGAACAGCAGGCCCCGCTCGGCCATGCGGTCCAGGGGGGCCGCCAGGGTTTCCACGGACCGTCCCAGACGCTCCGCTGCTGCTTCCGGGGACTCGAGGTTGTGGGTCATGTCCAGGAACAGGAGCGCGTCCTCCTCGCTGAAAAGGTGCTGGAGGATCTCCAGTTCGATACCCGACTCGGTGGCCGGGAACCCCATGGAATACTGGTCGAGACGCTGCTGCAATTGACGATAGATCTCCCTGGACATGGGATGCCTCCTGGCTACCGTTCGGGGAAAGGACGCCGGCCTGTCGGGGTGTTTTCGGGTGAAAAGGGGTTTTCCAGATCAGCGTACCCTGCCGGGCGTGAAGAGTAAACCGGCGCGACTTCGGTGCATCCGGGGAAAGAACGGTTGCAGGCTGATGATATGAAAAAGCTACTTCTTCTGAGGCCCATTGCTTTTTCATAGGTGTTGAAACGGGGTTCTTCAACCCCCTGTTACCGGAGCTGTTCCTCCTGGGCGCGGATGGCGGCAAGCGAACGGTCGAAGGCCTCCAGCACCCGGGAGACTTCCTCGGGAGTGATGACCAGGGCGGGCATGATGCGGATGATCCGGGGATTGTTGAAGGTGTAGATGGAGATCACCCCGTTGTCCCGGAGTTGGAGGGCCATCCGGGGCCCGATGCTGTCCTCGGGAAACTCCACCCCCAGCATGAGGCCCATGCCCCGCACGTCCCGGATCAGGTCCGGGTACCGGTCCTGGAGCCGGAGCAGGCCCTCCCGGAACTGCCGGCCCCTCTCCTCCGCCCGACCCGGCAGATCGTTCTCCTCGGTGTACTCGATGGCGGCCAGCGCCGCGGTGCAGGCCAGGGAGGTTCCTCCGAAGGAGTTGATGATGATGAACGGGTGCGCCATGAGGAAGTCGCTGATCTCCTCGGTGAACACGGCGCAGGAAAGGGGGTAGATCCCGCCGGAAAGCGCTTTGGCCAGTACCAGAATGTCCGGGGTCACGCCGCTGTGTTCCGCAGCGAACATCCTTCCCGTGCGACCGAAGGCGGTCTGCACTTCGTCAAACACGAGCAGGGCGCCCCGTTGGTCGCAGAGTGTGCGCAGTCCCCGCAGGTAACCGTCGCCGGCGGGCACGATCCCCCCTTCTCCCTGGACCGGCTCCACAAGCACGGCCGCGGTGTCGTCGGTGACGGCTTCCTCCGCGGCGGCCAGGTCATTGAAGGGGATGTGCCGGTACCCGGGCGCCAGAGGCAGGAACGGTTTCTTGTAGACGTCCCGGCCCGTAGCGGGCAGGGCGAAGCCTGTCACGCCGTGATAGCCGTTCTCCATGCAGAGGATCTCGATGCGGTCCGTGTGTGCCCGCGCCAGCTTCACCGCCACCTCCACCGCCTCTCCGCCTCCACAGCAGAACAGGGAGAACTTGAGGTTCCCCGGTGTGATCTCCGCCAGTTTTCGGGCCAGAAGCGCCCGCTCCCGGGGGACTCCGATCCAGCTCCCCATGTCGTGCACGTCCAGGGCCCTCTTCAACGCTTCCGCCACATGGGGGTTCCGGCGCCCCACGTTGAAGATGCCCGCACCCGTGACGCAGTCCACGTACCGCCTGCCCGATACGTCCCAGACCGAGGCTCCCTCCCGCCGGCCCTCGATGATGTCCAGGCCGGCACTCTTGAGTATCCGCAAGGCGAACGGGTTGACGTGTTCCCGGTAGTTCTCTTCGGTCTCCCTGCGGATCCTTTCCGGGTCGGACGTGTCCAGGATCTCGTCGATGACGGCCACGTCAGACCTCCGGCCAGATCACGGCGGTGATGGCGTCGATGCGCATTACATCCTCCTGGGATGCCTTCACCTTGATCTCCCCTCGCATATATTTCTGCGTGGGGTTATTGTCCCCCCAGAACATGTCGCAAAGGGTTTCGCTGTCCGCTTCCACCAGAACGTCGGGTGTGCCCTCGCAGCCGATCATCACACCGGTGGATTCCCCGGCCGCCACCGTCATGGTGAAAGCATCCCCCGTGTCCGTTGCCCTGTAATGCAGGACCTTGGTCCAGTCCCGCTGCATCCTCCGCAGTCGCTTGTTTTCATTGCACTGTTTCTGGAAATCTTCCAGGGCC
>CAYTRL010000386.1:0-5924 GCA_964439795.1 uncultured Thermodesulfobacteriota bacterium
GGCAGCAGGAATGCGGTGCCGGGGGGTTGCCGCGGGTCCTGGCGGACCCTCGCAACGTTCGACAATGGGATCCTTTCTTTCGCCCGTCTCAGCCCCCCCCCAGACCCACGGAACCCTTCACTGAACAGTTACCCCTAAAGCATATTTTTCATTGACAGGAAGCCACTGAATGGTAAACTGGTAGTACCAGTCACCCAATTCTCGTTTTTTAAGGAGAATCCATGAAGAACGGCCCTGTTCCGGAAGATCTTTTTCAGCCCATCAAGAAGTTTTCCCGCTCCTCCGACCTGCTGGCCGAAGAGTTATGCCGCGTGATCGTGGAGGGGAAGGTCAAGCCGGGCGACAGCCTGCCCTCGGAGCGGACCCTGGCGGAACGGTTCAACGTGACCCGGAACGTGGTGCGTGAGGCCCTGCGTTCCCTGGAACGGTTCCATCTGCTCTCCGTCCGGCAGGGCAGCCGGATCACAGTGCTCGATTACCTGACCACCGCCGGGTTCGACTTCGTTGCCGAGCTGCTCGCATCCTCGGAAAACGGGGTCCAAAGCCTCATGTGCGACATCGCCGAAGCGCGCGGAGTCATCGGCTGCGCCATGATGTTCCATGCCGTGGACAGCATGAACGAGGAGCGGATCCCGGACATCGAGGCCGCGGTGGACGACCTGGCCGCGGAGACCGGGAAGCCGGAACCGGACATGCGCACGCTCCAGCAACTGGACTTCGAGATCCAGAACCGGCTGATGCACGCAGGGGGCAACCAGGTCATGATCCTGCTGCACAACTCCATCCGTCACATCTACGATCGGACAGCGAACTTGTTCGAGCCGATCGTGGCCCGCCCCGAGGTCCTGGTGGAAAGGTACCGCCACATCATGGGACACCTGAAGGCCGGGGAGCGGGAAAAGGCGAAAGAGGTCTTCCGAACGATCTTTGATGAGGGCAGGGAGGCCCTGTCCGAAAGCGGTTGAACGGTTCAGGGGCGCTGCCCCACGAGAAGGAGAGACTGCTCATGGCCATCCATCCCGCCAACCTGGAGTACAAGGACCGGGTTCTTTCAGCGCCTTACGAGATCTGCATCGAACGGGCGCGCTGCTACACCGAGTCCTACCGGTGTACGGAACGGGAGGACCCCGCCCTCCGAGCGGCCCTGGCCTTTGCACACACCCTGCGCAACATGACCGTGACCCTCGGGGACGGGGAACTTTTGGCGGGGAACCGCTCCTCCAAGCTCCTGGGGGTGGTCATTCCCGTGGAGCGGGGCGACGTGAACACGATCCTGGAGATGGATCTCGATTTCCTGATGGCCCGAAAAGAGCAGCCGTTCCGTATGGACCCGGAGGACCGCCGCGAGCTTTTCCGCGACATCCTCCCTTACTGGCGGGGCAGAACCGTCCGGGACCGGAAGAAGAGGCTCTATCGGAAGAACGGTCTGAATTTCCGCCCTTCCCTGAACCCGCTTGCCCTTCACCAGGCCCGGAAGGGCCTGGACACGGCCGGCCTGCGCCGGATATCGGCGGTTCCGCGCCTCCGGCCCGGGTACGTGGTGCGCGGCATACGTGAACTGCTCCACAACAACCCGGCCTTTGTCATGAACGTGTTCGACGTGCAGGGCCACCTGATCCTGGGGCACGGAAATATCCTTCGGGAAGGGTTTGCCGGGGTCCGGGAGCGGGCGCTTTCCAGGCAGGAGCGGGCCCGTCGGGAAGGGGACCGAAGGGGCGATGTCTTCCTGCAGGCGGTCATTGTCTGCTGTGACGCGGTCCGGGACTTTGCCGGACGGTTTTCCCTCAAGGCCGAGGCGGAAGCCGCCGGGGAAAAGGACCCTTTGAGAAAGCAGGAACTGCTGGACATGGCGGAGCGGATGAAGAAGGTCCCCTGGCTTCCCCCCGGGGATTTCCACGAGGCGGTTCAGAGCCTGTGGTTCACCCAGGCGTGCGCCACGGTGGCGTACGGCATGGCCGGGATTTTCGCCATCGGCCGCTTCGACCAGTACCTCCACCCCTTCTACGCCGCGGACAGGGAAAAAGGCGTCCTCCGGGAGGAAACCGCCGTGCGGCTCCTGGAGGAGCTGCTCATCAAGCTGGGAAGCAACCTGATGGTGCTGCCCTATGCCGCCAAGCGGACGGGCAACGAACTGGGTTCGGACAGCTGTGCCCCCACGGTGGGCGGACTGGACGCACGGGGAGAGGACGCGGTGAACGACCTTTCCTACCGGATCCTGGACGCCTTCGGCAATGTGAAGTCCCTGGGGAACAGCTTCACCATCCGGCTGTCCGAGAAATCCCCCCGGGCGTTCTGGGACAAGGCGTTGTCGGTCTACCGCCGGACTTCGGGGGCCGCCCTGTTCTGCGACGAGACGGTGGTCCCTGCGCTGGAGAACTGCGGCATGTCCCGCCCGGACGCCCGTGATTACGGTGTGATCGGCTGCGTGGAGCCCACGGGCGACGGCAACACGTTCGGTTGCACCTCCGGAAACGACATCTCGTTCGCTGCCGCGGTGGAGATGGCGATGTTGAACGGGCGCCTGCGCATCATGGGAAAACGGGTGGGTCCCAAAACCGGCGATCCGGAGCGTTTCCAAACCTTTGACGAATTCCTGGATGCCTTCAAAAAACAGGTGGGCTTCATGATCGACACCGTGGCCCGCGCGGTCAACCTGAAGGACGGTGTGTACCGGGACCACTTCCCCTGCCCCCTGGTCTCCGCCACCCTTTCAGGGTGTGTGGAAAGCGCCCGGGACATGACCGACGGCGGTGCCGATTACAACTTCGGCTCTATCGGCGGCCGGGGGTTCGGCACGGCGGTGGATTCCCTGGCGGCGATCCGCACCTTCGTGTTTCAGGAAAAGACCTGGTCCATGCATGAGCTGCTGAGGATGCTCGAGTGCAACTTCCAGGGGGCGGAGTCGGAGCGTCAGCGGCTGTTGAACAAGGCCCCCCGGTACGGTATGGATCACCCGGTCGCAGACAGCATCGCCCGGGACGTGGCGGCCTTTTTCTGCCGGGAGGTGGCTCGGAAGCGTACGATCCGGGGCGGCCCGTTCCGGCCGGGGTTCTTCTCCTACGGCATGCACGTACTGGAGGGAAGTTACCTGGGCGCCTCCCCCAGCGGGAGGCGGGCAGGGGAACCGGTGAGCAACAGCTTCTCACCGTCCAACGGTTCCGAGCGGAACGGCCCCACGGCCATGCTCCGTTCCATCGCCGGGATCGACCACAGCCGGATCTCCAACGGGTGCGCGGTGAACATCAAACTCCCGCCGCGGATGTTCGAGACCGACGAAGGGTTGGAAAAGATGGTCCAGCTGGTGAAGGGGTACTTCACGTCCGGGGGCATGGAGCTTCAGCCCAACGTGGTTTCCAACGCAACCCTCCTGGACGCCCAGCTCCACCCGGAGAGGCACCGGGACCTGGTGGTTCGGGTGTCAGGGTATTCGGCCATGTTCCTGGACCTGGGCCGCCCCCTGCAGGACGAGATCATCGCCCGGAGTGAGTTCGAGCGTTTGTGACCCGTCTCTGCGGTCCCCCCGGGCCGTGACAAGTTTTTTCAGATTTTTCTTGACCCCCCCTTGGAATCGTGCGATCATATACATCAATATATCTTGATATAAGGATTGTTCGCATGTCCCTTGTTCAAACTTACAAGGCCCTTGCCGATGAAACCCGGTTGAGAATCCTGAGTGTTCTCACCCACGGCAGGTACAGTGTAAATGAGCTTCAGGATATTCTCCGAATGGGGCAGTCCCGTGTCTCCCGTCATCTGAAACTGCTCACCGATGCGGGCCTGGCCCGGGTACATCGGGAGGGAACCTGGGCATATTATGAATCTGCCGATGAAAACGGTACCGCAGGAACAGGCGCACAGCTGGAATTGATCAAGCTCCACAGGGAGGAATTTCCTGAAGCAGGGGAAGACGATAACCGAAGGGTTCTGTGCCTGGAGAAGAGACGCCAGAAATCAAGGGCCTTTCATGACCGGATCGCCCCCCACTGGTCGAAACTTCGGCAGGAACTGATCGACGATAACGTGTCGGCCGGAATACTGGAGCAGCTCAAAGGGTCCAAGGTCGTAGCCGACCTGGGCTGCGGTGCCGGAGAGATGGTGGCTTATTTGGCGCCCTTTGTGGGCAGAACCATCGGGGTGGACAGTTCTCCGGCCATGCTGGAACAGGCGGGCCGGACCCTTTCCTGCCGGCCTGACGGGCAGGCCGGCTCTGTTGAGCTCCGTCTCGGAACGCTGGAACACCTGCCCCTGGCCGACGCGGAGGCGGATGGCGCGCTGCTCAACATGGTGCTCCATCATCTGGCCGACCCCCCTGCGGTACTGCAGGAGGTGCGCCGCATCCTTTCTCCAGGGGGAAAGCTTCTGGTTTGCGATCTTGTACGCCATGATGCGGAATGGATGCGAGAGAAGTTCGGCGATCAGTGGCTGGGATTTACAGAGCAGGAATTAAGCCAGTTTCTCGAGCTTGCCCATTTTGAAATCATGTCTATCCAACCGTTTCATGAAACGTCTCGGCCGGGAATCATCCTGGCTGCAGCTCATGCCCCACTCAGGTAAGGAGGAAACAAATGACAATGGTCGCTTCTGTAAAGGACAACACGGCTCAACTCTTCGGACTCGATATTACCGACCGTCCGCCCTACAAGGTCAAAGACATGGCGCTGGCCGAGTGGGGGCGCAAGGAGATAGAGATTGCGGAAAAGGAGATGCCCGGTCTCATGGCCACCCGCAAGACCTACGGTCCGGACAAGCCCCTGGCCGGAAAACGCATCATGGGTTCCCTCCACATGACCATCCAGACGGCGGTTCTCATCGAGACCCTGACCGCCCTGGGTGCGGAAGTGCGCTGGGCCAGCTGCAACATCTACTCCACCCAGGATCATGCAGCAGCCGCCATCGCCGAAACAGGCGTTCCGGTCTTTGCCTGGAAGGGTGAAACCCTGGACGAGTACTGGTGGTGCACGCTGCAGGCCCTCACCTTTGACGGCGGCAAGGGTCCCAACCTGATCGTTGATGACGGTGGGGACGCCACCATGATGATCCATCTCGGCTACGAGCTGGAAAACGAATATGCAGAGAAGAAGACCCTTCCCGAGATCACGGCCACCAGCGAAGATGAGATCAGCCTCCTGAAGCTGGTTCATGACCTCGTTCTGTCCAACAACGGCATGTGGCACGACATGGTGCCCGAGATCCTGGGTG
This sequence comes from uncultured Thermodesulfobacteriota bacterium, assembly GCA_964439795.1. GTDB lineage: Bacteria > Desulfobacterota > DSWW01 > DSWW01 > DSWW01 > CAYTRL01. The sequence goes on from CAYTRL010000386.1 coordinate 5,200, forward strand.
CGAGCGAAGAGACCACCACCGGTGTCCATCGTCTCTATCATCGCCTGGAAGAAGGCTCATTGCTCTTTCCTGCCTTCAATGTGAACGATTCCGTAACCAAGTCCAAGTTCGATAACCTCTACGGATGCCGGGAATCACTGGCGGACGGCATCAAGCGGGCAACGGATGTTATGGTGGCCGGGAAAAAGGTGCTGATCTGCGGCTATGGCGATGTGGGCAAGGGGTGCGTCCAGTCCATGAGAGGTTTCGGCGCCACCGTTCGTGTAAGCGAGATCGACCCCATCTGCGCCCTGCAGGCGGCCATGGAGGGTTATGAAGTCATCACGGTTGAAGACGCCCTCAAGGACACGGACATCTATGTTACAACCACCGGCAACGTGGCCATCATCACGGCCGAGCACATGTCCAAGATGAAGGATCAGGCCATTGTGTGCAATATCGGTCACTTTGATTCTGAAATCGATGTTGCCGGCCTCAGCGATTGGCCCGGGATCAAGATGACGGAGATCAAGCCCCAGGTGGACAAGTACACCTTTGAAGACGGTCATTCCATCTTCATGCTCGCGGGCGGTCGCCTGGTGAACCTGGGTTGCGCCACGGGCCACCCCAGCTTTGTCATGTCCAACTCCTTCACGAACCAGAGCCTGGCACAGATCGCACTGGCCGCCAAGAAACACGAAGTGGGCGTATACATACTGCCCAAGAAACTGGACGAAGAGGTGGCT